>JAFTEC010000010.1 GCA_017453865.1 Lachnospiraceae bacterium
AGCTTCATACCCACTATACCTCAGGTATGGCATCAATGACCTATCTGAAGGCTGTGGAAGCAGGAGTTGACGTTATAGACTGTGCCGCCTCACCTTTTTCAATGGGTACCAGCCAGCCTGCAACCGAGGTTATGGTCAAGGCTCTCGAGAGCAGCGGATACGATACGGGTATGGATCTCGAAAAGGTCATCGAGGTTGGAAAGCACTTCGAGCCCTACAGGGAAGAGTGCTTAAAGAGCGGACTCTTAAATCCCAAGGTTATGGGTGTAAACATCAATACCTTAAGATACCAGGTTCCCGGCGGAATGCTTTCAAATATGATAAAGCAGCTCGGAGAGCAGGGTAAGGAGGACAAGCTTACGGAGGTTCTGGAGGAGGTTCCCAGAGTACGTAAGGATCTTGGAGAGCCGCCTCTTGTTACGCCTTCTTCACAGATCGTCGGAACCCAGGCAGTTATGAATGTGCTTATGGGTGAGAGATACAAGGTTTCCACCGGACAGACGAAGGATCTCTGCCGCGGTATGTACGGCCAGACCGTTAAGCCTATGAATCCGGAGGTCGTTGCAAAGATCATTCCCGGGGAGACTCCTATTACAGACAGGCCCGCGGATCATCTCGAGCCGCAGCTTCCAAAGTACAGGGAGGAATGTGCACAGTGGATACAGCAGGACGAGGATGTGCTTTCATACGCTCTGTTCCCGCAGGTTGCCACAGACTTCTTCAAGTACAGGAAGGCCCAACAGGAGGGTGTTGATCTTTCAAAGGCCGATAAGGAGAACGGAGCCTATCCGGTATAGGAAAGGATAAGGAGCATCACTGAAAATCACCGCATTCTCCGCGTTTCCGGAGGATGCGGTTTGTTTAGTAATATGCCAAAATGCCAAGTTTTTCATACGCCCTCAGCAGCAGGTGCTTCGGGCTGTACTGAATAGTTACATATTCTTTTAAAAAGCCCTTGATATTAGGCGGCACTTAAGATAAAATATCAAGTGTTTTCAAGATAGATCAAGGCGGCTTTTTGCTGCCGTATGGGAGGGTAGTTATGCCAAGGAAACAGAGCGTCACCAGGGATATGCTCATTGATGCGGCTTTTGACCTCGTAAGGGAGAAGGGGATAGAAGAGTTATCCGCAAGACACCTGGCAGAGAGAGCAGGATGCAGTACGCAGCCCATTTTCAGGATATACAGGAATATGGGTGAAATGGAGAATGACCTGTTTTTGAGATGCGCCGAGTATTTCGGCGGATATTTCGAGCTTGAGAGCAATTTTTCGGTCATACCTTTTGTTAATTTCGGGATGACGTATATCTCCTTTGCAAAGAATGAAGCCAATCTTTTCAGGCTTTTGTTCCTGAATGAGAATAAGCTGAATAAGAGTAGCTATGATCTTGTCAACGGCGGATCGAAGAACTATGTCATTAAGGAGCTTAAGCGCATACAGGGCGTGGAGCCCTCAGACTATGAGTCTGTATTTATGAAGGTGTGGCTGGTCATACACGGCACGGCCTGTATGATGATAAGAAATGAATTTGACATTTCCGAAAAGGAAACGGTCAGCCTTTTAGAGGATATGTTTGGAAAGATCTATGGAGAATAAAGGTCTTATCGCCCACTTAAATGAGGATTTTCCGAAGCTTTCAAAGGGGCAGAAGGCCCTTGTGAGGTTTATAACCGATAATACGGACGAAGCGGCTTTTTTAACCGCCGCAAAGCTCGGAAAAAAGGCGGGCGTAAGTGAATCCACGGTGGTAAGGTTTGCATCCGCCGTGGGTTATGAAGGTTTTCCGGAATTTCAGGAAGCGCTTTCGGATGTTGTCCGCCATAAGCTTAACCGCATCGACCGTATGGGCGAAGTCTACGGCAACAGAAGCGATTCCGAGATAATCAATTCGGTGCTTCAGTCGGATATCGACAGGATCTCGGACACCATGTCCAGGGTGGATACGAAGGCCTTTGAAATGGCCGTGGACACCATTATAAATTCGGAAAACATATATGTCCTGGGAATAAGGAGCTGTGCACCTCTTGCCGGCTTCCTTTCATTTTACCTTAATACCATGTTCGGAAAGGTACACCTGGTCTCCACCAACAGCCTGACAGAGGTCTTTGAGCAGATCATCAGGATAAAGGAGAGGGATGTCCTTATCGGCATAGACTTTCCCCGGTATTCCATGCGTACCATCAAGGCAATGGAATTCGCCAATTCCAGAAATGCACATCTGATCTCCATAACCGACAGCAACCGTTCCCCGCTGACACTGTATTCCTCCTGCAATCTCCTTGCAAAGAGCGACAGTATTTCGATTGTGGACTCGCTTGCCGCGCCGCTTTCACTTATAAATGCACTGGTTGTCCAGCTATGCATGAAGAAGACCGATGAGGTGGTGGAGCATATGAAGCTCCTCGAGGACACCTGGGAAGAGTATCAGGTCTATAATTCGGACGAGATCAATTTCATAGATGAAAACAAGATACGCGAATATCCGGTGACAAAATACACCGGTTCTTCTTATGAGTAATATCATCATTATCGGCGCCGGAGCATCCGGACTTATGTGTGCGGTGCAGCTTCTTAAAAGCGGACACAGGGTGACATTGATCGAAAAAAATGAAAAGTGCGGGAAAAAGCTTTTCATTACCGGAAAAGGCAGATGCAATCTCACCAATTATTCCGACGTCGAAGAACATCTTTCCTCCATACAGTCAAATAAAAAGTTTATGTATTCGGCACTGAATGCCTTTACGCCCTATGATACCGTGGATTTTTTTAATTCCCTTGGACTTAGGACCAAAGTGGAACGGGGCAGCAGGGTTTTCCCCGAATCCGACCATTCATCCGATGTGATAAAGGTCTTATGTAATGAGCTAAAGAAAGGCGGCGCCGATCTTAGGCTTAATACAGCAGTTTCAAGGCTCCTTATCCGCGGAGGGGAAGATCCGGAAATAACAGGGGTCCTGTTGTCAAAGGGGGAAAAGATCTACTCCGACAGGGTGGTGGTAGCCACAGGCGGAAGATCATATCCATCCACAGGCTCCACCGGAGACGGCTACAGATTTGCGGTTTCCGCAGGGATGGATGTTAAAGCCCAGTCCCCTTCCCTCGTTCCCTTAAACTCTCCGGATCGGGATGTGCGCTCTCTTCAGGGGCTGTCCTTAAGGAATGTATCCATAGTGCTTAAGGACGGAAAAAAGAAGCTTTACAGCGATTTCGGAGAGCTCCTCTTTACACATTTCGGTGTAAGCGGTCCCGTTATACTGTCTGCTTCCGCAGCAGTTAAGCCGGAGTTTTTTGAGAGACCTCTTGAACTCCATATTGACCTTAAAAGTGTTGTAAGCATAGAAGAACTTGATAAGAGGCTTATAAGGATATTCGACGAAAACAGGAATAAGGAATTTAAGAATTCCCTTTCCTCTCTTTTTCCGTCAAAGCTGATACCGGTAATGGCAGAGCGCTCCGGTATAAAGTCTTTTACAAAATGCGCCGATATAAGAAAAGATGAACGCCGGGACTTTGCGGCTCTTATCAAGGATTTCAGGGTGAATATCGAAGGACTACGGGGATTTGATGAGGCGGTCATAACAAAGGGCGGTGTTTCGGTTAAGGAGATCGATCCTTCCTCCATGGAGTCGAAAAAGGTTAAGGGGCTTTATTTTATCGGGGAAGTACTGGACATAGATTCAATGACGGGGGGATTTAACCTGCAGCTTGCCTGGTCCACGGCCGCAGCCGCCGCGAGGCATATTCCTGCGGGGCACTGAAGTGCTGAGCGCTTCGATACTTGCCCTCAAAATGACATCAGACAGATCACAATAAAGGAAAAAACAATGATAAAGATCAAAAAACATATTTCAATATTCACAGCCTTTTTCACGGCTTTTTCCCTCCTCTTTTCAGCCTGCGTTTTTGCAGACGAGGAGGAGAGCTATGAAAAGGACAGTATTTACCTTGAAACCAGGATCATGAAGATAACCAACGAGGGAGACATCGTACTGGGGCTTACGGAGGAAAAGCTTGAGGAAGCGGGCTTTTCGATAGGGGACGAGGTTAAGGTCGTGATAAAGACCTACGATTACTCCGAAAAGATGCCGTATTTTACCAGCGATTCCGATTCGGAGCCGGACGAATGTGCGATGATAATGGATGGAAAAACCGCATCGCTTTCAACCGCAAAGGGCTGTTTTGCGGAGGATGAGGATCTTCTTTACTCCGAAACGGGAAGTGACGGAAAGCTCATCTGGGAGGATTGGAACGGAAAGAACGGTGCCGGGGTAAAGGTGAAGGTATATCTCCATGAAAAGGGAGCATATTTGGAGCAGTACAATATGAGGAACCCGGAGCGCAGTAACGACAGGGATGATTATTCCTCCGGGAAAAAATATGCGAATTTCCGTGAGGTTACCGGCGGAACGATAGGAAGCGGGGTCCTATATAGGAGCAGCAGCCCCATAAACGATGCCATAGGAAGGTCGGAATACGCAGCGAAACAGGTTGAAAAGGCAGGCATTAAGACCGTCATCAATCTTTCGGACAGCCGGAAGGAAGCGGAAAAATACATAGAGAAAAGCGGGAATACTTATTATAAAAAGCTTCTCGAAGAGGGCAGCGTGATCACCCTGGATCTTAATTATGAATTTGGGAGTGACAGCTTTAAGAAGGGTATGGCTGATGCCGCGAAATTCATGTCAGAGCATGAGGGACCTTATCTCATACACTGCACCGAGGGCAAGGACAGGACCGGGCTTATGTCGGCGCTCCTTGAAGCTCTAATGGGAGCGTCAACAAGGGAAATATCGGACGATTACCTCAAAACATACAAGAATTTCTATATGTACAGCTCGGATTCCGAGGAATATGATTACACGAAGGACAAGTATCTTAAGGAGATATACAGAGCCCTTGCGGACGCGGAATCCAATTCCGAGCTCCCGGATACGGACTATCACGAGGCGGCGCTTGATTACCTTGAGGAGGGAGGAGCCACCGGGGAAGTCGTCACAAAGCTTACGGAAAGACTTAAGGGAAAGGGTGATAATATCAATAGAGTCCTGAACTTCGGCATTGATGCCGAGGCAGCCGCCGCCGCAAAAAATGCGGAGGGTGAATTGAAGCCGAGAACGGGAGACAGGAGCATTGCGGTATACTCCGGATCGAAGATAAGACCCGGGGTAAGCTCCATAATTATTAACGGGACATATCTCTATAACAGGCGGGATTATCAGATCTCCTACAAGGATAATATCCATGCCGGCATAATGACTGCTACCGTAAAATTCAAGAAAAAAACGGATGTTTATGACAGCGGTGTGAAGAAGATGGTTATAAGCTATACCATAGACCCGAAAAAGGTGGAGAAAGGGGACGTGAAGGTAAAGCTAAATAAGAAGAAAACGGATGTAAAGTCTGTAAGGGACCTTGATCGGGATGAGAAGATAAAGGAAAAGTATTATTCCGCTGATATGAAGAGCAGGAAGATTACGTTTAACGGGGACTACAGCGGAGTGGTATCCTTCTGAACAGAGAGACCCCGGAAAGGAGAAAAGCCATGGGATATGATATCGCGATCGACGGCCCTGCGGGAGCGGGAAAGAGCACGATCGCTAAAATGATCGCCGAAAAAAAGAATATGATCTACGTCGATACGGGGGCTATGTACCGTGCGATGGCCTTATTTATGCTGAGGGAGAAGGTGGATCTTAAGGATACAGGCAGGATCGCGGAAAAATGCGCCGAAGCGGAGATCACGATAAGGTATGAGGACGGTGTACAGTGCGTATTCTTAAACGGTGAGAACGTAAACGCCCTTATAAGGACCGAGGAGGTAAGTAAAGCTGCCTCAAAGACCTCTGTTGTGCCTGAGGTCAGAAGGAAGCTTGTGAGCCTTCAGCAGGAGCTCGCTCTTATGCAGGATGTGGTGATGGACGGAAGGGATATCGGCACCAAGGTACTGCCCAATGCGAACCTGAAGATCTATCTGACCGCGTCCTCCTGGGTAAGGGCGAGAAGAAGGTATGACGAGTTTCTTGCAAAGGGAGAAAGTGCGGATCTCGAGGAGATAGAGAAGGAGATAAGGGAAAGGGACAAAAGGGACATGACCCGGGAGGAGTCGCCCTTAAAGCAGGCGGAGGACGCGGTCCTTATCGACACATCGGACATGACCATCGATGAGGTGGCGGATAAGATCATAGGGCTGATAAAATGAAGGTTATCACTGCAAAGTCCGCAGGCTTCTGCTTCGGCGTGAAAAAGGCCGTTGATACGGTTTATGAGGAGATAGAAAAGGGCGGCAGGATATATACCTACGGTGAGATCATCCATAATGAGCTTGTCGTTAAGGATCTCGAAAAAAAGGGAGTGACCGTACTGAATTCCAAAGAAGAGCTTAATGGGATAGAGGAGGGCACGGTTATTATCAGATCCCACGGTGTTTCAAAGGATATATATGAAATACTTGAAACGAAGAAGGGGATAAGGGTCGTCGATGCCACCTGCCCCTTTGTGCTAAAGATACATAATATCGTGTCGGAGGAAAGTAAAAAGGGCCGTCAGATCGTGATCGTCGGGAGCAGCGAGCACCCGGAGGTAAAGGGGATAATCGGCTTTGCCGGAGACAGCGTGAGCTGCATACAGACCGAGAAGGAGGCGGAGGAATTCCTGCCGGAAAGCGGGAAAAGCGTATCCGTTGTTGCCCAGACCACCTTTAATTTGCATAAATTCAATAATATTGTTGAAATACTAAAGAAAAAATGTTATGATGTCCATACTGTGAACACAATCTGCAATGCCACGGAGCAGCGGCAGACTGAAGCTTTGGAGATCGCATCCCAGGTGGATGCCATGATCGTGATAGGAGGAAAGAATAGCTCCAACACGAGGAAGTTGTACGAGATCTGTTCTGAACGATGTGCTGACACAAGGTTCATTCAGACGGTGGATGACTTGGTCAATGAGTCTCTTAAAGGTGTGAAATGCATTGGTATCACAGCAGGGGCGTCCACCCCGAATTATATTATTGAGGAGGTTCAAAAACATGTCAGAGGAACAGACTTTTGAACAGTTGTTTAATGAGTCGCTGGAACACGATTCAAACATCAGACCGGGGGAGATCGTAAAGGGAAAGGTTATAACCGTTAAGCCTGATGAGATAGTGCTGAATATCGGCGCGAAGGGTGACGGCATCATAACAAGGAGTGAATACTCCAATGACAATTCCCTGGATCTTACCACAGTCGTCAAAGAGGGCGACGAGATGGAGGCCAAGGTTCTCAAGGGCAAGGCAGGAGACGAGCAGGTTCTTCTTACCTACAAGAGACTGGCAGCCGACAGGGGAAATAAGAAGCTTGAGGAAGCTTTCAATAATAAAGAGGTTCTTACAGCCAGGGTTGTGAAGGTTCTGGACGGAGGCTTATCCGTTGTCTATGAGGGCGCAAGGGTATTCATTCCCGCGTCTCTTGTTTCCGATACCTATGAGAAGGATCTGAATAAGTATAATGGTCAGGAAATCGAGTTCATGATCACTGAGTTCAATCCCAGAAGAAGAAGGGTTATCGGCGACAGGAAGTGCCTGCTTGTGTCCAGAATGGCCGAGAGACAGAAGGAGCTTCTTGAGAAGCTTCATGTAGGCGATATCATCGAGGGTCAGGTAAAGAATGTTACCGACTTCGGTGCTTTTGTTGACCTTGGGGATATCGACGGTCTCCTTCATATTTCCGAAATGTCCTGGGGGCATGTGGAAAGTCCGAAGAAGGTGTTCAAGGTTGGTGAGACCTTAAGGGTATTCATCAAGGACATCCAGGGCACAAAGATCGCTCTTTCACTTAAGTTCCCGGATGAGAACCCCTGGATCGATGCGGCTTCGAAGTATGCGGTCGGAACCATTGTAAAGGGAAGAGTTGCACGTATGACCGACTTCGGCGCATTCATCGAGCTGGAGCCCGGTATTGATGCGCTCCTTCATGTATCCCAGATATCAAGGGATCATGTCGAAAAGCCCTCCGACGTATTAAAGAGCGGACAGGAGGTCGAGGCAAAGGTGGTTGACTTCAACGAAGGAGATCACAAGATCTCTCTTTCAATAAAGGCTCTTTCCGGTCCTGCCGATGACGAGGCGGGAAGTGCTTCCTTAGATGCAGAGGAGACTCCTGCGGCAGAGGAAGCCGTAGAGGAAGCTCCGGCTGAGGAGTGATAAAGGTCTGTAAAGGGGGAAACTTTTATGGTATCGGGAGATTACGAACAGTTTAAGAAGGCTATATTTGCTCTTACGAAGATCGATCTTTCCTCTTACAAGGAAAAGCAGATGAGGCGCCGCATAGATACTCTTATCGAGCGGAACAGCTTCAAGGACTATCCTTCATATGCGGACGGATTGAAAAAGGACACGAAGCTTTTTGATGAATTTGTAAACTATATAACCATTAATGTGTCCGAATTTTACCGCAATCCCGATCAGTGGGATCTTATGGACAAGGAGTTCATTCCCGAGCTTATCAAGAAGTTCGGAAAGAACCTGAAGATATGGAGCGCCGCCTGTTCCACAGGTGACGAGCCCTATTCGCTTGTTATGGCTTTTTCAAAGCATCTGCCGCTGAACCAGATCAAGATAAATGCCACGGATCTTGATAAGACCGTTATGGCGAAGGCAAAGGTGGGGCTTTACAATGCCAAGTCTCTGGCAGGTGTGCCTGCGGAGATGAAGAACAAGTACTTTGACAAGGTTGGTCCCTCCTTCCAGATCCATGACGAGATAAAGAAGCAGGTTGAATTTAAGGAGCATAATCTCTTAAAGGATCCGTTTCCGACAAATCAGGATCTTATAGTCTGCAGGAATGTGCTGATCTATTTCACCGAGGAAGCCAAGGACGAGGTCTTCAGGAAGTTTTCGGCATCCTTAAAGAAGGGCGGTATCCTCTTCATCGGAAGCACGGAGCAGATCATGAACTATAAGGAAATGGGCTACGAGCGGAGAAATTCCTTCTTCTACGAGAAGGCCTGAGGATCCTTTATCGGGAGATATCCGTTCCGGATCACAAAGGCTCTGAATGATTTTAAGATGTCAGGCGCACTCTGTTTTGGAGTGCGTCTTTTCATTGTACTGGCTTAATCTGCTTGCCGGGGTTTTCATACGTCACCTGCGGTTCCGCAAGTGACTGCTCTGAATAGTTACATCTTCATTTACCTGAACCAGGTTTTAAGAGCTGTTTTCAGATATTCGGGGAGTAAGGGAGAATTCATTATTTCATCGCTTAAAAGAACGTATTCCGTTTTGCTTTTGGGTTCCTGCTTATAGCTGACTTCGTCCGGAAAGCTGAAATTCCCGGGAAGGGGAAGGAAGAGCCCCCGGGTCTTTATGCAGCAGTTTAACGGGGATGCTTTTTCATATTCCGTTTCCTTCATAAGGGAGCCGAGCTCCCTTAAGATAACCCTGTCCTCGGAGGGAATGTAGAGGTAATCCCTGTAATTCGGGAAGAAATGCTTTAATTCACCTTCATAGAGGGGGATCCTTAGGATACCCGTGTCACCGGACGCTTCGAGAAACAGCCTTAAGTTATGGAAGAGATGGGGCTTTGGCACGGCATCCGGAAGGAAAAAGCTTATAACGAATTCTGCCGATTCATTCCTGTCGAAGCCTAAGTGGCTTTCCCGGACGGCGCTTTTTATCTTCGGGGCAGCGTCCTCTTCTCCGGAATTGAATATACGGGTGTAGGTGAGGACCGGGAGGATCTCCGTCATTCCGAGCACATCATCCCTGTTATGGGTAAGGAGCAGCTTTTCAAGCCCTGGATCCCCTGTTTTAACATATTCCAGGTATACGGATATAAGCTCTTTTCCGCTGTATTTATCCTCGCGGCAGATCCCGAGCATCCTCTCAACGGATTTCTGGTTAAGGGAGCTCATACCAAAGGAACGGCGGAAGGGGCGGACTTCAGCGTAGATATCCGTATCCGTCCCGGCGGTAAGACAGTCCGGAGGAGTCAGGGCATATCTTTCATAGCGTTTAAGCAAAAATGGCAGGTCAAAGTGCCTGCCGTTAAAGCTTATGAGACTGTAGGAGGAGTTACCGAGGAGCCCCGATAATTCCATAAGGAGCCTTTCCTCCTCCCCGGGAGCCTCGGCAAATAAAAGGGACAGGGTGAAATGCATAGTATTCCCGGTATTCACGGGATAAAGGATGCCGACAAGATATATGCAGCAGTTTTCCCTGCTTAGTCCCGTTGTTTCGATGTCGATGAAAACACCCTTGCTGCCTGCTATTTTTTTGTAAAAGGATTCATTGGAAATAGTGCACAAATCATTGTCAATTTTTTTCATATTTGTTATTATATCTTAGTATGTTTATGATGTCATCAGGAGAGTACTGATAACAAAAATCTTTAAGGAAGGAAGGATGAGGATGTCACAGTTAAGACCCAGGTTTACCTTTGATGGCGGCATACATCCCGGAGCACGGGACAATAAAGACATTTCAAAGGAAAAACCAATTAGAGATGTGCTTCCGAAAGGAGATCTTGTTTATCCCGTTTCCCAGCATATCGGAGCACCGGCCAAGCCTGTTGTCCAGGTGGGAGACAGGGTAAAGACGGGTCAGCTCATCGCAGAGGCGGGAGGCTTTGTCTCTGCAAATATCTATGCTACCGTGAGCGGTACGGTAAAGGCTATCGAGAAACACAGGGTTCCGGTAGGAGATATGGTGCAGTCCATTATCGTTGAAAATGACGGACTGTACGAGGAGGTTGAATATCCCGAGGCAAAGCCTCTGGATGGTATCAGCAAGGAGGAGATAGTCGCCGCGGTAAAGAATGCGGGCATTGTCGGAATGGGCGGAGCCGGTTTCCCTACCCACGTAAAGCTCTCTCCGAAGGATCCCGCAAAGATTGATTATGTAATAGCCAACTGTGCGGAGTGTGAGCCCTATCTCACATCCGACTACAGGCGCATGATCGAGAATCCCGAGCTCGTTATCGGAGGAATGAAGTGCGTTCTGAAGCTCTTTGATAATGCCAAGGGCATAATTGCCATTGAGGACAATAAGCCCGATGCCATAGAGCTTCTGACAAAGCTTACAAAGGACGAGCCCCGTATCGATGTCTATGCGCTGAAAACAAAGTATCCGCAAGGGTCTGAGAGACATATCATATACGCCTGCACAGGCAGAGCGATCAATTCGAAGATGCTTCCCGCGGATGCCGGCTGTATCGTTGACAACTGTGATACCCTTGTTGCCATACACGAGGCTGTTACAAAGAATGTCCCTCTTATGTACAGGATAGTAACGGTTACTGGAGATGCGGTAAAGGATCCGAGGAACTTTAAGGTCCGCTGCGGAACCAATTATAAGGAGCTTATTGAAGAGGCCGGAGGCTTTATAACAGAGCCCGGCTGCATAGTTTCCGGTGGTCCCATGATGGGATTTTCATTCTTCGATCTGGATGTTCCGGTAACGAAGACAAGCTCTGCCCTTCTCTGCATGAAGGTGGATGAGGCAGCTCAGGCCGTTGAAACTCCCTGCATTAACTGCGGACGCTGTGTGGAAGCCTGTCCCGAAAAGCTCATTCCAAGCCAGCTTGCAACATTCTCCGAGCATGAGGATTATGACGCCTTTAATGGTCTTTTCGGAAAGGAATGTATCGAATGCGGCTCCTGCTCCTATGTATGTCCCGCAAAGCGCCAGCTGGCACAGAGCATAAAGTCCATGAAGAAGCTCTCCATAGGACGTGACAGGGCTCTTGCTGCCGCCGCAAAGGCAAAGGCGGAGGAAGAAGCCAAAAAGAATGAAGAAAAGAAGGGTGGTGAGGCATAATGGAAGAAAAAAGACTGATGAGTGTTACCTCCAATCCCCATATCAGGGATAACTGCACTACCCAGAAGATCATGATGCATGTGATAATCGCCCTTATGCCTGCGACCATATTCGGTATATGGCATTTCGGAGCCTATACCATCGCAGTCATCCTTGTGACGGTTATATCCGCAATGTTCTTTGAATGGCTGTATGAGAAGCTTATGCATCTTCCGAATACCGTAAGCGACGGCTCAGCCGCTCTTACGGGACTGCTCCTGGCGCTGAATATGCCTCCCAGGATTCCCTTATGGATCTGTGTCATTGGTTCCCTCGTTGCGATAGTTCTCGTTAAACAGCTCTTCGGAGGACTGGGACAGAACTTTATGAATCCGGCTCTCGGAGCCAGGTGCTTCCTTGTTATTTCCTTTGCGAAATATATGACGGATTTCTCCTACGATACCTTTACGGGTGCGACAAGACTTGCACAGCTGAAGTCGGGAGAGCTTGTCAATACCTTCGATATGGTTATCGGAAACGAGATGGGAACCATAGGTGAGGTTTCCGTGCTGGCTGTGGTTATCGGAGCCTGCTATCTTATCCTTCTCGGGATAATAGATATCACCATACCCGGAACCTACATCCTGACCTTCGTGATCTTCTGGTGTCTCTTCGGAGGACACGGTATGGATCCCTATTACATTACAGGACAGCTCGCCGGCGGCGGACTTATGCTGGGTGCCTTCTTTATGGCGACCGATTATGTTTCAAGCCCCATAACCACAAAGGGCAGGATAGTATTCGGAGTGATCCTTGGTATCCTGACCGGTGTATTCAGGGTATTTGCATCCGGTGCGGAGGGTGTTTCCTACGCCATCATCATTTCCAACCTGCTTGTTCCCCTTATTGAGAGGTGGACGGTGCCTAAGTGCTTCGGCTATGTAAAGCCTGAGAAAGGGGGTAAGGCATGAGTAAAGAGGTCAGAAATACCCTGCTGATGACAGTATTTGCCCTGGTCTTCGGTCTTGTGCTCGGAGTCGTGCATGAGATAACGGCGGGACCCATAGCGGCACAGAATGAGAAGGCTCTGAAGGAGGCTTATCAGGCGGTTGTTCCTGAGGCCACCGAGTTCAATGATCTCAATGCTACCCCGGAGGGAGCTGCGGAAGCCATAGCAGACGGAGATTATAACGCTGAGATCACCTCTGTACTGGAGGCTGTAAATGAGGACGGCGCTATAGGTTATGTAATAAATGTTGTCAGCCATGGCGGCTACGGCGGAGATATAGGTTTTTCAATGGGTGTCGATGAGGGAGGTTCCATACTCGGGATATCCATCACATCCATAGCGGAAACTCCCGGACTGGGAATGAGGGCGCAGACGGATCCCGACTGGCTTCCCCAGTTTTACGGAAAAGAACCCGGAACGGTATTTACCCTGGGTGAGAATGTGGATTCCATTACGAGCGCCACATTTACCTCACGCTGCGTTACAAGAGGGGTAAATGCGGGACTTGCCTATGTTGACTATATACTTGGAGGTGGAGAGATCAAATGAATTTAGCGGAAAATACGCCTCTTGAACGGCTTTTTAACGGAATAGTAAAGGAAAATCCGACACTTGTTATAGTCCTCGGAATGTGTCCGACACTGGCGGTAACCACCTCGGCAATGAACGGTATAGGTATGGGATTGTCCACCACGGTGGTGCTTGCCCTTGCGAACCTGTTTATCTCACTTTTGAGAAATGTGATACCCGATGACATCAGGATCCCGTCCTTCATAGTGATAATAGCTTCATTCGTTACGATGGTGGACATGCTGATGCAGGCATATACGCCGGACCTTTATAAGTCCCTCGGTATCTACATTCCTCTGATAGTTGTTAACTGTATTATATTCGGACGTGCGGAAGCATATGCTTATAAGAATAAGCCCCTTGCCTCTTTCTTTGACGGCATAGGAATGGGACTCGGCTTTACCCTGGCAATTACCGTAATGGGCTTTATCCGTGAGCTTATCGGCTCCGGTGCCATATTCGGAAATCCGATAGGTGCCCTTCCCGATTACGCTCCCGCAATCTTTGTAATGGCTCCCGGAGCATTTCTGGTGCTTGCCATTATGATCACGATACGTGCACATATCATAAATACCATAGAGGCAAAGAAGGGAGTACGTCTTCCGGTTACCCATACGGATGAGGAGGGCTCCGAGTGCTCAAGCTGCGCTATGAGAATGAGCTGTGCGGGCAAATTCCAGAAGGTTGAGGCTATGATGAAGGCCGATAAGGAAGCAAAGACGGCTGCGGCAAAGCCCGCCGCTCCGAAGGCCGAAGCGCCCGAAGCTCCAAAGGCTGAGGAAGTGCATGCCGAAGCGCCCGAGGCTCCCAAGGCTGAGGAAGTGAAGGCCGAAGTGCCCGAGGCTCCCAAGGCAGAGGAAGTGCATGCCGAAGCGCCTGAATCCCCCAAGGAAGAGGAAGTGAAGGCCGAAGCACCCGAGGCTCCCAAGGCAGAGGAAGTGCATGCCGAAGCGCCTGAATCCCCCAAGGCAGAGGAAGTGCTTGCCGAAGAGTCCGGTGATAATGACGTGGCTCCCGCTCCCGTATCCGCGCTGGAGCGCCTGAAGGCCATGAAGGCAGCTGATCAAGCGGAAAAGGAGGCAAATAAATAATGAGTAATACAACACTTATTTCAATACTCATAATGAGCATGCTCATTAATAACGTTGTCCTGTCCCAGTTCCTCGGGATCTGTCCCTTCCTCGGAGTTTCAAAGAAGGTTGACACCGCTTCCGGAATGGGTGCTGCGGTAATATTCGTTATTACCCTTGCCAGCATAATCTGCGGACTTATTTATCATTTTATCCTGCATCCTCTGGGGCTTGACTATCTGAATACCATAGTATTTATCCTTGTCATAGCTTCACTGGTGCAGTTTGTGGAAATGTTCTTAAAGAAGATGATACCCGGACTTTATAAGGCTCTCGGTGTTTATCTTCCTCTTATTACCACCAACTGTGCGGTTCTTGGTGCCGTGCTCCTCAATGTCCAGAATGAATACAATGTTATCCAGGGCATAGTAAACGGCTTTGCCACATCCGTGGGATTTGCGATCTCCATAATAATCCTCGCGGGCTTAAGAGAGAAGATGCAGTATAACCGTATTCCCAAGGCTGTACAGGGATTTCCCTTTACAATGTTCACCGCTTCGCTTATGGCTATAGCGTTCTGCGGCTTTTCGGGACTAAAGTAACTAACAAGGAGGGATTACAATATGGGAATAGTTATAGCGACCGTCTGCGTGGCGGCAGTCGGCCTGTTTGTCGGAGTGTTTTTGAGCATAGCCGGAAAAGCCTTCTTTGTTGAGGTTGATGAGCGCGAGGTCAGGGTCGGTGAGGTACTTCCCGGTGCTAACTGCGGAGGCTGCGGTCAGGCTGGTTGTTCTGCAATGGCGCATGCCATAGTGACCGGAGCGGCTCCCGTTAACGGCTGTCCTGTGGGAGGCGACGCGGTTGCGGCAAAGATCGCGGAGATCATGGGCCAGACCGTTGAGGAGTCGGAGCCACAGGTGGCTTTCGTTAAGTGTGCCGGAACCTGTGTAAAGGCTAAGGACCAGCATAAATATACCGGAGTATCGGACTGCAAGATGCTTGCAATGGTGCCGGGCGGCGGACCCAAGGCCTGCTCCTTCGGCTGCCTCGGCGGCGGAACCTGTGAAAGGGTCTGCCCCTTTGATGCGATCCACGTTATTGACGGCATAGCCGTTGTTGATGAGGACAAGTGCAAGGCCTGCGGCAAGTGCATAGAGAACTGCCCGAGGCATATGATAGAGTTCAAGCCGAAGAAGAATAAATACGCGGTAGCCTGCTCCAGTAAGGACAAGGGACCGGCGGTTATGAAGGTCTGCGCGGCAGGCTGTATAGGCTGCGGTCTCTGCGAGAAGAACTGCCCGAAGGATGCGATCCATGTAACAGACTTCATTGCGCATATTGATTATGAAAAGTGCGTAAGCTGCGGCATCTGTGCGAACAAGTGTCCGAAGAAGGTCATAGAAAAGATAGAGAAGCCTGTGCTGAAGGAAGCAGTGGGGCAGTGAGCCCATGTCTTAAGGATATAATAAAAAAGTATAAGAGGCACGCAGCTTTATGCGTGCTTCTTTGTATTACCTTTCTATTTACGGGCTGCGGATCCTTAAGATCCGGAGGGCCTCTATCAAAGACGGACTTTGTGCTTGATACTGTGGCGACCATAGCTATTTATAAAAGCCAGGGAGATCCGGATAAAGAAGAGCTCTTAAATCAAGCCTTTGATGAGATAAGGCGCTATGAGAGGCTTTTTTCCGCAGAGATAAAGGACTCGGATATTTCAAGGATAAATGAAGCACGGGGAAGGGAGACAGAGGTGTCTCCGGAAACCATTGAGCTTATAAAGCTTTCCCTTAAATACAGTGAACTGAGCGGTGGAGCCTTTGATATAACCATAAGACCGGTATCTAAGCTATGGGACTTTAAGGAAGGGAAAGAGCCGCCGGAGGATTCTGAGATCAAAGAAGCTTTGACGCATGTCGGATACAAAAATATCAGCATAAATGAGGAGAGCTCTACCGTAACTCTTTCCGATCCCCTGTCAGAGATAGAGCCCGGAGGAATTGCAAAGGGCTATATCGGAGACAGGATAAAGGAGTATCTAAAGGACAGGGGAGTTACATCGGCTATAATTAACCTTGGGGGAAATGTGGTACTTATCGGGTCGAAGCCCGACGGAAGCGACTTTACCGTTGGCATAGAAAAGCCCTTTTCCGACGGTGAGATGCTAAAAAGCCTTAAGGCTTCCGATGTGTCGGTGGTGACAAGCGGAAATTATCAGCGGTATTTTTATTTCGAAGACAGGCTCTACCATCATATACTTGATACCTCCACGGGATATCCGGTAGCGGAAAGTCCCGATGCGGTCACGGTCGTTTCGGAGTATTCGGCTGACGGGGATGCCCTTAGCACGGCTCTTTTCTGCCTAGGGGAAGAGAAGGGAAGGGAGCTCATAAACAATGCAGACTGCGGCGATCTGAAGGTTTACTTTACAGATTCCGGGGCTGTCCGGCAGCTCCGATAAAGGATTATGCCGGTCGATTTGGAACCAATACGTTTTTCGGAGAGATTGAAGCGTTTACAGCGGGATCTCTGTATCTTTTTGTTGACGGATGACAGACTTTACAAGTAGAATAAGGGATATATCAGTTTTTAATTGAACGGAGTTTTGTATGGAAGGAACGATAGTCATAATTTCCCACCAGTTCAGTGTTGTGGTCAAATCCATGGAGAGAGGGCTGGCCTCCAGAGGACTCGATGTCAAGCTTATAGATGATAATGTGCAGGAGATAAAGAAGCTGGAGAGTGAAACAAAGGCTTTTATCCTGTATCTTCAGGATTCCATCATCGGAGACAAGGTGCTTACAAAGAGTCTTTTCCTTTTATGTGATACCTTCATGACTATGGACAAAAGCGTGATCCTTATAGGCAACGGTAATTACCGCAGGGACTTTATGGGGGAGATCCCGGCTCTTGACAATTTTGTCTGGATAGACAGGCCTGTTGAGATCGACAGGCTCCTTGACGTGATCACAAGGGAGGAGAAGAGGGGCGGAGGCCTGCACAGAAAGAAGAAGATCCTGATCATCGATGATGATATGACCTACGCCCAGATGATAAAGATCTGGCTCGGAGATACATATCATGTAGAGATCGTGATCGATGGTATGCAGGGCATATCCTGGCTTGCAAAGAATGAAACGGATCTTATCCTTCTGGATTATGAAATGCCGGTGGTCGATGGGCCTAAGGTACTGGAAATGCTGAAGATGCACGAGGATACGGCTTCGATACCGGTGATCTTCCTTACCGGCATCGGGACAAAGGAGAGTATTGAAAGGGTTATGGCTCTGAGACCCCAGGGTTATATCCTTAAAAGCACAACCAGTGAGGAACTGAACAAGACCATAAGAGATTTCTTTAAGAAGCACGATAATTCCTGAGAATAAAGAGTGCACGGGTAGTGACGTTATGTCAATGCTGCATGAAGATGATGATTATATAGTCGAAAGAAAGGCAAAGACCGGGGTGGTCCTCGGTCTTTTTGCGGCGGTATCGGCGGTTTTGCTGGTACTTATCATTACTTTTTCGGTAAATAAGAAGCCGGAAAGGAAAACGGAGAATATTACAGCCAAGGCACAGACCGGAACTCAGGAAGATATCGATAATACGGATCTTTCAACTCTTGATGAAAAGAGGACAAGTGACGAGCTTTCCTTCTGGCATATGTATGACGAGGAGGAGAACAATAATACCTTTGTCCCGAGGACGGAAGGTTCGGACAAGGACGACAAGGTTAAGGAAGAATTCAGGCCGGAGGAAAGTGTTTCCGCAGATTCACTTTCGGAAAACAGTGCCGCTTCCCGTAAGGAGGAAAGGGACAGCGTTTCGGGGAATGTTTTTGATATCAACGAATTGTCTGAGAGTACGGCTGAATTCGTAGAGATTATCGACAGTATGCCGGTTCATGGGAGATTCGACGACGCCTTTGAAATGAACGGGATATGGAAGGATTATTCCCTTAACGGCCGGACCACAAGCTATCACGGAATAGATGTTTCGTCATATCAGAAAAATATTGACTGGGAGAGGGTAGCAGCCTCGGGAGTAGATTTTGCGATGCTCCGGGTGGGCTCGAGAGGCTACGGCTCCGGTAAGGTGGTTCTGGATGAAAAGCTTCTTGACAATATGAGAGGCTGCTCCGAAAATGCCATAAAGATCGGGCTTTACTTTAATTCCCAGGCGGTCAATATCATTGAAGCGGTCGAAGAAGCGAATTACTGCGTTGCCGCGATAAACGGGTATCCGGTCGAATACCCGATAGTTTTCAGCTCTGAATCAATAACCGGCGACAGCTTCAGGACTGAAGCCCTGTCAAAGGAGGAGCGGTCCGCTGTTGCAAAGGCATTCTGTGACACGGTGAGAGCCTACGGCTACACTCCGATGATCGCCGCCACCAAGAAGCAGTTTGCCCTTAGCTTTGATCTCCTGTCTATTGCACCCTATGACTTCTGGCTCTATGACACCGATGAAACCTCGGTCTTCCCTTACCGCTACAATATGTGGCAGTACAGTGTCACCGGCAATGTGGACGGCATCGAGGATCCGGTGGATCTTGACATCTCCTTTACCGA
This sequence comes from Lachnospiraceae bacterium, assembly GCA_017453865.1. Lineage (GTDB taxonomy): Bacteria > Bacillota > Clostridia > Lachnospirales > Lachnospiraceae > NK4A144. The sequence continues at coordinate 18,992 of JAFTEC010000010.1, forward strand.
CTATTCGGTGAAATGAATTTAAGGGGTGGGCTGTGGCTCACACTATAATATAATGACGTTCACCCTTTTGAATACAAGGGGTATTTCAGATGTTTTTGAGGCTGAATTTTAGACTCCATTGCAAAGGATTTCCCGATTCTGGAAATTGCATTGAGGTTGATAAAATTGTTTTAAGACAAAGGGAAACGCCTCCCACCCCGACTGGGGCAGAAGGCATCAAAGCCGTATCAAAACTTATGCTTGACTCCACTTTGCTTCATAACAGCATTAGTAGTTTTGATCATTCAATTAATCTGGAGGAAAGAAATGAACACACAAGCCACTACAATGGAGAAAGAAGCTTCTGTAAAAAACGGCATTTTCAGGATGATAATCGCGGTCATATCAATTCTCATCAATGTCTTACTGTTTATCTGGGTTTTTTTCTGGCTAAACAAGACCTTGTGGTGGGTTTCAGCGATCATGTCACTAATTAGCTTTTTTGTGGTCCTGGGAATATATTCGATGCACCGGACGCCGTCCATCAAGCTTCCCTGGATCATGCTGATCCTCGCGTTCCCGGTAGCCGGAATTGTGTTTTACCTGATTGTCGGCATGAACAGGAGCACCAAAACTATGCGGAACAGATACAAAAAAATAGATGAGGTTCTTTTGCCGCTTTTACCTGACAATGCCGATGTGCAAAAAAAGCTTGCGGAAAAAAACAGGCATGTTGCAGGAATCACCCACTATCTGAAGAAATACTCCGGCTACCCCGTATACAATAATACCGATATCATATACTATGACGATGCTGCAAAAGGCCTTGAAGCACAGAAAGAGGACTTAAAAAAGGCAACAGAGTTTATCTTCATGGAGTATCATGCCATTGAAGATGCTGAGAGCTGGCGCGGAATTCAGGACATTCTCGAGGAGAAGGTAAAAGAGGGTGTCGAAGTCAGAGTTTTTTACGACGACATGGGAAGCATCGGTTTTATCAC
>JAFTEC010000123.1 GCA_017453865.1 Lachnospiraceae bacterium
GCCTGCACCCTCCTTAAAAACGGAAATATGAAGGTTGAGAGAGTTGCCGAAAACGTGGGATATCCGAGTGTCGAGCATTTTAACCGGCAGTTTAAGAAGCGCTACGGAATGACTCCGGTACAGTTCAGGAACGGAAGAAAGTAGTGCTATCCAAAACGCCCCGGACAGTTTATAATTATAGTAAGAGAAATTATAAATTTCGCTTACTATAACGCTCCGCGAGGATTCGCACGGATGACGGATTATCTGCATAATGAAATGAGAAAGCTTTCACACGTGGTGCTGGTCATCACTGTGTCGGCTTTCTCCATTGTTCTCGTCTTACTGAATATCACACAGGGCTGGGAAAAATGGTCCATCCCTATTCTGTGTGTCTTTGCGGCTGCATCCTTTATGATGCATCTTTCCCGGAGACCTGCCGAAACCGACAGGATATATATCTACACCGTTATTCTCTGCATACAGCTCTTTTACTATATCACAAACGTTAAAGAGGTATATTACTGTGCTCCGGTAATACTCCTCCTTATCATCCTTTTGGGAATGGCAAAGGAGAAGAGGATTGTTTTTGCCTGCGCCGTCACAGGTACGGCAGGCCTTATCATCCGGATAGTAACAGACGGAATGCCGGGGAGGCTTTTCTGGCAGATCATCGTGATATGGATATCTTCTTTTGTTATGTCGAGATTTATCGATGAGACCGGAAGGACCGAGGAAGCATACGGGAGATATATTTACCAGCTTAAAACCCAGAATAAATCCGCAGACGATTTTCTCGCCAATGTTTCCCATGAGATAAGGACTCCTGTCAATGCGGTCATCGGACTTACGGGAGTGTGTCTTGAAAAAGAGGAGGATCCGGAAAAAAAGGAAAAGCTTATGATGGTGTCGGAGGCAGGACACAGGCTTTCCGAGCAGATAAGCGATATTCTGGACTATTCGGAGATAGAAAGGGATGCCCTGGCCGTAAATCCGGAGGATTACCGCCTTGCAACGGTGGTCAATGATCTCCTTGAGGAGCTTAAGATCTACAAGCATCCCGGTGTGGAGCTGATAATAGATGTGGATCCCCTTATTCCCTCGGTTATGAGGACCGATACACAGAAGCTTAGAAGGATACTCTGGCATGTCATAACAAACGGCTTCAAATATACCGCGAGCGGCTGTGTCTTTGTCCATTTCAGCGCGGCTGCCCAGGACTACGGCACGAACCTCAGGATCGACGTTATGGATACCGGAATAGGGATGACGGAGGAGGAAAGGGAAAAGATATACGAGCATTTCTATCAGTCGGATTCGGGGCGTGACAGGGCGAGCAGCGGTCTGGGCCTCGGAATGAGTATAGCCAGGGGCTTTACCGAGGCACTGGAGGGCTTTATCACCGTAAAGAATAATCCCGGGGGCGGAACCTGGGTAAGGATAGCGATCCCCCAGGGAGTGGTCAACGATACACCCTGTATGGTGCTTAATGATGCGGCTGAAAAGGTGGTGGGAGGCTTCTTCAACCTCGAAAGATTTGACGAACCCTTTGTGCGTGATGCCTATGACCGGTTCGTGACCGATGCGGTAAGGGGCTTAAAGAATACCATGCACAGGGTGGATAATATAGGAAGCCTCAATGTGGTGCTGGAAAGCGTGAGGATAAGCCATCTTTTTATACTTGAGGAAGAGTATCTCTTAAACACGGGCTACCTTGATTCCCTTACGGATGATATGACGGTGATCGTTGTCTGCGGTGATGATTTCGAGCCCGGCAGGTCTTCAAGGGTGAAGCTTTTACGGAAACCCATATGCACCTTCAGCATTGCGGAGGTACTGAATGAAGATGAGGAGACAGGGGATCAGGAAGAAAGGCAGCTCCGTATACAGGGCGCAAGGATACTTGTTGTTGATGATGAGAATATGAACCTTATGGTGGCAAAGAGTGTTCTGTCAAGATACGGTATTCAGGCACATTGTGTATCCTCGGGGATGGAAGCTCTGGACAGCTGTATGCGCCAGGAATTCGACGTTGTATTTATGGACTACATGATGCCAAAAATGGACGGTATAGAAACCGCAAGGAAGATCCGTGCGATCCCGGGTACAAGCAAGGCTCCGAAAATGGTGGCATTTACTGCAAACGCCGTAAGTACAGCAAAGGAAAAGTTCATAAATGAGGGCTTCAGCGCCTTCTTAAATAAGCCAATTGAATTAAACGAGCTTGAAAGGGTTCTGAGACAGGTGCTTCCGGAGTCTGCCTTTAGCTACATGGAGGCGGGAGAAGAAAAAGCGGAGGAGAGCGAGGACAGCATCCCGGATTTAGAGGAGGCTGAAGACAAGGATGGCTTCTCCCTTCTTGAAGAAAAGGGCATCGATACCCGTAAGGGCATGGATTACTGCCTAAAGGACAGGGATATGTACATCGCTGTAATGCAGGAGTACCATAGGGATGCGGTCCGGAAGATAAAGGATCTTAATGATTTTTATGCGGAGGAGAACTGGGACGAGTTTGTGATAAGGATACATTCCGTGAAGAGCTCCTCCCTTATGATCGGAGCCACTGCTCTTTCGGGGAAGGCCAGGAGCCTGGAGGAAGCTGCGAAGAAGGGGGATTCGGAATATATACATTCTTCATATCCCGCCTTTCTTCCGGAATATGAGGATATTGTAAGAACGATAAAGGAAGTCTGCGGTGATTCAGAGGATTAAGGATTTTCTCTTCGACAGCAGGAGAGACATACAGGAAAGACTTTTCCTGCTGCTCACGGTAATAGCCATGAGCGGCATGGTGATGTCATTTATCGCGAGTGTGATAAATGGTGAAAACCCGGAAAGCATACTGAACATGATCATCGTCTTTGTGCTGCTCGTGGTTATCATATACCTGGGATACAAGAATAACAGGTTCAGGCTCACGGTGAATCTTTCCGCTGTTCTCCTTATCTTCGTCTTTTTCCCCGCACTGTATTTCACAAGCGGAGGTATATACGGCGGCACTCCCATATGGTTTTTGTTTGCCATGCTCTATGCGGGAATGATCCTTCATGGCAGGTGGAGAGCCGCCATGATGGTATCGGAGCTTGTAATCGTGGCTGTCTGCTATTATCTGGAGTACAGAAATCCTTCCCTTGTGATTCCTCACACAAAGGGGGAATTCTTTATTGATTCCTATGCCTCATTTGCCGTATGCGGCGTTATTATGACGCTGATGCAGGGCTTTCAGGTGTATATGCTAAGGCGTGAGACAAAGATAGTCACCAGACAGAAGGAGGAGATAGACGACCTGAACAGGGCGCAGAACCGTTTCTTTTCCAGCATGAGCCATGAGATCAGGACCCCTATAAACACCATAATAGGCTTAAATGAGATGATACTCCGTGAGGACACTTCGGAGGAGATAGCGGAGGATGCCAGGAATATACAGGCCGCAAGCCGCATGCTTTTAAGCCTGATAAATGACATACTGGACATGTCGAAGATACAGTCCGGGCAGATGCTCCTTACATCCGCGGATTACAGGACCGCAGAGATGATATCCGAGGTTTCCTCCATGATACAGGTAAGAGCCATGGAAAAGGGTCTCTCCTTTGAGGTAAATATCGCTCCGGATCTGCCCTCCGAGCTTAACGGCGACGAGATGAGGATAAAGCAGGTGCTTATCAATATCTTAAATAACGCCGTTAAATACACGGCCGAGGGGAGCATCACCCTTACGGTACAGTGTGAGAGCTTAAGCGATGCAAAGGTTTCCCTTATCTTCACCGTCACGGATACGGGCATGGGAATAAAAAAGGAGAGTATCCCGTATCTTTTCACGGCATTTAAGAGGATCGATGAAGACAAGAACCGCCACATCGAGGGAACGGGTCTCGGGCTCTCCATCGTTAAAGAACTTACTGAGCTGATGGGCGGAAAGGTCAGCGTCAACAGTATCTACACCCAGGGCTCCACCTTTATAGTCGAGATACCGCAGGAGGTTATTGATCCAAACCCGGTGGAAAGACTGGATATGGAGGGGCAGCGGGAGGTTCACGCGGTCAGATACCATCAGAGCTTTGAGGCTCCCGATGCACGTATTCTGGCGGTTGATGATACAGCCGCGAATCTTATGGTCATAAAGAAGCTCTTAAGGGATACGAGAGTTAAGCTTGACACTGCATCAAGCGGGGCCGAGGCGCTGGAAAGGACCCTTAATACGGAGTATAATGTTATATTCATGGATCACCTTATGCCGGGAATGGACGGCATAGAGTGTATGAAGAGGATAAAGGACCAGATCGGCGGAAAGAGCAGGGACGCAAGGATCGTGGCTCTCACCGCCAATGCGGGACGGGAGAGCAGGAACCTGTACGAAAAGTCCGGCTTTGACGGCTATGTACTGAAGCCCGTGAACGGCAGTACCCTGGAGACGGAGCTTCGGCGTCTTCTTCCGAAGGAGCTTCTGCAGTATGTTGTAACCGATGAGAATATACTGGAGGAAAGCGTCTCCTGGATAAAGAAGGGAAAGAAAAGAGCAAATATCAGGGTTACCGTTGCAAGTGTGGCCGATCTTCCCGCAGCACTTGCAGAGAAATACGATATAGGGGTCATTCCGCTTAAGGTCGAGACCGAGGGAGGGTGCTTCAAGGACGGAGTGGATATTGATGCGGATTCCCTGATCTCTTATGTGGAGAACCGGGAAAAGAATGTGCGGATACTTCCGATAGAGGCGGAGGACTTTGAGGACTTCTTCGCGGCGAAGCTCCGTCAGGCCAATAATATCATACATATCTCCGGTCCGAAGAACAGCCTCGACGGAAGCTATTATCCGGCGTTGGAAGCTGCGAGGAATTTTGATAATGTGACTATCGTAGACACCGCCACGGTTTCCTCGGGTCAGGCCATCCTTGCCATTGAGGCCGCGAAGTTGGCTGAGGAGGGGGAGAGACCGGAAAAGATAATGGAGAGGCTTGAGCAGGACAGGAAAAACATACGCTCCACCTTCCTGGTTGACAGGGTGGATCTTATGACACAGATGGGGCAGATAAATCCCCTTATCTCAAGCTTTATGTCAGCCTTTATGATAAGACCGGCCTTTTCCCTGATAAACGGGAGGTCAAGACTTTTCGGTGCCTACATAGGCTCAAGGGAAAGAGCCTGGAGGCACTATATAGCGGGAGCCTTAAAGGATGCAAAGAATATTGATAAGAGTGTACTTTTCATAACCCATGCGGGGGTACCGAAGGAGGCTCTTGATTTCATCAGGAAAGAGGTGGAAAAAAGGGTTGCCTTTGATAAGATCTATGTAAAGAAGGGTTCGCCGATCCTGCCGGTAAATATAGGAGTGGGAGCTTTCGGGCTATTTTTCAGGATGAAGGACAGAGAGGAATAAATGGGAACAGCAAGGA
>JAFTEC010000124.1 GCA_017453865.1 Lachnospiraceae bacterium
CGGCGGCACCTTGGCTCCACGCTTCTCTTTATCTTCTCCGAACTTCGTAAACCCGAGAACCTTTCGCAGATTCTCCGAATCCTCGTCACCGGTAGCCGCGACCAGCTGCAGACATGAATGAGCTGTGCTGTATACCGGATTCACTTCTTCCCTCAGTTTCTCGATGTTCATTTCGTTTATTTCCTGTGCCATATTAACTCCTTATTCAAGATATGCTTCATATCTGCTGTTACAGGTGGTATTATAGCCTATTTTCCGGGCAAATAAAACCACCACGGTAATCCTTGCCGTAAGCAGGTCGTTATCGAATACCGGATAGCATAACCTCTGAATAAAAGGAATTCGCAGAGAAATTTAGGGTCAAAAGCCTGTTGTCATCATATGCAGCGGTCTTCAACAACAGATCGGAGGCAATTATATTTAAGTTGTTGTCTCCGTGAATAATTCAGGTTAAGCATTATAAATATTTCTTAAACCCATGTCAAAGACAAATTAAAAACCCCGAGCAGCTGCTCAGGGTTTTCTTAAACAATTTTAACTGTGTGTGCTATGCCTTAAATGCAACTCCCGCTCTAAGCAGAACATTGGGATAAGGCGTGAATTCCGCGGTTCTTACGGCAAATTTTATATTCTTCGTTCTTTCCTTCAATTCCGTATGCTCTATGAATTCATGCTCAATGCCCGTCATTTTCTCTTCCATGTATTTCAGAAGCTCCGGATTTTTTTCGTGTATTTCCTCTGCCAGAGTATAGTACTCCACTACACATTCATCCAAAACCGCATCCATGACCTGCTTAAAGGTTGGAACCCCTCCCACCAAAGCCAGGTCAACGATCTCAACCCCTTTGGGGATCGGCATACCGCCGTCACAGATCATAAATACGTCCTTATGTCCGAGGCCCGCAATAAGTCCCGCAAGCTGAACATTTATAATTCCTCTTTTTTTCATATCAGATCACCCCGTCACTTATTCTCGTTTCTTGCCTGAAGTGCCATCTTCGCCTGAAGATTTCTCTGTACCTGATCGATGATGACTGCAAGTATGATGACTATTCCTCTAATTACCTTCTGATAGAATTCGGTAACTCCGCACATAGTCATTCCGTCATTTATAACACCGATAACAAATGCTCCGACTATGGTTCCTCCGATATTTCCGATACCGCCCGCCATTGAGGTGCCTCCGAGAACAGATGCGGCGATAGCGTTCATTTCCCAGGACTCTCCCGTTTTCGGTGAACCGGACATAAGCTGCGATGTTGCTATTATTCCCACAACCGCTGAGCAGAAGCCGGAAAAAGCATATACCCAAATCTTTACCCTGTCCGCCTTGATACCCGAGAGGACAGCCGCCCTCTCATTTCCTCCGATAGCCAGCACATGCCATCCGAATGGCGTTTTCTTCAGAACGACCCCGGCGCAGACGGCTATCACGACCAGTATCACGACTCCGCAGGGAATAGGCGTTCCCGCGATGCTGGTTCCGAAAAACTCGAAGCCCGTATTTCCGAGACCCTCATAGCCCGCTATGGATGAGTAGGTGGCACCGTTTGAACGGATATTCGCAAAGCCTCTCCAGATGTACATTGTTCCAAGGGTGGCTATGAAGGGTGCCACGTTGAATTTCGTGATAATGATACCGTTAAGGGCTCCCATCAGGGCTCCGAGAAGTATGGTGATAAACACCACCATAGGAACACTGAAATAAACAGTAACTCCGGCGGCCTTAATAGTAAAGCCCTCCTGAATAAAGCCTCCTGCCAGCATTCCGGCTAACCCCGCTACCGAACCCACCGACAGGTCTATCCCTCCGGTAATGATGACATAGGTCATTCCTATGGCAAGAATACCGTACAGTGCAACGTGTTTTGCAACCGACAGCAAGGAACTTACTGTCATAAAGTTATTTGCCGCAAAGCTGAAATAAATCATTAAGATAACAAGCACGATAAATGTCCTGCCGTTTAACAGCGTCATTATCAGCTTATTATTTGACGAACTCTTCTTCTCCATTGTCAATTCTCCTTATCTCCGTTGTGATGTCCCTGGTAGGAAGCGAGAACCAGCGTATCCTTTTTAACCTCTTCACCTTTGAACTCACCGGTCTTTATACCGTTTGACAGAACCATTACACGGTCTGCTATAGCCACGATCTCCTCAAGCTCGGAAGAAATAACTATGATCGAGAGTCCCTCCTCCGCATATTTATTTATTATCTCAAAGACCTCTGTCTTGGCTCCTATATCGATACCCCGGCTCGGTTCGTCCATAAGGAGTATCTTCGGCTCGGTAAGTATTCCCTTGCCTATAACCACCTTCTGCTGATTTCCTCCGGAGAGAGAAAGAATGGGGAGCTTTTTGTCCGCAACCTTTATGTGAATGTCCTTTATCTCCCTGTCAACCATCTCTCCTTCCTTTTTACTGTCCACGAAAATGCCTTTTACATACTTCTTCAGGGCACTTAAGGACGTATTCTTTTCTATATCCAGAGTCTGGACAAGACCCATCGCCTGCCTGTCCTCAGGTATCAGCGCAAAGCCGTTGTCTATCTGGTGTGAGATGTTTTTTACTTCCACGCTCTTCCCGTTCAGGATTATCTCTCCGGTATGTTCCGGCCTGAGTCCCATTATGCACTCGAATATTTCGGACCTTCCCGCACCGAGCAGGCCGTATATCCCAAGCACTTCTCCCTTTTTCAGTTCGAAGCTCACATGGTTTACCAGATATCCGCCCCCGGGCTTCGGAAGACAGAGATCCTTAACCTCCAGTACGGTTTCAGTCTTATCCCAGTCCACCGTGCGGTTACGCTTGGGGTAATTCTTCTCACCGCCTGTCATCCTCTCCACTATCCAGGGAACGGAGATATCCTTTACATCCGCGTCCGCCACATACTTCCCATCCCGGAGTATGGTGACGTGATCTCCTATCTCCATTATCTCCTCTAGCCTGTGGGAGATATAGACTATCGAAAGCCCCTTACTGGTGAGCTCACGCATGATCTTGAATAGTATCTTTACCTCCTGCTCACTCAAAGAGGATGTGGGTTCATCCATTATGAGAACCTTGAGGTCGTCATCCACCAAATTTCTCGCGATCTCTATCATCTGCTGCTGGCCGACTCTCAGTGCTCCCACCCTCGTATTCACATCCATGGGATGCTCCAGTCTTTCCAGTATGCGCTTTGCTCCCTCTATATGCTGCTTATCATTTAATACTACCTTTCCACCGGTTTTTTCTTTATTCATGTATATATTCTGATATACATTCATATTGGGGAAAAGTGATAGCTCCTGATGAATGATACCTATGCCGTTTTTTCTGGCCTCGGTGGTATCCTTAAAATGTACCTCTCTGTCACCTATGTACATTTCTCCTGAGGATGGCTGCTCTATCCCGGCTATCATCTTCATCAGTGTTGATTTTCCGGCTCCGTTCTCACCTATCAGCACATTTACCTTGCCCTTAAGGAGGTCAAAGGAAACTTCATCCAGAGCCTTTGTTCCCGGATAGATCTTCGTGATCCTCTCCGCATGCAGAAACACATCATCCCTGCATTTTACAGCTTCTGCCATTATCTCTCCTTTCCTGCCTTATTTAATCTCCAATGTCACCGGCGTGATAAACACTTCATCCTTCTTTGTGGAGCTGACCGTAAACGCTCCTGTAAAGTCAACCGTCTTTCCCTTAGCGGATGCCAGATCAAGATTTGCCACCACGTAATCCTGGGACATCTGGTTTATGCTCTTTGCAACATCTGCCCATTCATTGGTGGTAACCTTCTGCCCGTTATAATTATTGATATCCATAAATGTTACGGCATCCCTAAGTGATGTATCCATGTTTACGGGTCCTACGGCGATCTTTATCACTTCCTCACCGCTGTAGCCGTCCGGCTTTATAAGGAGATAACCCTTGCTGGAGGCTTCCGGATCCACAACCTTCGAAACGACTTCCTCTACGGTTCCGGTTCCCTTTACCGCGTAAATTATAGACTTGCTTGCAGCAGCCGAAGAGTCCGTAGGAACCTTGGCAGCCTTGGCAGATGCCCCTGCTCCCAGAAGATCCCCGTTTGATGAATTAAGCAGCTCTGTGAGATCCACAGCTTTTTCGGAGATCTCGGGTGCCAGCTGGTCGGTCCACATTGTGTCGCCTCCGGCACTGGCGTCAAATTTTACCTCACCTGTATATTCCCCCTCGGTACCTATGGGAATGACCTTTGCGATCCCGCAGCCGCCCAGGGTTGAAACAGAAAATACGGCGGCCAGTACCAGAGTTATGATACGCTTTTTCATATAGCGTTTTCCTCCATTTTCATAAATTGCCTTTTACTCAATACATTTTCAGTGAAAACTTTTTTCGCTTTTCATAAAACAGGGAAGCGAGGCAATTCTCACCTCCACTTCCCTGTCAGTAAGAATCAACGGGTGATCACCCTGTACAGAACACCATAGGTCCTGAACTGATACTCCGGAGAATCTTATTCGGTAAATACAAAGCCCTTAAGCTTGTCGGCATTTGCCTTTGTTATGGCTATGCAGGGAATGAGCTGTCTCTCGTCCTGCCCTGTGGAGCCTTCCTTCAGATACTTGTCTGCTTCCTGAACCGCAGTCTGGGCGATAACCGCAAACTGCTGAAGAGCTGTTCCCGTAGCCTCACCTGACTTGATAAGCGCAACTGCCTCATCAGATCCGTCCACGCCGATGGCAGGAACGTTCATCTTATGATCCTTCAGTGCCGCGCAGGCGCCCTGGAGCATAGTGTCATTACCGCAGATAACTCCCTCAATGTCGGGATGAGCCTGGATAAGAGCATCCATCTTTTCATAAGCCTCGGTCTGCTCCCAGTTTGCTGTCTGCTGCTCAAGCATCTCGAAATCGGGATACTGGTCTATTACAGAATGGAAGGCTTCTGTACGAACGTGTGCATTTGTGTCGGAGTCTTTTCCGAGAAGCTCTACATACTTACCCTTCTCGCCCATAGCCGTTACCCATTCCTCGGCGATAGCTGCCGCACCCTGGTTGTTGTCGGCGATGATCTGTGCAATCGCAACACCGTCCTCGGTGATCTCACGGTCGATAAGGAAGGTGGGGATACCTGCGTCACGTGCCTTCTTAACAGCTTCGATGGTAGCGTCTGCACCTGCATTGTCACAGATGATGGCTGCTGCCTTGTCTGCAATAGCTGCGTCAAAGAGCTCAGTCTGCTTTGTGGGATCGTCATCGTGTGAAACAGCCTTTGTCTCATAACCGAGCTTCTCTGCTTCGGCAACTGCGTTGTCTACCTCTGCCTTAAAAGCGGGGTTTGAGGTCGAGGGTGTGATAACATACATAATATTGGAGCCGCCGCCGGGAAGTGCGTCACCTGCTGCTGCGGCAGGAGCTGCTGCTGCGTCCTCGGAGAATACGAAGCCCTTAAGCTTGTCGGCGTTGTCCTTTGTGATGGCTATGCAGGGGATGAGCTGTCTCTCCTCCTGTCCGGTGCTGCCTTCCTTTAAGTACTTGTCAGCCTCTTCAACCGCAGTCTGAGCTATAACCGCAAACTGCTGAAGAGCTGTTCCCGTAGCCTCACCTGACTTGATAAGCGCAACTGCCTCATCAGATCCGTCCACGCCGATAGCGGGAACGTTCATATTGTGATCCTTTAATGCCGCGCAGGCACCCTGAAGCATTGTATCGTTACCACAGATAACTCCTTCAATGTCGGGATGAGCCTGGATAAGAGCATCCATCTTTTCGTAAGCCTCGGTCTGCTCCCAGTTTGCTGTCTGCTGCTCAAGCATCTCGAAATCAGGATACTGGTCTATTACTGAATGGAAAGCATCTGTACGAACGTGAGCATTTGTATCGGAATCTTTTCCGAGAAGCTCCACATACTTACCCTTTTCTCCCATTGCCTTAACCCATTCCTCGGCGATAGCTGCCGCACCCTGGTTGTTGTCGGCGATGATCTGTGCGATCGCAACACCGTCCTCGGTGATCTCACGGTCGATAAGGAAGGTGGGGATGCCTGCATCACGTGCCTTCTTAACAGCTTCGATGGTAGCATCTGCACCTGCGTTGTCACAGATGATGGCCGCTGCCTTGTCGGCTATGGCTGCGTCGAAAAGCTCTGTCTGCTTTGTAGGATCGTCATCATGCGATACAGCCTTTGCTTCATAGCCAAGCTCCTCAGCCTTTGCAACCGCATTGTCCACCTCTGCCTTAAATGCGGGATTCGAGGTCGAGGGTGTGATAACATACATAATGTTTGATCCGCCGCCGGGAAGAGCATCTCCCGCTGCTTCTGCGCCGGCCCCTTCCTCTGCCGCAGGAGCAGCCTCCTCTGCTGCAGGAGCTGCCTCCTCTGCCGCGGGAGCAGGCGCAGCGCTCTGGGCTCCGCCGCATCCGGTGACCATAAATGCCGTCATGGCAGCTACGGTCATAAGTGCCATAATCTTTTTAATAGCCTTTTTCATTTTGTTTCCTCCTGTAAATGTATTTAAGCTCTGTATATCAACGGTTCTGTACCGTGAATACCTGTTATTTCTGCTCAGCGCCCTTCAGCACGAGCTCTATCGCATTTTTCCAGCCCTTTATCTTCCGCCTTCGTTTCTCTTCATCCATCCCGGGACTGTACCTTTTTCTCCTGACCGAGCTGAATACCTCCCCGCTGTCATATATCCCAAGCGCGATCCCCGCACAATATGCGGCTCCGATGGCTGAAAGCTCTTCCGCATCCGGAACAAGCACGTCGGAATTTATGATATCCGCCTGAAACTGCATAAGGTTATAATTTTTTGTAGGTCCTCCATCAGCACGGAGATCTGCCATTTTTATCCCCGCATCCGTGCGCATTGCAGACACGATGTCGTAGATCTGATATGCGGTGCACTCCACTCCTGCCTTTATTATCTCGTCCCTTCCTGTAGTCCTCGTCATTCCGGTCATCATAGCCGTTGCGTTGCTTTCCCAGTATGGTGCACCCAGCCCTGTGAAGGCCGGAACGAGGTATGTGGTGTCATCCTGATTGGCACGGGCCATGATCTCTATTGATTCCGTTGCCTTCTCCATCATATGGACATCATTCACCATCCAGCTCATTACCGCTCCCGTATAAATGATGTTCCCTTCCAGCACATACTTTGGCTGACCTCCTATATGCCAGGCAAGGGATGATACGATCCCACTGTCAGAGAATACAGGTGCATCACCGACATTCATCATTACAGAGGATCCCGTTCCGTATGTTGCCTTGACCATTCCGCTCTCGTGGCATCCCTGTCCGTAGAGAGCCGCATGTGAATCACCCAGGACTCCTCTTATCGGAACCGGTTTATCAAAGAAGCCTTCGAGATCTGTTTCTCCGAAATTTCCGTCCGAAGGGGTAACCTCCGGCAGAGCCCTTTCAGGGATCCCAAACCATCCAAGTATTTCCTTATCCCACTTAAGCTCCTTTATATTAAAAAGCTGGGTTCTGGATGCGTTTGAATAGTCCGTCCTGAATTCCTTACCTCCGGTGAGCCTGAATACCAGAAAGCTGTCTATGGTACCGAGGCAGGCACTTCCTTCCTCCGCCTTTTTCTCTGCTCCGTCGGTGTTCCTTAAAAGCCAGGCATATTTCGCTGCCGGGAAAAAGGGAGAGAGATTGATACCGGTTTTTGATCTTATCTCTTCCGCATGTCCGGCTTCCCTTACCTCTCCGGCAATGCTCTCTGCCCTGGTACACTGCCAGACAACGGCATTATTCAGGGCTTTTCCTGTGGCTCTGTCCCAGAGAACGCTGGTCTCTCTCTGATTGGAGATTCCTATCCCGGCTACCTCGGATCTGTCGATTCCCGCTCTTTCCACCAGGTTCTTTACTACACTGACAGTATTGGCGTATATCTCCTCGGGATCGTGGCTGACCCAGCCCTTTTCGCTAATTATCTGCTCATGCGGCAGATCCTCACGTCTTATGAAGCTTCCCTTGCCGTCAAAGAGTATCGCCTTTGTCCCCTGTGTGGACTGATCGATACCGATAATATAGCCGCTCACCTGTCCAATATCTCCTTTACGCTGTCCCTGATCCCTTCCGGATTCAATCCGTAATGATCAAATACCTGCTGTGAATTTCCTGTTATCACAGGACTGTCCGGAAGTGATAATATCTTCATCTTCTTTGGTTCGTTTTCGGAAAGAAGGCTCGCCACCATAGAGCCTAATCCCCCGAACGGAGAGTGTTCCTCGACAGTCACTACCGCACGGGCCTTTGATGCAACCTTTAAGACCGTTTCCGCGTCAAGAGGCTTTATACAGTACATATCCGTGACAGATGCCTGTATGCCCTCTTTTTCCAGGAGCTTCGCTGCCCCGAGTGCCGGATATACCATTTCCCCGCAGGCTATTATCGCCACATCATTTCCTTCCTTAAGGACATTTGCCCGATCCTTGGTGAAGGGACATTTTTCAAAGCTCTCATAAACATCCTCCACTGCATTACGGCCTATCCTTACGTACGCGCATTTCTCATCCTTAAGCAATGCCTCTATAAGGTGTCTTGTTTGAAACCTGTCGCTCGGCAGGTAAACCCTCATATTGGGGATCGCGCTCATAGACGCTATATCCTGAGCCGAGTGATGGCTCATTCCCAAAGCTCCGTAGCTTATGCCTCCGCTTATCCCGATAAGCTTTACATTGGTATCCGAATAAGCACAGTCAACCTTTGCCTGTTCGTAGCTCCTGGTGGTCAAAAAGCTTGCAGGTGAAAAGGCATAGGGTTTCTTTCCGCATTTTGCAAGGCCCGCTGCCATTCCTACCAGATCCTGCTCTGCTATCCCTGCCTCTACGGACTGCTCCGGATATTTCTCAAAAAACGGAGTCATAGACGCCGATCCTCTGGAGTCCGAGCAGAGTGCAACTATGTCCCTGTCCTTTTCAGCGTTCTCCATCAGAACATCACAGATTATCTTTCTGTTGGTAACAGTGTTCTTCAAAGCAGCGCCTCCTTTCTTTTCTCCAGATCCTTCATTATTTCTGCATATTCCTCGTCACTCGGAACGTGATGATGCCAGGAGGCCTTGTTCTCCATTACGGAGGAGCCGCAGCCCTTAAGCGTGTTTGCTATTATCACTGTGGGCTCTCCCTTAAACTCTCTTGCTTCCTTAAAGCCTTCCCTCAGCTCATCTATATCATTACCGTTCTTTATGTCCACCACATGCCAGCCGAAAGCGCCCCAGCGCTCTCTCTGGTCATCCTGCTTCATAACATCCTCGGTGGAACCGGATATCTGTAAATGGTTTCTGTCAACAATGGCGCAAAGATTATCAAGACCGTAATTGTGTCCGCTCATGGCGCCTTCCCATACCGAGCCCTCTGCCAGCTCTCCGTCTCCCATCACCACATACACACGGTAATCGCTTCTGTTCATCTTTCCGGCAAGAGCCATTCCGACTCCAACCGGAAGTCCGTGTCCGAGGGATCCGGAATTCATCTCTATCCCCGGAAGCTTATTATTGGGATGTCCTATGAATTTTGAACCGGGCTTTGAAAAAGTATCCAAAACCTCCTGAAGAGGAAAGAATCCTTTTTCCGCCAGTACTGCATACAGGGACTCCACAGAGTGACCCTTACTCATAACAAATCTGTCACGTGACGGATCATCCGCTTTTTCCGGAGAGATGTTCATTTCCTCGAAATAAAGCTCCACCAGTATCTCCATAACGGACATGTCTCCGCCTATGTGGCCTCCGCCGCCGTTCCTTATGATATCAACCGTATTCTTCCTGAGCTCATATGACAGAGCCTTCAGATTTTTCATTTATGCTCCTTTCGAATATAAGGCATAGAATCGTACCTGACCAGCCGAGCGGCTTGCCGGTCGGCGTGTCCGGCGAAGCCGGATTCCTGCAGACAATTACCGATTTCGTCCGCAGGAAGTCATACAATGTAACTGTTTCCCAAACGTTCCTCACACCTCGTCAAAGCTTACATCTTCTCCGTGAAGATAGGCTTTTACCTTATCCTCTATCGGATCGTAGAGATCCGGCTTCACTCCTATATACTTGCAGGCTTCGTAGAGAACCGGAACCACGTCTCCGTGTATTGCGACACAGTGATGGATATAGGGTCCTTCAACGACCTTTGCTTCCAGTCTCTTTAAGTTATTGACCTCCACCCACACATAGGTGCCCTTTGTGAAGGGTCCGTCTATGCCCTTGGCATGTCCCAGAAGCAGTGAATACTCGCCGTTGTCTCCGTCGAAACGTGCAAGGGTCATCTTACCGTGCTCAGCCTCGGCAGATACTGCTCCGTTATGCTCAAAGGCAACCGGAACACAGATGGTGGGCTTTTCCTTTGCGACGGAAATGGGCCATGGTCCGCAATGCTGCAGAAGCTCTCCGTTTTCGTTGTCGGGATGTCTCACTGTCCAGTCGGAGAACATGCTCCTTTTTTCATTCATGCCCGCGGCTTCCACCATAAGGGAGGTGATGGCGCCGTGTATGTCTGTTTCACAGACTACCGGGATTCCCTCTTCATTCATAAGGGAATTAGCCGCGCAGGGCATGATTCCTATAACCTCCTGTAAAGCGTTCCAGCACTGTATAGCCACCGCTTTGCAGCCGTATTTATCTACGAGATTTTTCATGGCGCACTTTAAGGCTGCCACGTTTTCAAGGAGATTGTCAGCAATATCACAGTTCATATTGGACTTGCAGTAGTCAATTACCTTTTTAACCTCTGTTCCTTCCTTCTTGCAGGCAGCTATCTCATCAGCGAGCTCCTGGAGAGGTATCGGAGAGAGCTGGATATTGAATTTCTCAAGGAGCTCTCCCTCGTTGCACATGGTGCTCCAGAAATCAAAGGGTCTGGGTCCTATCTGAAGTATCCTTATATTCCGGAAGGTCTTTACGACATTACATACAGCCGTAAAGTCCCTGATGCCCCTTTCAAATTCGGGATCGTCAAGACGGCAGTTTGTCATATAGGTAAAGGGCACCTTAAACCTTCTCAAAACCTTGCCTGTCGCAAAAAGACCGCACTGGGAATCTCTGAGTCTCATACCGTTGGGCTCGGGCCTCTCGTCCCTCGGTCCCCAGAGAAGGACAGGCACGTTTAATGCCTTTGCCAGTCTGGCGCACTCATATTCCGTTCCGAAATTCTCATGAGGTATGAACAGACCGTCCACCTTTTCCTCCCTGAACTTTGCCAGGGTTTTCTCAAGCCCATCATCGTCAAAGAGCAGTCCCTCGTCGTTTACATCCTTGATGTCCACGTAATCCACATTGAGCTCGTCAAGCTTCTTCCTGGTGAGATCCGCATATTTCAGCGCATCCGGCGCTGAAAAGATACTTCTCCGTGTAGGTGCGAAACCGATCCTTACCTTTGCTTTTGCCATTCTTTTCTCCTCTTCCCGGCCCATATGACCCCTGTGCGGGTCCTTAGCCGAATCCTTACTTTAGTCTCTTAACCGAATCTCGGTTTATAAAATCCGTGCCTACCTCTATCTTCAGCTTCACTTCCGTCTTGTCCCTCATCATCTCTATTATCCTCTTCACGGCGATCATTCCCATTTCCTGCTTGGGAACCCGAAGGGAGGTGAGTCTCGGAGAACAGATCTCACAATACGGAAGATCGTCAAAGCCCACTATTGAAACCTCATCAGGGATCTTTATCCCTGCCTCCTTCATAGCCCTCATGGCTCCGAGAGCGATAATATCATTATCTGCAAAATAGGCCGTGGGAAGCTCGGGATTGCCTTCAAGGAACGCCTTCATGTCTGCATATGCACCGTCCATGGTGGTCGCCAGAGTCACACGGTATTTTTCCTCATATTTGATCCCGTTTTTCTGAAGCTCATGTCTGTAACCCTGCCCTCTCAGGCGAAAGGCTCTTATCCTGAACCTGCCGCTTAAGTAGCCTATCCTCTCATGGCCCATCTCAATAAGATATCTGGTCGCAAGTCTCGCGGAATCCACATTATTGATGGCAACCCCGTTAAACCGCATGTCTGCCGTGATATAGTCCAGCATCAGGAACGGACATCTGGCATCCCTGAAGATCTTGTCGTCCTCCTCGGTAAGCTCTGTCCCGAGAAGCACCACTGCGGAGCTTACATCATTCAAAAGCTCCCTTACATCCTCCTCATAGTTCTCTCCGAAACGGTCGAGATTGACCATTACCATTTCATATCCGTTCTCGCTGCAGGCTCTCTCGAAGCCGTCAATTATCAGTGAAAAAAACGGTGTGTCATCAAGGATCTGTCCATTCCTGCGGTACATCACGAATTTGATCTTGCTGATCCCGCTTTCTCTGAAATAACCCAGCTCCCGTGCAGCTTCCAGAATCTTATCCGCAGTATCCTTATTAACCCCTTTTTTGTGATTGAGGGCATTGGACACCGTCGCCGGCGAGAATCCTGTTTTTTCACTTATGAGCTTAATATTGGCTTTCATTGAAAGACCTGACTTTTCTCCGATTAAAATCTATAGATTATTGATTTTCATCAGAAAATCAATAATCGTACCTGACCAGCCGAGCGGCTTGCCGGTCGGCGTGTCCGGCGAAGCCGGATTCCTGCGGACAATTACCGATTTCGTCCGCAGGAAGTCATATAAAATTCCATATAAATTTTTTATATGATATATAAAAATATTATATATGCTTTTTAATAAATTTCTACTTCTATTTTTCACATATATTTTATTTTTTTTTGTCACATTATGACAAAAAAGCTCTATTGCTTTTATTCCTGCTTCCTGCTATAGCAGCATCACCTTCGGATGAATATCCTGCTCGTCCGTCCCATATCTCTGGCGATTCGCCAATGATCTCATTACCTGTTAACCTGTTTTCAATTCAGGAGGTACATCAAGTTTGAAAAGCACGTCTTTGATCATTCAGATCAGCAGAAACTCATTGATCAGGCGTTCGATGGAGGGATCTCGAGGGAAAAAATCGTGCTTGTCTAAGCGGAAAGCTTGTGTTAGAATTCCGGCATAAGCAGTTTTCTTATATCTTTCTATCAGGTGATATCCACCTTCTAAAAGTTCTGATATTCCTGCTTATAATCCCAATCAATCATTAAACAGGCAGGAGATGATCATTTATTTATCTTTTTTTGTCTCCTGCGGCGTTCCAAAGGAGGACGAATCCCATGAAATTCAACTTAATATTAAAAATCTGGTATAAGATCAATCCTAAGTACAAGGACCGGCTGTTCTGTAAGATCTTCGGCAGGGAAAAGCATAAGGATTATGCCCTGGCGCTTTATAATGCTGTAAATCACAGTAATTATTCCGATCTCTCGGAACTGGAGATAATCACCTTAGAGGATGCTGTCTATATCAAAATGAAAAATGATGTGGCTTATCTTTTAAGTGGAAATATCGCAGTTTATGAGCATCAAAGTACTGTGAACGATAATATGCCCATACGGGGCTTTATGTATTTCGGTGAGCTGTACAGTAAGATACTGAAGGGAAACAGGTCGAATATATATGGAAGAAGACTTGTGAAAATCCCAACCCCGCGGTATATTGTTTTCTATAATGGTACAGACGATTATCCCGAGGTAAAGAAGCTCAAGCTGTCGGATGCTTTCATCGATCCGGGACATGGAGATGAATTTGAATTTACAGCTACGGTTATGAATATCAACCTCGGAAAGAATGAGAAGCTGCTTGAATCCTGCAAGCCTCTGAA
>JAFTEC010000125.1 GCA_017453865.1 Lachnospiraceae bacterium
CTTAGGATCTGTTCATAAATAAATCTTTACATTTGACTTGTCCAGTCGTCCATCTGCTTCATCAGAAAGCCTCGCCGTAGCCCGCTACGGCTACGTTTTCTTCTTTGCAGATGAACGCCTGTCCTGCGTCAAACTGTAAAGTTATTTATGAACAGCTCCTTACGCTCAGGATGACATGAGAGAAGCGTACAACTTACATCAGTTGTACTAAAAATATACAGTTGTTGCAAAAATCTTGTCTTTTTACACAAAAAGATCCGTTATTTAATCGTTTTCCTAAGATATATCCCCAATCAACATGTACAAAATGACGAAACAAATTACAAAAAGCGCAAAAGTGTACATATCAAATTTGGAATTTAAATACAACTTTTGACAAGAAAATGTATTTTTTATCTTGTTATAAGTTGTCATAAAAGATACCATATAGTCAACGATCCGCAGAGAGAAGGGTCCTGCGGAAATCCTATAACTTAAAACTATATCAAGGGAGGAAAAAGATGAAGAATGTAATGAAGAAGCTTCTCGCAGTTGGAATTACAGTAGCAATGACTGCATCACTTGCAGCCTGCGGCGGAAGCAGCGCATCCACAGACACAGCAGCACCTGCAGCACCTGCAGCAGACGCAGCAGCACCTGCGGCAGAAGAGGCAGCACCCGCGGCAGAAGAGGCAGCACCTGCGGCAGAAGAGGCAGCAGCACCTGCAGCAGACGGCAAGGTAAAGATCGGTGTTTCCATCTGGTCATCAACCGACGTTCTCGGTTCACAGTGTAAGCTGATCCTCGACGAGGCGGCAAAGGCAGTTGGAGCAGACATTCAGTACGTTGACCAGGGTCACGTATCAGAGCAGGTTACCGCTTCTGTTGAGCAGCTTGCGGCAGCAGGATGTCAGGGTATCATAATCTGTAACTCGGCTGACTCCGAAATGGCTTCAGCTATCCAGACCTGTAATGACAATAAGGTTTATCTTGCACAGTTCTTCAGGATCATCTCCGAAGAGAACAGCCCTGAGA
Organism: Lachnospiraceae bacterium; assembly: GCA_017453865.1. GTDB lineage: Bacteria > Bacillota > Clostridia > Lachnospirales > Lachnospiraceae > NK4A144. Next base: position 1,015 of record JAFTEC010000125.1, read on the forward strand.
TCTACAAGATGGCTCAGGAGTCCCCTTACTTCATCGGTGCGGTTCATGAGGATGAGGTAGCTAACGGACAGGAGCTTATGAGAATACTTACCGAGGAGAAGGGCTGCAGAGACATAGGCCTTATCGGATGGGAGCAGGGAGATGCTACATTCCTCGGAAGATGGGAAGGCTACAAGAAGGGTCTTGAGGCTTGGAACGCAGCTCATCCCGATGACCAGGCAGTTCTTTCAGAGCCCCAGTATGCAGGAACATCATCAGACGGCGGACGTCAGGCAGCAGAAGCTCTTATGTCAGCCGACCCTAATATTGACGCTCTTATCCCTGCAGGCGGCGGCGGAGATCCTCTTCAGGGCGCTATCGCAGCAGTTGAAGGTGCAGGCAAGACCGGTCAGATCGCTATCGTATCAACCGACTTCCTTCCCGACCTTGGTGAGAGACTTGAGAACGGTTCAATGGCAGGTGAGTCCGGCGGACACTACTGCGACCCTCTGTTCGCATTCATGCTTGTTTACAATGCAGTAAAGGGTAACTATCAGGTAGCAACCGATTCCTTCGAGAACGTTAAGTTCCCCTACCTCTTCGTAGCATCCAAGGAAGATTATGATAACTATGCGAAGTACTTCGTTGATGAGCTTCCTTACACAGAGGAAGAGCTGAAGGAAATGTCCGAGCTTTCACTTCCCGATCTTGAGACAAAGGCCGGATCACTTTCACTTGAAGATGTCCAGGCCCGTCACGGCTGAGAACAGTAATATCTGATCTTTAAGAGCCGGTTTCGCCGGGATCAAGGCGAGGCCGGCTCTATTAAACAGAAGGCGTAAAAGAGAAAAAGAGGGTAATTATGAATTCTTCCAATTCAAAGAACGGATCGAAGGGGATATTCGGGCGCTATACCGGTGCAGTCATCCTTATAGGTCTAATTCTGTTTTCGTATATCATTTTCAAGATCCTCCGTCCCGAAACCTTCGGACAGCCTCAGCAGGTACTCGGCTATTTCCAGCAGTGCCTCATTGACTCGGTAGGTGCCGTTGGTCTTTATTTCATAATAGTAATGGGACTATTTGATTTCTCCATTGGTGCGAACTGCATACTCTGCGCCATTGTGGGAACCGTATGTATGAAAAATCTAGGTATGGGTTATGCAGGCTTTCTGATCGCTCCCCTTATCTGCGGAGCCTTTGTGGGACTCATAAACGGTATCGCTTACATCAAGCTTCACATACCGTCGATGATAGTCACAACGGGACTTGCGCTTATCTATGAATCGGTGAGCTACTATGTGAGCGGAGGCGTTCAGGCCTTCCTTACAAAGGATCAGACCTTCTTCGGACATGCTCCCGGAAACCTGATCATAGCCTGCGCGGCATTCCTTTTATCATATACTCTTCTGGTATATACCAAGGTCGGAACCTATGCCTACGCCATCGGCTCCAATGAAGCAGTGGCGAAGAACATGGGTATCAATGTAAATAAATACAAGGTGCTGACCTTTATTATCACCGGTTTCTTTGACGGACTTATGGGAATATTGGCGATCTCCTACGGGTCATCAATGGTATCCGTTACGGGAATGGCATCAATGAGCCGGAACTTTGCCCCCACCATGGGCTGCTTCTTCGGGCTTGCCTTCCGCCAGTTCGGACTGCCGATCCCCGCCATTATCGTTGGTGAGTTTCTGATACAGATAATCTACAACGGATTTGTTACTCTGGGAGCGCCTACCGCCATACAGAACGTGGTAACAGGCGTGGCACTGCTCCTTGTGGTTGCTCTTACAATGAAGCCTGTCAAGGGCGAGATAGTCAAGTAGAAAGGAGGTTTTGCGTATTATGTCGGAAATAAGATTACAGGCCGTAGATGTATGTAAGACCTTCGGTATTGTAAAAGCGGTACAGAACGTATCGATTGATTTCTATAAGGGAGAGGTTCATGGCCTCATAGGGGAGAACGGATCGGGAAAATCCACCCTTATGCAGATGCTTACCGGTATCTATACCATAGGCAGCGGGAAATTCATTCTGGACGGGAAGGAGATACACGTACGTAACCAGGTTGAGGCAAATAATGAAGGGATCTCCATCATTGTACAGGAGCTTGGAACCCTTTCAGGTCTTACCGTAGCGGAGAATATCTTCCTAGGTCACGAGGACAGGTTCGTAAAGTTCGGTATCAAGAATACCAATGCAATGGTAAAGGAAGCGAACAGTCTCCTGGAAAAGTACGGCTTCGGACGCATTAATGCAGCGGACATGATAGACCGCTACAATTTCGAGGACAGAAAGCTTATAGAGATAGTAAAGTCCACCTACTTCGCTCCGAAGGTGGTGGTAATAGACGAGACCACAACGGCTCTCTCCCAGGAAGGAAGAGAAGAGCTCTATAAGCATATGAAGCGTATAAAGGAAGAGGGAAATACGGTCATCTTTATTTCCCACGACCTGCCGGAGGTCCTTGATAAATGTGACAGGGTATCGGTACTACGGGACGGTGTCTATATCGATACCGTAAACGCGCAGGATGTGACCGAGGATGACCTGAAGAAGCTTATGGTCGGCCGTGAGCTCGGTGAGCATTATTACAGGGAGGACTACGGAGAAAAGATATCCGATGAGGTAGTGCTTTCCGTAAAGAACGTGACGGTGCCCGGAGTCATATATGACGTTAGCTTTGACCTCCATAAGGGAGAGATCCTGGGCTTCGGAGGACTTTCCGAATGCGGAATGCATGAGGTCGGGAAAGCTGTGTTCGGAGCTTCCTATGACAGGCAGGGCAGGGTCACTCTGGCTGACGGGACGGAGATAGATTCCATAGTAAAGGCCATAAAGCACAGCATAGCCTATGCATCTAAGGACAGGGACAATGAGTCCATAGTGATAAATGAGAGTATCGGTGACAATATCTGTCTGCCTTCACTTGATGAGCTCGGAGGAAAGACACACCTCTTAAACGACAGGAAATTAAAAGCCTTTGCGGAAAAGCATGCTAAGGAAATGACCGTAAAGATGGTGGATACGGATCAGTTCGTATCGGAGCTCTCCGGAGGAAACAAGCAGAAGGTGGTCCTTGCCCGCTGGGTAGGAAAGGATTCGGACATCCTGGTGCTTGACAGTCCGACCAGGGGTATAGACGTAAAGGTTAAGGCCGATATCTATGCCCTTATGGACGAAATGAGAAAGAACGGAAAATCCATAATCATGATATCCGAAGAGATCATGGAGCTTATCGGTATGTGCGACCGCATCATCATTATGAAGGACGGCAGGAACAGCGGGGAGGAGCTTCTCCGAAGCCCTGAGCTCACTGAGAATGATCTTATAGCGAAGATGGTTTAAGGAGGACGAAATGGTAAACACGGATGCAATAAAAAATGACGAAGTCCTTGCAGCCGAGGAGAAGGCCTTAAAGAGGGCCGTGCTCGCTTCCAGGGTAAGAGCCGTCCTTCCAATAATCGGTCTTGTGGCGGTGTCACTTATATTTAACGTACTGTCAGACGGGAAGCTTCTTGCTCCCATGAATATCAAGCTTCTGATGTCACAGGTTTATGTGACGATGATAGCGGCAACAGGCGTCTTCTTCATAATGACCATGGGAGGTCTTGACTTCTCCCAGGGCTCCATTCTGGGAATAGCCTCAATAGTATTCTGCTTCCTGTCAAAATACAATATCCCTCTTGCGATAGTCGGAGGTATATGTGCGGGGGCGCTTATAGGAGCCATAAACGGTTTCTTCTATGTAAAGCGTAAGGTAAAGAGCTTTGTGGTTACGATCTGTACCATGTTCCTTTTCAGGGGAGTTATAGAATTTGCAACGACCAATGCTCCGGTCCAGGGCGACATAGTAAAGACCGTATCCCTTAATAATGACCAGCTGAAGATAACCATCACACTTATCGTTCTCGTGATCGCATTCTTCTTCTTCAGGTTCACCAAGTTCGGTAAATACCTGAAGGCCATAGGAGCAGGGGAAAAGGCAGCGGCCTTTTCGGGAATAGAAACGGACAAGATGAAGTTCTGGGTATATGTGCTCGCGGGAGCCATAACGGGACTTGCAGCCTTTATAAACGTGGTCAAGGTGGGATCGGTTACGGCGAATTCCGGAAACCAGCTGGAGACACAGATAATGATAGCTCTGGTTCTTGGAGGAATGCCGATATCCGGAGGAGCCAAGGTCAAGTTTGAGAACGTGGTGGTAGGATCACTTCTCTACATCATACTGAATGCGGGACTTGTTACCCTGGGACTTACACCGGCCATGCAGCAGCTTATAGAGGGTATAGTATTCCTTATCGTTGTTGCCATAACCAGCGACCGCAACTCGGTACAGATAGTGAAGTAATGATAAAAAAACGATGATCGAAGGAAACGACTCCTTAAATGAGAGCCTGAAATACGTAAAACTCTATAACTGGGCCAGAACTCTTATCTTAAGCGGAGTACTGAAGACCGGCGAAAAAATGCTCTCCGAGCATATGCTTCAAAAAAAATTCGGTGTTTCCAGGCAGACCGTCAGGACAGCCTTAAACAGGCTGGAGGAGGATGGCCTGATCAGCAGGATCAGAGGCAGCGGAACCTATATTTCCTATGTGGAGGCCGGCGGGAAAAAGAGCTGTGAGCATATCGGGCTTATTATGAGCTACTTTGCGGATTATATGTTCCCACAGATCTATGAGGGCATAGAGTCCGTGATGAAGGAAAAGGGCATAGCCATCGATGTCGCTGTGACGAAGAATAAGCTGAATGACGAGACCATGTATCTGGAGAGGTTTCTGAATTCCAATGTTTCGGGGCTCATAGTTGAGGGGACAAGATCCACCTTTCCGAATCCGAACCTGAAGCTTTACAGAGAGCTGGAGAAAAGGAACATACCGATCATTTTCATCCACAATCACTACAGCAACCTTAAATGCAGCAGTGTTGAAATGGCGGATGAGAAATGCAGCTATGAGCTTACGAGGATCCTTATAGACAACGGTCACAAAAAGATCGGCGGGATCTTCAAGTATGACGATATGCAGGGGGTGGAGCGTTACAGAGGCTTTACCGAGTGTATGTCAGAAAACGGGCTTCACATAAATGACGATTGTATAAAGTGGTATTCCACAAAGGATTTCGACTATCAGTTTTCAAAGAAAAGCCTTTCCGGTTTTTTGAAAAAGACCGGAGAGTGTACGGCTCTCGTTCTTTACAATGACGAGATAGCGGAGAAGTTCATAGACTTTGCAGAGGATAAGGGAAAGAAGATCCCGGAGGATTTGTCGATAGTCTCATTTGACAATATCAGGCTGTCGGAAAATGTGAAGCTGAAGCTTACAAGCGCCATACACCCGAAGTTTGAGCTGGGGAAGAGGGCGGCACGAAATCTTATCCGCATGATAGAGAGCGGAGACAGGGAGCAGAGCTATTCCTACAAATTTCCGGTATCCATAAGCAACGGAAACTCCGTACTGGACATAAGCTGAAAAAGTAATGTCGTGCTTAGCAATACTATTGTCATTATGAACAACATCAATGTTATTCCGAGCGAAGCGAAGAATTTTATTTATTAAACAAGGAGGACAAAAATGAGTAAACTATATTTTATTCCCGGCAGTCAGGATCTGTACGGCGAAGAGTGCTTAAAGCAGGTAGCCGCAGACTGTAAGAGGATGAACGATTTCTTTAACGAGAAGCTTGGCGATACCGTCAAATTCGAGCTTCTTCCCACGGTAGAGACATCGAAGATATGCGTTGAGGATATGAAAAAGGTAATGGCAGATGACGACTGCGTAGGCGTTGTTACCTGGATGCACACCTTTTCACCGGCAAAGATGTGGATAAAGGGTCTGCAGCTCCTTCGTAAGCCCCTTCTCCATCTCCACACCCAGGCCAATGAGAAGCTTCCATACAGCGAGATCGACATGGATTTCATGAACCTGAACCAGGCAGCCCACGGCGACAGGGAGTACGGCTTCATCGTGAAGAAGCTTGGCATCCCTCACGAGGTTGTGGCAGGCTATTATGAAAATCCGGATTTCCTTGAGGGAGTAAAGCGCTTTGCCGAGGTTGCAAAGGCTATCGCTTATTCACGCGACTTAAGGGTTGCCACCTTCGGTAATAATATGCGTGACGTTGCGGTTACCGACGGAAACCGTCTGGAAGCCGAGATCAAGTACGGATGGGAGATCAAGTACTGGGGGATCGGTGAGATCGCCGACATCGTGGAAACGATAAGTGATCAGGAAACCGATAAGAAGATGGACGAGTATCTTTCAAAGTACGAGATGGATACCGACAATACCGATGCTGTCCGTGAGCAGGCAAAGTATGAGATAGCATTCGAGAGGTTTATTAAGGATAACGGCTGCAGGGCATTTACCGATACCTTCCAGGATCTGCACAATATGAAGCAGCTTCCCGGAATCGCCATACAGAACCTTATGGCGAAGGGCGTTGGCTTCGGTCCGGAGGGAGACTACAAGATATCCGCCTTCTCTGCTGTTCTTATGAAGATGGCGGAGGGAAGAAAGGGAGCCACCGGATTTATAGAGGATTATACCTATGATCTTACGGCAGGGAGCGAGCTGGAGCTTGCATCACACATGCTCGAGGTTCCCGCATCCTTTGCCCTGACGAAGCCGAAGATACAGGTACATCCCTTAGGTATCGGAGGAAAGGAAGATCCTGCCCGGCTCGTATTTGACAGCGTTACCGGAGACGGCATACAGGTTACCATCATAGATCTCGGTGATCACTTCAGGATAATCTGCGCCGATATCGAGCTCGTGAAGGTTCCCGAGCCTATGCCGAAGCTGCCCGTTGCCCAGATCATGTACCGCCATAAGCCGAATTTCAAGATCGGAACCGCAGGCTGGTGCCAGGCAGGAGGCGCACACCACTCAGTTGTTTCAACGGCGCTTACCAAGGAGGACATCATCTTATTTGCCCACCTTACAGATACCGAACTCATTATCATCGATGAGAACACAACAGAGGCTGATATCAGAAGGTTCTGACAGACTCTGCTCAGCAAAATAGGATAATAATAGCCGGCAGCTTGGATTCTTGGCTGCCGGCTTCCGTATTGCGTAAAAACCGCGTTTATGCTAGTGTATGTAGTGTTATTCTAAACGAAGTGACGGATTTTTTTTAGGGATACTGCCGCCCCGGCGAGGGGTTGCGAAGCAGCAGGAAGAAGCTTCCGCCCGCATTTTTTAACGGAGAAACAATAATGAGCGAAGAAAATATAAATAAAGATACAGACGATGAGGTAACCGAGATCTGTTATATCTGCAGACGGACCATCACCTCAAAAAAAGACCTGTTCCGCATGCCGAACGGCATCAATATATGTCAGGACTGCTTAAGGAAGACCATGGAGCAGGTGAGTTCCATCGACCTTTCGAACCTCTTCCTTAACGGCGCTGCCTTTATGCCCCAGGTAAAGCCTGCTGCCGATCAAAAAAAGGATGATGCCACGAAGGATAAGGAAGCAGAAAAGATCACGGTTACGGAAAAGCCGGAGGAAGAGGAAAAAGAGAATATAGACACAAAGGAGGACGGAGAGCCCGGAGAGGGGGCGCCCTACGGCTTCCCCGGGATTCCCAATATTTCCTTCCTTAATCTCTCCGATCTGACAAACGGCTTTGGTCCTATGATGGGGAGGAGCAAGATAAAAAAATCCTCAAAAGAGGATATGAAGAAGGAATTTGACTTTTCAAAGGTTGAGAAGCCCCACAAGGTA
>JAFTEC010000126.1 GCA_017453865.1 Lachnospiraceae bacterium
ATGCGTATACTCTTCCTCGAGATGGCCGGAGAGTATGACAAGATTTATGATCCCGCAAGAAAGAAGACCGGTGTTGACTATGTAGAGATCCCCGGATCACCCATCCTTGCAAAGGATCTGAAGAGTGATTCTTCTGTTGAGAATCTTGGAGACATCGCAGGAGATACCTACGGAAATCTTGATTATCTCTCTGAGGCAGACTGGATGCCCAAGGATCTTATCCACAAGTAAGATGCAGATGATGTTTCGCATTACATCATAAGGTATTTTTAAGGAGGGCATCGGAGGAAGCTCCGGTGCCCTTTACTTTAGAAAGGAATATACCGTCGGGACACTGCGGTATATCAGGTTACTTAAATGGAAAAGATAACTCTAAGTACAAAAGATGTTTCGATGGAGTATCCCGGAGTCAGGGCCTTAAACAAGGTGAATTTTGAGATATCCACGGGAGAGATACACGCCATCGTCGGAGCGAACGGAGCCGGAAAATCAACCCTTATGAACGTTTTTGCGGGGTCAAACCCCGGCTATACCGGACAGGTCTTCCTGAACGGGGAGCCGATCGAGATAAGGACTCCGAACTTCGCCAAGAAGCACGGGATACAGATAGTGTATCAGGAGGTTGATACCGCTCTTGTGCCCTCACTTTCGGTGGCGGAAAATATCATGCTCAATGATATCGTAATGAATCAGAAGAGCTCATTTATGAACTGGGGTGCCGTCAGAAAGGCTGCGGCGGAGGCACTTAAGAGACTGAATGTCACCAATATCAACGTCCGTTCCCTGGTGCAGAACCTTACACTGGCTGAGAAGCAGATGGTACTCATCGCAAGGGCGATACAGGCGGAATGTAATTTCCTTATCCTGGATGAGCCGACAGCTCCCCTTTCCGATACGGAGACCGAGGAGCTCTTCAGGGTGGTAAAGAGCTTAAGGGAAAGCGAGAATATCGCAGTGATGTTTATCTCCCACAGGCTCCATGAGGTGCTGCAGATCTGTGACAGCTACACCGTTATGAGGAACGGTGAGATAGTGCATAATGCCCCGGTGACTCCCGAGACCACCACGAAGGAGATAGTGGAGAAGATGCTCGGCCGCTCCTTTGAGGAGAACTTCCCCAAGGAGGAGGTAAAGATCGGCGAGAAATTCTTCGAGGTCAAAAACCTGTCGGGAGCATACGGAAAAGTGAATAATGTATCCTTCTATGTGAAGAGGGGTGAGATAGTCGGTATAGCGGGACTTGTGGGAGCCGGAAAATCAGAGCTCTGCAAGACCATCTTCGGAAGCTACAAAAAGACCGGCGGAAGCATTATTCTCGACGGAAAGGAATTGAAGATAAACAATCCCGCTCAGGCCGTAAAGAACAGGCTTGCCCTGGTTCCGGAGGAAAGACGTAAGGAGGGAGTGCTTGTCCAGGAGACGGTGGCTTTCAATCTGTCCGCAGCCTGCCTCGACAAATTCTGCATGATGAGCTTCGTGCAGACGGGGAAGGTGAACGATAACGCGAACCGCTTCGTCAAGGATCTCGGAATAAAGACGCCTTCCATAAAGCAGCATGTCAGAAATCTTTCGGGCGGAAACCAGCAGAAGGTTGCCGTAGGAAAGTGGCTGGCAGCGGATTGTGACATATATATTTTTGATGAGCCTACAAAGGGAGTCGATGTAGGAGCAAAACAGGATATTTTCCATCTTATCAATAATATCGCACGGGACGGCAACGGCGTTATCTATGCCTCCTGTGAGAACAGCGAGCTCTTATCCATTACGGACAGGATCTATGTGATGTTCGGAGGAGAGATAATGGCAGAGCTTGTTACAAAGGATACCAATGAGGATGAGATCATGAATTATTCTGTAGGTACCAGAGCCGATATAAAAGCCGGTGCCTGAACGAAGGAGGAAAAGTATCAAATGCAAGAATCAGCAAAAAGCAACAACACCGCCAGATTCCTACTGAACTGGGCGGCTGTAATCACCCTGGTACTGTGTTTCATATTCTTCACACTGTTCAAGGGATCCCTGTTCCTGTCGGGCATCAATATGGTAAACATACTGCTCGCAATGTCCATAACCACGGTTTTCGGAATAGCGGCTACGGTTACCATGGCGCCGGACGGCTTCGATATGTCGGCCTGTACGCTGGCAAGCTGCTCCGCCTATGCCTTTGTTTCTTCATATCTGTGGTTCGGGTGCAGCCTTGGGGTTTCCATCCTGATAAGCATTGTGGTGACACTTATCATGTACCAGCTCACCATGTTTCTTATCCTTGTCTGTAAGGTTCCCGATATGCTGGCGACCTGTGCGCTTATGTTCGTGCATCAGGGCCTCGGACAGTGGTATATCGGCGGTGGCGCGGTTTCAACTGGTATGAAGTCATCCTGGGGTGCAGAGCCTGCACGTACCCAGCTGTCGGACGCTTTTTCGGCAATAGGAAGAGCTCCCTACATCATCATAATAATGCTTGCCTGCGTATTCATTGCCTGGGTTATCCTTGACTTCACAAAGCACGGACGTTTCCTTTACGCAATGGGCGGAAACAAGCAGGCTGCAAAGCTTTCCGGTATCGACGTAAAGAAGTACCGCTATATCGCGGGAATGATCACCGCAGTATTTATCGCTATCGGCGGGATCATGGTCTCATCAAGGGGAAGCTCCGCACAGGTTATGTGCTGTGATAATTACCTGATGCAGTCTCTGGCTGCGGTATTCGTAGGAAGATCCGTTGGAGGAGCCGAGAAGCCCAATGCCCTCGGAACCCTTGTAGGAGCCATGCTCGTTTCTACTCTGGAGAACGGCCTCACGATCTGCGCGGTTCCCTATTACGTACTTCCCGCTGTTAAGGGTGCGGTCCTTGCCCTTGCTCTTATCGCGGCATACGCAAGTGTGAAGGAGCAGTAAGAAAGGGCTTGAAGCCCCGAATAAGGAGTTTATCCTGTAAAAATCATACAGAAAGGAAATGATTAAATAATGTCAGATTTCAGCAAATACTTTTTAATGATCAATGAGGATGATCCCGAGACCACCGAGAAGGTCGTTATCGAGTACACCCTTCTGAAGACAAAGGATCAGATCGACTGGGATGAAGCTACAATGGAAGCAAAGATCCCCGGTTCACACGGAAACTTAAACCATGTCTGCAGGGTCACGGACAAAAAGGGACACACCCTCTATATCAAGCAGGCAGGAAGCAATCTCCGTATCGACGCGGATATGACCGCAACCCTTGACCGTAACCGTCAGGAGTCGGAGATACTGATGCTCGAGGAAAAGTGGGCTCCGGGAATGGTTCCCCATATCTATTTCTTTGATACCGTAATGTATGCCTGCGGAATGGAGGACTGCAGCGATTATCTCGTAATGCGTGAAGCAATGCTGCAGCATAAGACCTATCCCAGGTTTGCTGATGATATCTCCACCTTTATGGTGAATACACTCCTTCTTTCAAGCGATGTCGTAATGGACCACAGGGAAAAGAAGGAGCTTACACGGAAGTTCATCACCCCGGATCTTGATGATATCACGGAAAAGCTGGTCCTTATGGAGCCATACCTCGGCGCGGACAGAAACAATATCTACGAGCCGAACCGTGCCTTTATCGAGAAGGAGCTCTACGGTGACGAGAAGCTTCATCTTGCGGTAAGTAAGCTTAAGTTTAATTTCATGACCAATGCACAGGCTCTTCTTCACGGAGATCTTCATACAGGCTCCATCTTTGTCAAAGAGGATTCCACAAAGATCTTTGACTGCGAATTCGGAACCTTCGCTCCCATGGGCTATGACATCGGAAACCTTGTGGCAAATATGATCTTCGCATACGTTAACGGCCTTTCAACGGACGACAAGCCCTTCTGCGACTGGTGCCTTGACGTAATAGAGCAGAGCATGGATCTCTTCATAGAGAAGTTTAAGAAAAAGTATGATGAAGCCGTTACAGAGCCCATGGCAAAGGTGAAGGGCTTTAAGGAGTGGTATCTCGATTCGATACTTAATGACACCGCCGGCTATGCGGGAACAGAGCTTCACAGAAGGACCGTCGGAATGGCAAATGTGGCTGACGTTATCAGCATAACCGACGAGAAGAAGAGGCTCCTTGCTGAAAGAGTTAATATCTTTGCGGGTAAGGATTACATCCTGAATCAGGAAAAGTACCGCACGGGTAAGGATTTCAGGGAAGCAGTCGTAAGGGCTACGGAAGAAGCCCGGAAGACATTATAAGGAGGGAAATTTAGATGGCTTCAATAGATGAATTCTTTGACAAGGTAATAAGCGTAAAGCTTCCCGATGACAGACAGAGCGTTGACATTCTTGACCAGACCCTGCTGCCGGGGACAATAAAGAGGATAAACCTCCACACAAAGGAGGAGCTCTGGGATGCAATAAAGAAGCTTAAGGTAAGAGGAGCACCGGCCATAGGCGTAAGTGCAGCCTACGGTCTCGCGGTACTTGCAAACAGGATCGATGCATCCGACTTTGACGGGTTCTATAAGGAATTTAAGGAGATCAAGGATTATCTCGCATCCTCCCGTCCCACGGCTGTCAATCTTTTCTGGGCTTTGAACAGGATGGATGACAAGGCTCTTTCCGTAAAGGACCAGAGTCTGGTCAGCATTAAGGAAACTCTTTTCACCGAGGCACAGAAGATAAGGGACGAGGACGTTGCCATCAGCCGCAATATCGGAGAGCTGGGTTTCGGACTCTTAAAGGAGCTCAAAAAGGAAGGCAAGGAGATAGGCATACTTACACACTGCAACGCGGGAACCATCGCGACAGCGAAGTACGGCACCGCCACCGCACCTATGTACACGGCTTTGGAGCACGGATGGGCAGGTTCGGATATGCATGTTTACTGTGATGAGACAAGACCCCTTCTGCAGGGAGCCCGCCTTACCGCATTCGAGCTTTACAACGCAGGGATCAATACCACACTGCAGTGCGACAACATGGCTTCCATGCTTATGAAGCAGGGAAAGATCGACATTGTGTTCGTGGGCTGTGACCGCGTGGCAAAGAACGGTGATTCCGCAAATAAGATCGGAACCAGCGGAGTAGCGATCCTTGCAAAGCACTATGGTATCCCCTTCTATATCTGCGCACCTTCTTCAACCATTGATCTTAACACCGCAACAGGAAATGATATCCCCATTGAGATGAGGGATCCCGAGGAGGTTACGACCATGTGGTACAAGGAGAGGATGGCACCCGAGGGAATAGACGCATTTAACCCGGCCTTTGACTTTGCAGAGCACGGCCTTATCACAGGTATCATCACAGAGAAGGGAATCGCTACGGCTCCCTTTGACAAGGCCTTTGAAGAACTTGGTATCTGACTGCTGAAAGGAGATTGATCAAAAGATGTATAAATTCGATAAGAAATGGGAAAAGGAAGTACTTTCCATAGCTGACGGCATCCGTATGAGAGTCTTCCGTTTCACCGTTGAGCAGAACGGCGGATACTTAAGCCAGGCCTGTTCCGCCTCGGAGATTTTTGCCGCAATGTATCACGGACTTATGAAGCTTCCGAAGATAAAGACACCCCTTATGCCGGATCCCTGGCAGGGTGCACCGGGACCCGGAAATCCGATACACACCGGTATAAAGTTTAATTCCGACGGGAAAGAGGGCTATGACCGCTTCATCATGTCTCCCGCACAGTATGCTCTTGTGGTCTATGCGGCTCTTATAGAGACAGGCAGGATGGATGAAGCCGGAATGGACGCATACAATAAGGACGGCGGAAGTGTTGAGATGATAGGCGCCGAGCATTCTCCCGGAATGGAGGTTACCACAGGATCCCTTGGACAGGGCATATCACAGGCAGCGGGAATCGCTATGGGTATGAAGCTTAAGGGAAAGAAGGGAAAGGTATTTACCTTCCTTTCGGACGGTGAGTGCCAGTCGGGAGAATTCTGGGAAGCACTGCAGGCATCCTCCTTCCACCATCTTGACAATATGATAATGATAGTTGACAGGAACGGCTGCCAGTGTGACGGACTTATGAAGCCGGTTATGAATATAGAGCCCTTTGACGAGAGATTCAGATCCTTCGGCTGCGAATGTGTCCGCATAAAGGGACATAAGCCGCTGCTTCTTGCCGAAGCCCTCAATACTCCACACAGAGGAAAGCCTCTGGCGGTGATACTTGATACATCACCCTACCATGGATTGTCCTTCATAAAGGAGCGCGCTCCCAAATTCCACTATGTCAGGTTTACTGATCCCAAGCAGAGGGAAGCGTACAGGAAGATCTACGACAAAATGGTGAAGGAGGGCTGATACTATGGAAATATTAAAGAGAGTTCACGCAAAAAATCTTGTTAAATGGGCAAAGAAAAAGCCCGATGTTCTGGTGCTTTCAGCAGATCTTACAAGCTCCTGCGAGGCTGACGCTTTCCGTGACACCTATCCCGACCGTTTCTTTTCAATGGGAATAGCAGAGCAGAATATGCTTGGCTTTGCGGGCGGTCTTGCAAGGGAGGGCTTCGTCCCCTATGTTCATACCTTTGCGGTATTTATATACAGGAGAGCACTTGACCAGATAGCTATGAGTGTTGCTTACCCGAATCTTCCGGTGAAGATGATCGGCTTCCTTCCCGGAGTGACCACACCCGGCGGCGCGACCCACCAGGCCATCGAGGATACGGCGATAATGCGCTCACTCCCCAATATGACGGTGCTGGAGGTGGGAGATGCGACCGAGGTTGAGAATGTGCTGGATGTGGCATATAAGATCCCGGGACCCGTGTATGTAAGGATGCTTCGCGGCGAGCTTCCCCGTATCTTTGATACACCTATGGAATTTAAGAAGGCGAGAAAGCTTTCATCAGGAAAGGATCTCGTTATCGTATCCGCGGGTATCTGCACGGAGGAGGTCCTCCGCACCACAAAGATCCTTAAGAAGAGCGGTATAGAGGCTTCCGTATACCATATCTCCACACTTAAGCCCTTTGACTACCCCGAGCTTATGAAGGATATAAAGAACAGTAAGTACGGAGTCATCACGATGGAGAACCATTCCATAATCGGAGGTCTGGGATCCTGCGTAGCGGAGTGCATGGCAGAAGAGGGCATCGGAAAGAAGCTCTACCGCATAGGTATCAACGACAGCTTCCTTCACGGGGCAAGCAGACCCTACCTTATGAAGGAATACGGCATAGATGCTCCCGCACTCCTTGCGACTGTTGAAAAGGCTGTTGGCAAGAAGATAAAGTACAGTGAGGATGACCTCGGAGAGGTATTCATCCCCGCGCTTCATTCGGACGCCAAGGCGGAAGCACTGTAAACGGAGGTCGTAAATTGAAATTCAGGTATTATGATGACAAGGTATTAAAGTCACAGATCTCCGGGGACAGGTTTACGGTCACATACAGGATAAGGGCCAATGAGAAGGAAGCCCTTGAAATGGCAAAGACCATGTGTGTGGAGCAGTCGGTGGAATTTCCGGCGGAGCACATAGAGTGCGAGACCATTCAGAGCGATGTGATCGGAAAGCTGGAGGAATTTAAGGATGCCGGAAACGGCGCCTTCAGAGCGGTTTTAAGCTATGCATCAGAGAACGTGGGGGAGGACTTCCCCCAGTTCATAAACGCGGTATTCGGTAATTCCAGCATTCTTCCGGATATCACGGTTGAGAGGGTGGATATCACCGAAAAAATGAAGGAGATATTCCCGGGGCCAAGGAGAGGTCTTCCGGGTCTGAGGGAGCTCCTTGATGCCAAAGACCGTCCTCTTTCCTTTACATCATTGAAGCCGCTCGGACTTCCATCGGAGGCACTTGCCGAGGAGGCCTACAGATGCGCTCTCGGCGGGATCGACCTAATAAAGGACGATCACGGTCTTATGAACCAGAGCTTTGCGGAGTACAGGGACAGGGTAAAGAAGGTGTCCGCTGCCGTAAGAAAAGCAAATGAAGAGACAAAAGGGCACACGGTTTATGTACCGAACCTTTCCGGAGCCTTTTCCTCCATGCTTGACAGGATAAGCGTGGCGGAAGAGTACGGAGCCGGAGGAGTCATGTTCGCACCGGGGCTTGTGGGCTTTGATATGCTCTACTATGCATCCAGGCATACGAACCTTGTGGTCGTGGGACATCCTGCCTTTATCGGCTGCTATATCGACCGCGGCAGAGGCGGCATAGACGTGGAGTGCCTTATCGGACAGCTTCCAAGATACGCGGGTGCGGATATAATGGTCTTCCCGAATTTCGGCGGACGCTTCTCCTTCAGTGAGGAGCAGTGCCACGGCATACAGGAAATGGCACTTGAGGATCTCGGTGTCATCAAGCCGATGGCGGTTTCACCTGCGGGGGGCATGAAGGTTGAACGTATAGATGAGATGAGGCGTTTCTACGGTAATGATGTTTCACTTCTTATCGGAGGCAGCCTCTTCACATCCCCCGGCGGACTTACGGAGAACTGCAGGAAATTTAAGGACAAGCTGGAACAGAAATAGAGAAAAACACAGCAGGGTACAGGATAATAAAGAAAGGAGGATCGATATATGCTGAAAGGGATACCGGATATCATTTCACCGGATCTTTTAAAGATCCTGCACAAGATGGGTCATGGAGACACCCTTGTTATCGGGGATGCCAATTTCCCAGCTGCGGCAGTGGCTGAGGAAAAGGGGCATATCAATATTCGCTGCGACGGTCACAAGGCTACGGAGCTTCTGGATGCGATACTTAAGCTTTTCCCTCTGGATGATTTCGTGGAGAAGCCAGTGACGATTATGGACAAGATGGAGATGCATAAGGATCTCGAATGTCCGGTGTGGCAGGAGTTTACGGATATTGTTTCGAAATACGATAAGCGCGGCAAGGACGCGGTACAGTACATGGACAGGTTCAAATTCTATGATGCAGCCAAAGACGCATACGCTGTGGTCTCGACTACGGAGCATGCCTTCTATGCCTGCATCATAATTCAGAAAGGATGCTTATGAAAAAGATAATAAATGCACCCGAGGCTTATACGGATGATATGCTTAGGGGCATATACAGGGCACATGGCGACAAGGTAAAGTATGTAAATGATGATCTCCGCTGCTATTGCACCGCAAAGAAGAAGGATGGCAAGGTTGCGATCATAACCGGAGGCGGAACGGGACATCTCCCCTTATTCTTAGGCTACGTCGGTGAAAACCTTCTGGACGGCTGCGGCGTTGGAGGAGTGTTCCAGTCTCCCTCATCCGAGCAGATATACAATGTATCAAAGGAGGTTGAGGCAGGCGCGGGGATACTCTATCTCTACGGAAATTATACCGGCGACATAATGAACTTTGATATGGCGGCTGAAATGCTCGAGATGGATGATATCGAGGTTAAGAGCATAGTAGGCGCCGATGATGTCATATCAAATAAGGATCCCGCCCTGAGACGCGGTGTGGCGGGCATCTTCTTTATGTATAAATGTGCGGGGGCCAAGGCCGCCGAGATGGGAAGCCTTGACGAGGTCCTTAAGGCTGCCGAGAAGGCAAAGGTCAATACGAGGACAGTGGGCTTCGCCCTTACACCCTGCATAATACCTGAGATCGGACATTCCAATTTCACTCTGGAAGAAAATGAGATGGCTTTCGGAATGGGGATACACGGTGAACCCGGCGTATGGAACGGTCCGGTGAAGACTGCAAAAGAGCTCGCTGAGGAGGCTGTTAAAGAAATACTTGACGATATGCCGGTAGCCTCCGGCGAAGAGGTGGCGATCCTTATAAACGGACTTGGTGCCACAAGCCTTGAGGAGCTCTACATCCTGTCCGGAAACGTGAGTGAGATACTTGACAGTAAGGGCATTAAGATTTACAGGACCTTTGTCGGAGAATACGCTACCAGCATGGAAATGGCCGGTGCATCAGTCTCGATCTGCAGGATAGCTGATGACGAGATGAAGAAATGGCTTGATATGCCTGTTGATACGCCATTCTATACTCAGAAGTGATCTTACTTGCCAAATAAGAAAGGACGGGGAAATGGAAAAAATCGGAATTGAGAATCTGCCCGGACTGTTTGAAGCGGTGGCGCGTATCTTCGCGGAAAAGAAGGACGAGCTCTGCGACATGGACGCGAAGATGGGTGACGGAGATCTGGGTCTTACGATGGAAAGAGGCTTTTCCGCCATGCCGGATCTTATAAAGGAGAATACCGAGGATGGCAATATCGGAAAGACCCTGTTTAAGGCCGGAAGCCGTATGGCGGCTCTTGTCCCTTCAACCATGGGAACCCTTATGGCAAGCGGTATCATGGAGGGAGGAAAGAGACTTAACGGTGAAAAGGAGATGGACGCCGCTAAATTCGCCCTATTCTTAAGGGGCTATGCAGACGGCATAAAGAAAAGAGGAAAATGCGAGGTTGGAGACAGAACGGTCCTTGATGCCATAGATAGGGCGGCATCAAAGGCGGAGGAAAAGGTTTCGGGAGGTGCGCTCCTTACGGAGACCGCCGCTGCCGCAAAAGAAGGAGCCGAGGAGGGCTGCGAAGCCACAAAGGATATGAAGCCCAAATTCGGAAAGGCCGCGGTACACGAAGCCGCAAGCATAGGTGTCTGCGATCAGGGAGCCACTGTCGGGAAGTATCTTCTTGAGGCTGTTTATTCATTTATTACGGGATGAAATAAATACAATAAAGTAGTATAATATAGCAGGCGGCATTGCCGCCTGCATATTTATGTAACCATTCGGAACAGTCACCTGCGGAACCGTAGGTGACATATGAAAGTAAAGGCATTTTATCATTTTTGAAAAGGAGGACAGCTTTATGTTTAATCAGGTAGAACTTGGATTTGCGATGGATGAACTGGAGCCCCATATCGATAAGCTCACAATCGAAACCCATTACGGAAAGCACCATGCAGCATATACAAAGATGTTTAATGAGCTTGCTGAAAAGGCGGGCGCGGCAGATAAGGATGCTGCAGAGATCCTCGGAAGCCTTGACAGCATTTCCGATGAGACCCTGAGGAAGGGCTTAAGGAACCAGGGCGGCGGCTATTATAACCATAATCTTTATTTCTCCACGCTTTCACCGAAGCCTGCGAAAGCCCCCACGGGAAAGCTTCTTGAAAAGATCAATGAAGCCTTCGGAAGCCTTGATGAGGTAAAGGATAAGCTTTCAAAGGCTGCTATAGGACAGTTCGGCTCGGGCTGGTCATTTTTATCCGCCGATAAGGAGGGAAATCTTTTCGTGACCGCTTCCCCGAATCAGGATAACCCCATAAGCGAGGGCACGGGAAGGACTCCCATTCTTGCGCTTGATGTATGGGAGCACGCTTATTACCTTAAGTATAAGAACCTTAGAGCCGACTATGTAAAGGAATTCTGGGAGGTCCTGGACTGGAAGAAGGTTGAGGAGCTCTACGAAAAGAGATAAGCAGCAGAGGATCATTTTGTATGGGAACCAGCATAGAGCTTTTTGTGCCCGGCAGGCTCTGCCTTTTCGGAGAGCATTCCGACTGGGCAGGTATGTACAGAAGCACAAATTCCGCACTTTGCAAGGGACAGGCAGTTGTGACCGGTATAGAGCAGGGTATCTACGCTGTCTGTGAAAAGTGCACTGAATTCATAGTACGGAGCGACCTGGAATTTTATAAGGGTGAGGAGCTCCGTTCGGAAATGGATTCGGAGAAGCTTATAAATATCGCCTCGGAGGGCGGCTTCTTTTCCTATGTGGCGGGAGTCGCCTCCTACATAAACGATAATTACAGTGTGGGCGGGGTGAAGATAAATGTTACAAGGATGGATCTTCCGTTAAAGAGCGGCCTTTCATCCTCAGCTGCCATCTGTGTTCTGGTGGCGCGGGCCTTTAACCGCCTGTACAACCTGAAGATGAACGTCCAGGGTGAGATGCAGGCGGCCTTCCGTGGAGAGCAGAGGACTCCCTCGAGATGCGGCCGTCTGGATCAGGCCTGTGCATACGGCGTGAAGCCTGTCCTTATGGGCTTTGACGGAGTGGAGATAAGCTCACGTCCCTTAAGGGTCGGCAGCACCTTTTACTGGGTTATCGCGAACCTTATGGCGTCAAAGGACACGATAAAAATACTTGCGGACCTCAATAAATGCTATCCCTTTGCGGAGAGTGACCTTGACAGGTCTGTTCAGGAGGCACTGGGACAGGACAACCTAAGGATCAATGAAAAGGTCATAAGTGCCCTCTCGGAGGGGGATGCGGAAAAGGTGGGCTCCCTTATGGACGAAGCCCAGGAAAACTTTGATAAAAAGGTGGCCCCTGCCTGTACGGAGCTTAAAGCCCCCGTGCTCCATTCGGTATTAAAGGATCCGGAGATAAGGAAGCTTATATACGGCGCAAAGGGTGTGGGCTCCCAGGGGGACGGCACGGTGCAGTTTCTCGCAAGGAGCGATGAGGACGCCCGGAAGCTCTGTGAGTATCTGGAAAAGAAAAGGGGTATGCCCTCCTTCCGCCTGACGCTTAAGCCCGGGCAACAGATAAGGAAGGCAGTTGTTCCTCTCGCGGGCTTCGGTACCAGGGTATTTCCCGCCACGAAGTCTGTTAAAAAGTGTTTCCTGCCGGTTCCGGATAAGGACGGACTCTTAAAGCCCGCAATAATGATACTTTTAGAGGAGCTTATTGATTCGGGCATAGAGGAAATTGCACTTATCATAGGAGAAGAGGACAGGGCAGAGTTTGACGCTTTCTTTACGCCTCTTTCGCCGGAGCATCTTTCAAAGCTTCCGGATGACAAGAGATATATGGAGGAACGGATAGAGGAGATAGGAAAGCATATAAGCTATATCTTCCAGAAGGACAGGCTTGGCTTCGGGCACGCGGTCTATCTTGCAAAGGATTTTGCGAAGGATGATCCGGTGCTCTTAACCCTTGGGGATTTCCTCTATAGATCCCATAATGAGATAAACGCCACGAGGCAGGTTATGGATGCCTTCTATGAGACCGGAAAGCTCCTTATCGCGCTGATGGAGGTGCCCCCGGAAAGAGTGGTTCATTACGGCATAGTACACGGTGTATGGGAGGATAAAGAGGAAACCCTGCTTAAGGCCGATTCGATGGTTGAAAAGCCTACGGGAGACTATGCTTCGGAGTATCTCGGGGTTTTGAATTCCAGAAAGGAAAAGAAATATTATGCAACCTTCGGGGAGTACGTTTTAACGCCAGAGGTATTTAAGGAGCTTGACCGGGTAATAAAAAGCGGAAGCCCCACAGAGGGCCGGGAATACGGCTTAACCCAGGTTCTTGATACGGTCCGTGAGAAGTACGGCATGAACGGCTTTCTACCGGATGCGGAATGCTTCGATATAGGACTTCCCGAGGAGTATGTGAGAACGGTAAGGGAATTCGGAAGCGGCAATGCTTAAAAAAAATATCCTATGTACCATATTTACGGCAGCCCTGCTTGCTGCCGTACTTTTATTGTCTCTTCATTTTAAGGAGCCCTCTTCGGGCAGCTTTTTTCCTGCCGCCTTTTCCTTTTCCGGAGGAAGCGGAAGGGTCAGCATAAGCTGTGAAAGGGTGATACTTAATAAGGGTGATACGGAGGCGGTAATTGTTTTTTCAAGCCCCGATTACTCCTACGTAAAGGTGGATGACAGGGTCTATCAGGGAAGCTACACGGAAAAGACCTCTACCTTCAGGATCCCCGCGGTGCTGGACAGTGAATTTACGGTCAAAGGCTGTACCACCGCCATGTCCACGCCACATGAGATAGAATACAGGCTCTTTGTTTCCCTTGACAGGGATAAAACCTTGAAGGATCCCCCGGACGGAGCTGATAAGGATAAGGCAGAGGACAGGGAGGAGATAAAGACCGGAGTCAGGGCAAGGGCAGCTGAGGGCTTTTCCGACAGTGAAGCCCCGGATATCCCTGGTCACAGCTTTATTAAAAGACTGGAGCCTGAATTTGCAAGGTACTTTGATGTATTTTATTATGACGGGGGCCTGAAGTGCGTAGCTGTTGCAGACGGATCCTTTTACCTCTGCATTCCTGACGGGAAAGAGGTGCCGGAGGGACTTCCGGACAATGTGACAGTTATAAAGGCTCCCCAAAAGATCTATGTTGCGGCAACAGGTGCCATGTCACTATTTGATGCACTCGGAGCGGTTGACAGGATAGGCTTTTCGGGAACGGAGGAAAAAGGCTGGTACATTGACGCTCCGAAGGATGCCATGAAAAACGGGAGCCTTATTTTTGCGGGAAAATACAGTGCGCCCGACTACGAGCTTCTCCTTAAGGGAGGCGCTGATCTTTCCGTGGAGTCAACCATGATACTTCATAGCCCCGAAACCGCTGAAAAGCTTAGGAGCATCGGGATCCCTGTATTTACCGATTATTCAAGCTATGAGGATACTGCGGCGGGAAAGGGAGAATGGATCTACGCCTATGCCGCGATGCTTGATAAGGAGAAGGAGGCTGACCGGGCCTTTAAGAAGACCCTTGACGCGATGAAGGAATATGAGGGCTATCAAAAGAGCGGAAAGAGTGCTGCCTTCTTTTACATAAATAACGGGGGTCTTGCCATCATCAGGGGAGACAGGGATTATATCACCGACCTTATAATCCGGGGAGGCGCTGGGAATGCTTTTGCCGGAGCAGGAGAAGCTTCCGGTGATTCCGCCGGTATCTCCCTGTCAATGGAGAGCTTCTATGAGATGGCCTGTGACGCGGACTTTATTATCTACAATACTACCATCGACGGCTCTGTATCATCCCGGGAGGAGCTTCTGAAAAAGTCCGAAGTCCTTAAGGATTTTAAGGCAGTAAAAAACGATGATATTTTTCTTCTGGGTAAGGAGTTTTATCAGTCTACGGACAGGCTCTATGAGCTTTCCGGGGATATCAATAAGATCATAAACGGCAGCACGGAAGACCTTACCTTCCTGAAAAAGGCAGAGTGATCTTACAGGATGAGGATATATGGACAGGTATTCGGAGGATAGAAACAGCGGGAGATTCTTTCTTGTATTTCTCTTTCTTTTCCTGCTTTTTTTGACGGTAATAATTATCAATATCAATGCGGGACAGGTGGGTATACCGTTTTTAAGGATATTGTCCCTTATCGCCGGGGAAAATAGGGACAGTAAGGAGTATATGATCCTTATGATGATAAGGCTTCCCCGTATCTTTATGGCGGCTCTTCTCGGGGGAGCCCTTGCTCTCTCCGGCTATCTCCTGCAGACCTTTTTTAATAACCCCATAGCCGGACCCTTTGTCCTCGGGATCTCCTCAGGGGCAAAGCTTATGGTCTCAATAGCGCTGATCCTTTCCCTAAGGTTCTTTTCGGGGCTTTCATCATGTGCCCTTATCGCTGCGTCCTTTGCGGGCTCCCTTATCTCAACAGGCTTTATACTCCTTATCTCAAGGAAGGTAAGGGACAATTCCACGCTTCTTATAGCAGGGATAATGATAGGCTATGTGGCGTCCTCCGTAACGGATTTCATTTTGAATTTTGCGGATGATTCAAATATCGTAAGTCTCCACGGCTGGTCTCTGGGGAGCTTTTCAGGCACAGGCTGGAATGATGTCCTGACCGCGCTTTTCATCGTGACAGCAGGCTTTTTCCTGACACTTCTTTTTTCAAAGCCTATCGGAGCCTTTCTTCTCGGAGAGAATTACGCACGGAGCCTTGGGGTCAATGTGCCTCTTTTCAGGATCCTTATAATTCTTTTATCCAGTATGCTTTCAGCGCTTGTTACCGCCTTTGCGGGACCCATATCCTTTGTGGGGGTGGCGGTGCCATTCTTGACCAAGAGAGCCTTCAATACCTCAAGGACCATTATAGTTATCCCCGGGATATTCTTATCCGGCGCGGTATTTGTAATGCTCTGCGACCTTATCGCAAGGACAGCCTTTTCACCGACGGAGCTTTCCATAAGCACCGTTACCGGGATACTGGGGGCTCCGGTTGTTATCTTAATGCTCCTTACAAGGAAGAGGGGTGAAAACCGATGATCTTTGAAGCAGCTTCACTTTCCATAGGCTACGGGGGCACTGCGGTCGTATCGGATATAAATATCTCTCTTGAAAGAGGGGAGATATTGTCTGTTATCGGGCCAAACGGTTCCGGAAAATCCACCTTCTTAAAAACCGCATCAGGCGCACTTAAGGCAATTGGAGGGAGGATAATCCTCGACTCAAGGGAGATAGGCAGCTACAATAGCGCCGAGCTTTCAAAAAAGACCGCGGTTCTCACAACCGACAGGGTAAGGCCCGAATATATGACAGGAAGGGAGCTCATGGAAACGGGGAGATACCCCTATACCGGAAGGATGGGGATCTTAAGCATTGAAGACAAAAGGGCGGTCGATGAGGTGACAGCCCTTACGGGAACAGGGGAGCTTAAGGATAAGCTTTTTAATAATCTTAGTGACGGAGAGAAGCAGAGGCTGCTTTTTGCAAGGGCTCTCTGTCAGGAGCCGGAGCTCCTTATAATGGACGAGCCGCTTTCCTACCTCGATATAAGGTATAAGCTGGAGCTTATACATATACTTAAAAATCTATGCACCGAAAGGAAGCTCACGGTGATAATGTCGGTGCATGAGGTCTTTCTCGCAGCGAAGATCTCGGATAAGCTGCTGTCCTTCAAGGAAGGGCGGGTCTTTGGAGCGGGAAGGACAGAGGAGATCTTTACGGACGGCTTTGTACAGACTCTTTACGATATAAATGACGTGGATCTGTCTTTCATCAGGGATGGATATATGCTAGAATAACTGACTGTAGCTAAATCCGAAGGTGCTGCAGAGCTTAAGTCTTAAAGCCCTGCGGAGAATAGGGAAACAGGTGAGAGTCCTGTACGAACCCGTCACTGTAAGCGGTAGGAGGTTTTCATCAGCCACTGGAAATTTTTCCGGGAAGGGGAAAACCATTGAGGATTTGTCTTCAGGCCGTAAGTCAGGAGACCTGCCTTTGGGTTATATAATTATTCATTTAACCACGGGAGGATTGGTAATATGAAAGTAAGGTTTTTAAGTGTGACACTGGCTCTCGGCCTTTCAGTCTTTATGGCTTCAGGCTGCGGCTCTAAAGCCGGAGAGAGTGCGGAGGAAAAGATCGCAAGGGCTTCGGAGCTCATCGACTCGATCTATGTGCAGGAGTGGACAGAGGACACCGAGGAAAAATGCAGAGAAGCAAAGGAAGCCTGGGATGCTCTTTCCGATGAAGAGAAGGAAAGGGTTGAGGGAGAGAATGCGGATCCCGACTATTTCGGACGTGATACCGGGGACGCTTCAAAGGACGACCCCTTAAACCAAGATGATATCGGGGAAAATGAAATATTGGTCGTGAGCTTCGGCACCTCCTTTAATGACAGCCGCACAGCAACCATCGGCGGCATAGAAAAGGCTCTTACGGAAGCATTTCCCGACTGGTCGGTCCGCCGTGCCTTTACCTCGCAGATCATAATGAATCATATACTTGCGCGGGACGGTGAAAGGATAGATAACATGGAGCAGGCTCTTAAGAGAGCGAAGGATAACGGTGTAAAGAATCTTCTGATCCAGCCGACCCACCTTATGCATGGTGCGGAATATGATGAGCTTACGGAGACCCTTAAAAGTCATTCGGCGGATTTTGAAAAGGTTCTGATTTCAGAGCCGCTCCTCGGAGAAGCTTCGGATGATGCGGCGATCGTAAATGACGATAAGAGGGCG
>JAFTEC010000127.1 GCA_017453865.1 Lachnospiraceae bacterium
GTTGGTATACTGAGCTGTCTCAGCAGCAACCTTTACATCATCCTCAACTCCTGCAAGGGTTCCGAGCTCTGCCTCAACAACAACACCCTTTTCATGTGCATACTCCGCAACCTTCTTTGAGATCTCAACATTCTCATCGAAGGGCTTGCTGGAAGCATCGATCATAACGGATGTAAATCCATTGTCAACACAGTCCTTACATACATCAAAGTCTGCGCCGTGGTCAAGGTGAAGGGCAATGGGGATCTCATTATTGGTAGCTTCCACTGCAGCCTCTACAAGGTGCTTAAGATATGCAGACTGTGCATACTTCCTGGCGCCTGCCGATGCCTGCAGGATAACAGGTGAATGAAGCTCCCATGCTGCTTCTGTGATACCCTGTACTATCTCCATGTTGTTAACGTTAAATGCTCCGATGGCATAGCCTCCGCTGTAGGCCTTTTTGAACATCTCGGTAGTTGTAACTAATGGCATAATATTTCCATCCTTTCTTAAATAAATTTATACTTCACACCGTATCCCGGTGATGGTAACTATTTTGCTCTCCCTTTATGCTCCCGGCAGAGCCGCTTTTTCCGCGACCCTCGGTAATCCTTTATCAGAGGGAACCATTATCCGGAGTGCCCTGTGGCAATTTCTGACCCGGACCTTCTTTAAGCTTCCACCGAACTCCCCGTCCAGGGTCCAGTCAATGCGGCTGTTAGCAGTAAAACTGATCTCGGAAGTCTTAAAGAAACTTACAAAATCATTGGTGGTGCCGTTCACGATGGCGGCAGCGATCTCACCGAATTCCGCCGTATCGGAGGGCATCTTAATAAGTGTCACCTCGAAAAGTCCGTCGTCTAAGAGCACGCCCTTTTTCTCGAGACTGTGTATTCCGGCAACAGAGAGAGAATTACTCACCATTCCGAATACATATTCATCCTCCTCCACGATGCCATCATGCTCCACCTTCAGATGGAAGGACTTCACCGGACCTATGCGGGACATGGCTTCTATGATATAGGCCAGGTGCCCGAAGGTATTCTTCATATTCTGCTCGGTGCCGTAGGAGATATCCGTGAACATCCCGAAGGCCGCCACATAGACGAAGGTCTTGTCATTAAAGGTTCCCATGTCACAGCAGAACTCCACGCCGCTTGTAACAACCTCCGCGGCCTTCCGCATATCCCTTGGGATCTTTAAGGTCCTTGCGAAATCATTGGTACTTCCTGCAGGAACATAGCATATGGGGATCCTGTCCTCCCTCTTCATCATTCCCGCCACCACTTCATCCAGCGTGCCGTCGCCTCCTGCGCAGGCCAGCATATCATAGCCCGGCTTCATATTGACGGTGGCATCTATGGCATCTCCGCTGTTCTGGGTAGGATATACCGTAACCTCATAGCCCGATTTCACAAAGATATCAATGATATCCAGAAGATTACTGCGTATCCTCTCCATCCCCGCATGGGGATTGTAGATGAAATACATTTTCACCCGACAGTCACTTCGCCTTTCAGGTATTTGCTGATATTATCTGCAGCGTTTACTTCATCGCTGCCCTCTGTAACAACCTCAACCTTGTCCCCGTTCTTCAGGGCAAGGGTCATCATTCCCATGATACTCTTGGCATTTACATGCTTCTCATCATACTCGATGTAAACAGTAGACTCAAACTGGCTCGCTGTCTGCACGAGCATTGCAATGGGTCTGGTATCCAGTCCGTCCTGAATGGATACTTCAACTGTTTTCCTGGTCATACTGATTCCTCCTTAAGTCGTCCGCGATACTGCTTAATTTCCGCAGCCGGTGGTTTACCCCTGATTTACCCACGGGCGGATCAAGAAAATTACCAAGTTCCTTCAATGCTGCCTCGGGATGGGAAAGCCTCACTTCCGCCATCTCCCTTAAAGCATCGTCCAGAAAACCAAAACCCCGCTTCTCCTTGATATACTCGATATCATTTACCTGTCTCACTGCCGCGCTGACAGTCTTTTTGATATTGGCTGTCTCGCAGTTAACCCGCCGGTTTACCGTATTTCTCATATCCTTGTAGATACGGGCATTTTCCATATCCATAAGGGCTCCCGGCGCCTCCATGATGTTCAGCATCGTAACGATATCGTCACCCTCCTTCAGGTAGACGATAAAGCTGTTCTTCCGTCCGGTAATCCGGCTCTCTACGTTAAAGCTGCCGATGATCTCTTTCAGGTTTTCGGCACTTTCCATGGAGGAGCATACGATTTCCATATGGTAAGACCCTGCAGGGTTACTCACCGATCCTCCTGCAAGAAACGCCCCCCGTATAAGATTTCTCCTGCAGCATGATCTTTCGTATAACAGGCTGCTTAAGCGCCTGTCCCCCGGATGGATCTTCAGCAGTGTCAGTACTTCCTCTGCCGCAGAACCCTTTAAGAGGAGCCTGTAAACAGGAGTTTTTCCCGACCTCATCTGAACATCAGCACTTATTCTAATGGTTTTTCTTAATAATGTAAAGCAAATTCTGATAACGTCTTCATTCTCGGAGTGGTACAATATCCCGATCCCCGATCCGGGTGCATAAAAAATATCTGCAGACATCAGAGTAATGCCTGCAAGATAAGCCGTACAGCAATGCCTTGCCTCCGGTATGGAGGAGGCTATTTCTCTTTTAACATCCCGGGAAAATGACATATATCCTCAAAAATCAGCTCCCCTGAAACGGGAAACCCTATCTCCGCAAACTGTCCTTATAAATATCCCTGTGCTCTATCCTTATGCCGTAGTTCTCCTTCTCGGAAAGACGCTCGTAGAGCTTTTTTGCAAGGGTCACACTCCTGTGCTTGCCGCCGGTGCAGCCTATAGCGATCACCAGCTGGTTCTTCCCCTCTATCACATAATTCGGTATAAGGAATTCTATCAGGTCCTTGATCTTATCCAGGAAAATACCGGCCTCCTTAAAGCCCATGACATAGTCCCGGACCTCCTTATCCTCCCCGGATTTTGCCTTAAGCTCATCAATATAATAGGGATTCGGCAGGAAACGCACATCAAATACCAGATCCGCATCACTGGGGATACCGTACTTATAACCAAAGGAAAGAACGGTAATGAAGAGATTGCCGTAATCCTTGTTCTTTGAAAAAATATTGTCTATCTCGGTCTTCAGTTCTCTCGTCAGAAGATGGCTGGAATCGATTATATATGAAGCATTGGCCTTGAGGAATTTAAGGAGCTCCCTCTCCTTCTTAATGCCGTCCTCCACCCTGCCGTTCATAACCAGCGGATGGGCTCTCCGGGTCTCCTTGAAGCGCTTTATCAGCACGTCATCCTCACAGTCAAGGTAAAGGATCTCGAAGGAATATCCCGCCTCATTAAGTTCTTTCAGGGCGGTATCGATCTTTGCAAGACCGGTCCTTACATCTATCCCCACTGCCACCTTCTCAAGCTCGCTGTTTGGCTCGTATGAGAGCTCCGCGAATTTCCCGATCAATGGTACCGGCAGGTTATCCACGCAGAAGTAACCAAGATCCTCCAGCATCTTTAAGGAGGTACTTTTTCCTGCGCCGCTCATTCCCGTGACAATGACAAACTTCATATCAGAATTCTCCGATCATCAAAACCTCGGGCTCCAGCATTATTCCGGAGTTCTCCCGCACCTTCTGCTGCACTTCCTTTATCAGATTATAAATATCATCCGAGGTGGCACCCCCGGCATTCACCACAAATCCGCAGTGCTTTTCCGAAACCCGGGCGCCTCCTATTGTAAAGCCCCTTAAGCCTGCTTCCATAATAAGCTTTCCCGCGAAATTTCCCTCGGGACGCTTAAAGGTGCTGCCTGCACTGGGGTATTCCAGAGGCTGCTTTTCCCTTCTCTTCTCTGCCAGTTCCTTCATCTTTGAAGAAATGCTTTCACTATCCCCCTTTTCCAGGGAGAAAGTAACGTTTAAGACTATGTAGCCCTTTTCCCTTACAGCACTGTTCCTGTAGGAAAAATCCATATCCTCATTCTGAAGGGTAAGGTACGATCCCTCCCGGTCAAGAACCTCCACTTCCTTTACAACGTCCTTCATCTCCCCACCATAAGCACCGGCATTCATCACCATGGCACCTCCTGCGGTTCCCGGGATTCCTGAAGCAAATTCAAAGCCGGTAAGGGAATTTTTAAGCGCAGTGTCCGCTATCTTTGAAAGAAGGGCTCCGGCTCCGGCTTTTATCTCAAGATCTTTAACCTCTGTCCCGGAAAAGTTCTCAGTTATCTGGATGATGACACCCCTAAAACCCCTGTCGGACACCAGGAGGTTGCTCCCGTTTCCTATGATAAAAAAGTCCTCTTTTTCATCCCTAAAGCACTTTATGAGCTTTGAAAGCTGGGAAGCATTTTCCGGCATCAGAAAAAGATCCGCATTTCCCCCTGTGCGGAATGTGGTATGGACATTCATGGGTTCGTTTTTTCTTATGCGTTCTTTTGGCAGGATATCCCCTATGAGATCAAAAATATCCTTATTCATGAGATAAGAAGTGCTGCCGCGCCGTAGATGCCGCCGTCATTCCCAAGAGTAGCCCTGGTAAATACGGTCTCTGCGCTGGCATGGAAAACATGCTCCTTAAAGTTCTTTGTGATATAGGGCATGATAACGTCTCCCGACATGGAAACACCGCCCCCTATTATGATGATCTCTGGATTTAAGACCCCGGCTACAACCGAAAGCCCGTCTCCCAGATACTTTCCGAATTTCTCCGCAACCCTTATGGAGAGCTTGTCCCCGTTCTTAACGGCATCCCACATCTCCTTAGAATTCAAAGGTTTCTTCCTCATCTCCGACTCTTCATCGGGATTTGCTTCCAGCTCCTCTTTTAAGAGCCTCACTATCCCCGTGGCTGAGGCAAACTGCTCCAGGCAGCCCCTGTTACCGCAGTTGCAGGGCTCCGCCGTATCGGTGCCGGTGTAGATATGGCCTATCTCCCCGGCAGCTCCCATGGTACCGGTGACGATATGTCCGTTTATAATGACTCCGCCGCCGATTCCGGTGCCGAGGGTCACCATAACGATATTTTTATATCCTTTTCCGGCTCCCATCCATGCCTCGCCGAGTGCCGCCACATTGGCGTCGTTTCCGGCCTTGACCTTCATTTTTTCCTTAAAGCAGGAAGCAAGCTTTTCCTCCACATTGAAGGTATCGCTCCATTGAAGGTTTACCGCCTTCCTGATGACACCCTTATCATCCACGGGTCCGGGAAGTCCCATTCCAACCCCCAGTATATCCTCATTCTTTATGCCCTTTTCCTCTGTCTTCTTCTCTATGGAAGCCGCAATGTCGGGAAGGATGGCCGCCCCGTTATTCTCCGTATTTGTGGGAATTGACCACTTTTCTATGAGTTCCCCTTCTCCGGTGAAAAGGCCGATCTTTACAGAAGTACCGCCTACATCTACCCCATATACATAGCTCATGATTTAGTCCTCCCGTTTTTTCTTTAAGTTGTCCTGTACTCTCTTATAAAGCTCCTGGGCTGCGTTATAACCCATCTTCTTCTGTCTGTAATTTATGGCCGCGGTCTCGCAGATAATGGCGAGGTTACGTCCGGGACGGATGGGGATATTGTGGCACACTACCCTCTTTCCCAGATATTCCGTATACTCCTCTTCCATACCAAGCCTGTCGTAATCCTTGTCCTTGTCCCAGTCCTCAAGCTTGATGACAAGGTCGATCCCCTGGGTCTCCTTTACGGAGGTGGCACCGAAAAGTGCCTTTACATCGATAATACCTATACCCCTGAGTTCGATAAAGTGCTTGGTGATGTCCGGTGCGGAGCCTATAAGTGTGTCATCGCTGACCTTCCTTATCTCCACCACGTCATCTGAAATAAGCCTGTGTCCTCTCTTGACCAGCTCCAGAGCGGCCTCACTCTTTCCTATGCCGCTCTCACCTGTTATTAAGAGGCCTTCACCGTTAACATCCACCAGAACCCCGTGGATCGAAATACAGGGAGCAAGCTTTACATTGAGCCATCTGATGGTCTCCGCCATAAAATCGGAGGTGGACTTTGAGGTCCGGAGGATCGGCACCTGATTTTCCCCGGCATACATAAGGAATTTCTCATCCGGCTCCAGATCCCTGCAGAATATGACACAGGGGATGCCGCTGGAAAGGAGCTTACTGTAGATCTCATCCTTCCTTGCATCATCCATTAACTGCATATAGGAATACTCAACAAATCCCACGATCTCAATCCTGGTGGACTCAAAGTGCTCAAAGAACCCGGTGAGCTGCAGCGCCGGCCTGTTTATCTCAGGCTGGGTGATATTCACCTTGTCCGTCGGGATATCGGGAGTGAGGTTATGAAGATTCATCTTTTCAATAAAAGTATTTAATGAAACTGTCGCCATATCTGCTCCTTTTCTGATAAACTGCCCTATAATATTGTTAACGGAATTAATATTTCGTTTACCATAACAGCAGAGCTCGTATATTCAAGTATAGCATTATTTCATTCATTATGGAAGAAAGCAAAAACCGCCTCCGCCGACCTTTTATTCATCTCCGGAACCTCTGCCAGTTCTTCTTCCGTAGCGATTTTAATATTCTCAACGGAGCCGAATTCCCGGAGAAGCGCCTTACGCCTCTTATCCCCTATGCCCTGGATGTCATCCAGAATGGAGTGGAGCTGGTTCTTTCCGTGCAGGGATCTGAAGTAATCAATGGCAAAGCGGTGGGTCTCATCCTGTATCCTGGTCACCAGCCGGAAAACCTCCGAGTGGCTGTCCACAGGCAGTTCCACGTTGTTATAGTA
>JAFTEC010000128.1 GCA_017453865.1 Lachnospiraceae bacterium
CTATGTGGTGCCACTATGCTTTGGTCTTACGGGAACGGTTTTTTCTGCATTACCCATAGCCTGCGGACTTGTGGTTTATTACTCCATAATGTTTATAAAGTCCAACAGCTCGGTACTGCAGGATACGGATATAGAGGCACTTTCCAGGGAGCTTAAATACGTGGTGGACGGTATTGCCGGAAACAGGAACATGAGGATCATGATCATAGCCCTGGGCCTCTCCTGCCTGGCAGTTTACTTAATTCACAAGCTTCCGATAAAGTTCAGCTGGACGATCGCGGTGGTTGTCGGTGCAGTGATAGAGCTTTCAGTCATACTCTGGGGAACTCTTCACTACGACATGGAGGTTTCCACCGGAGCCCTTTTCTTCGGCTGCCTTCTTTCGCTGGTACTGGCACTTATCATACAGTTCTTCATATTATCGGTGGATTATACCCGGACGGAGTTTCTCCAATTCCAGGATGATGAATACTATTACTATGTGAAGGCAGTACCGAAGATGACAGTATCCATTCCTGAGAAGAAGGTAAAAAAGATTTCAGGAAGTGAAGAAAAGGAAGTAGCTGATGACGAGCCTTGATTCCATTGTGGAATTCATTCAAAAATACATATCTTTTGATTCGATCCCAATGATGGTGGGCACGGACTTTATCGAGATCATCATTATCACTTTCCTGATCTATGAGCTGATGGTCTGGATAAAGAATACCAAGGCCTGGTCCCTCTTAAGAGGAATTGTCATCATTGCGGTTTTCATCATCCTTGCCTACATTTTCCAGATGAACACCATAATCTGGATCGTGCGGAATGCTCTTAATGTGGCCATAATGGCGCTTGTGGTCATCTTTCAGCCTGAGCTCAGAAAAGCTCTTGATATCCTTGGAAGAAAGAATATCCTTACGAACTTTGTATCCATAAATCTCTCATCCGGAGTGGATGAGCGTTTTTCCGATAAGACCGTGAGCGAGATAATAAAAGCCTGCTACGAGATGGGAAGGGCAAGGACCGGAGCTCTTATAGTTATCGAGCAGCATGACTCCTTAGAGGAGTACGAGAGGACCGGTATCGAGCTTGATTCGCTGCTTTCAAGCCAGCTTCTCATCAACATCTTTGAACACAATACACCTCTTCATGACGGAGCGGTAATAGTCCGGGGAAACAGGGTGACAAGCGCAACATGCTATCTTCCCCTGTCTGACAATATGGAGCTTTCAAAGGAGCTTGGAACGAGGCACAGAGCCGGTGTCGGTATTTCGGAAGCAACGGATTCACTGACTGTTATAGTTTCCGAAGAGAGCGGCAGGGTGTCTGTGGCATACGAAGGGATGCTCTACAGGAATTTAGATCCCCAGGAATTAAAATCCCACCTTGTGAGGCTTCAGAATAAAACAAAGAAGAACGGTGATGACAGACGCAGTCTTTTCTTCTGGAAAGGGAAAAGGTGACGACTATGGATGCTTTCATCACTTTTATCAAAAAACTGACCGGAAATATAGGACTTAAGATAGTCTCCTTAGGGCTTGCTTTCCTTCTGTGGCTTTTCGTTGTCAGCATAGAGAATCCGATAATGACTCTTTCCTTTACCTCGATCCCGGTAAGCGTTGAAAACGCAGGGGTCATGGAGGATCAGGGGAAGGCCTTTGAGCTCTCCGATTCCAGCAGAACGGTGACGGTTTCCGTAAAAGCAGAGAGATCGGTATTATCGGAGCTTTCAAGGGACAACATAAAGGCCTCCATAAACATGGCGGATCTTGAGGGAAATAAGGTTCCCATAGAAGTTAAGTCCACGAAGTACGCAGACAGGATCCAGAGCATCAGCCCCGCCAAGGAGTTTGCAAACGTGGTCATAGAAGACCTCCTTGCTTCCCAGTTCAGGGTTATTGCTGAGGCTGTAGGAAATGTTCCGGATGGTTATTCCGTTGGCAGTACTTCCGTGCAGAATAACGTAGTAAGGGTATCAGGTCCGGAGTCCATAGTAAGCTCCATAGCGGAAGCTGTTGCAAGAGTCAATGTGACAGGGATGACAAGCGAGATACATACGGCGGTTCCGATCCTTTTACTTGACAGGAACGGCGATCCCGTGGATACCACAGACCTTGAGGTATCCATAGACCAGGCTTCGGTATCCGTTGAGATATGGAAGGTTGTAGAGCTTCCGATCTATGTGGAATGCACCGGAATGCCTGCTGCCGGGTATCTTGCAAACGGTGATGTATCCGTGATACCTTCTTCAGTATATGTTACCGGTGAAAGCAGTGCCTTGAACAAGGCCGATTCCATTACGATCCCGGAGACTGAGGTGGACATCACCGGTGCTGAGGGAGACTACAAGACGGAAGTGGATGTGAGCAAATACCTGCCTGCCGGAGTTTACTTTGATGATTCAAACGACAGCGCTATCGTAAGCGTAAAGGTAGGGGTGGAAGCTGCTTCCGCTACGGTACTGCAGGTGCCATACTCCAATCTTACTGCCGTGGGACTGCCTGAAGGCATGATCATCGGAAACGATATGACAAACAGCATGGTGGCAGTAACTGTCCGGGGATTAAAGCAGAATATAGAAAACCTGGACGGAAACCTTATCGTCGGAACCCTGAATCTGTCTGATCTTCCGCTGAATGAAAACGGAGGTGTGACACCGGGATCCTACGCAGGAGCAGTTATCCTCGCTCTTCCCGATAACGTGACCCAGGATGCTGCAGTTGCCCATGTGCTGCTCCAGGTTAACGGCGAAAACCCTGAAGCGGAAAATACAGAGGGTGAAGCAGAGGGCGAAGCCGGCGGTGAAGAGGA
>JAFTEC010000011.1 GCA_017453865.1 Lachnospiraceae bacterium
ATGTTCGTGCGGAAAAGGAAAACACGATGAGGATTGTTGACTGGGACAGAACCTATTTCCTGACCAAATATTACTGCATCTAATGATCAGAAGCAAATATGACAAAAAAGAGAATTTTGGCTATGACCCTGTCTCTGCTGCTTATCCTGTGTCTAAGTGGCTGCGGCAGGACGGAAGGTGCCATGGAAAGCAGTACGGAAACGGCCGCGGAAGCGACCGGGTCAGACTATAAGTCCACTGAGGAAAGCAGCGTTTCGGAGGAAGACAGTGATACACCGGAGGGAAACAGCGCCCCTTCCCCGATTGATGAAAAGGGTGCATATACCTCAAAGGAGGATGTGTCATTATATATTTACACCTACGGAAGGCTGCCGGAAAACTTCATCACAAAGAAGGAAGCAAAGAAGCTCGGATGGCCCGGAGGCAGTCTCGATGAATATGCCTGGGGTAAATGCATAGGGGGTGACTATTTCGGAAATTATGAAGGTACGCTCCCGGAAAGCGCCGGAAGGGAATACCGGGAGTGCGACATAGATACTCTCCATGCAGGGAAAAGGGGAGGAAAGAGGCTTGTCTTCTCGAATGACGGGCTGATATACTACACTCCCGATCATTATGAAAGCTTCGAGCTTCTTTATCCCAATGATGATGAAGGAGAAGAGGAGGAGCCGGAAAAGGTATCCCGGGAAAAAACGGAAAGCCTCCCCCGGGAATATGACGGCTTCTACAGGAAGCTGCGAAAGGGGCAGGATGTAAGCATCCTTGTCAATGGGGATTCCATAGGAGCAGGAAGCGGTGCTACCGAAGGGAATTCCTGGACCGATCTTCTGAAAAGCTATGTGGAATCCGAGTACCATGTAAGCTGCTTACTTACGAACATCTCTATGGGAGGCAATTCAAGCTACGCAGGCTACGTTCGGGAAAGCATCCTGAATGATGATGTAAGCTATGACCTTGTGATAATCTGCTACGGGGAAAACGACGGCAGAAAGACACTCCCGACAGAATATGAAGCGATCATAAGAAGCGCGGAAAAGAAATACCCATCCTGTAATATCATTTCAATACTCGAAAGCTCCCAGAGAGAATACACCGAAAAAATAAGAGCCATAGAAGAACTGGCGCAGTACTACGATATCCGTACCGCGGATACCATAGCTGCGTTTAATGACAGCGGGAAAAAATACGAGGAG
The DNA here is from genome assembly GCA_017453865.1 of Lachnospiraceae bacterium. Lineage (GTDB taxonomy): Bacteria > Bacillota > Clostridia > Lachnospirales > Lachnospiraceae > NK4A144. The sequence goes on from JAFTEC010000011.1 coordinate 1,194, forward strand.
CTTACCGTAGATGAGAAGCACCCCAATGATGAGGGGTACCGTCTGTATTTCGAGGAGCTTAAAAGGATCATTGATACGGAGACGGAGAATGATACGGGAGTTGAAAGGATAGAGAGAGAGCCTCTTGATCCCGGCGCTCTCGAATTCGACTCCTTCCGTTATTTTCCGGCGGAAAGCTTTGAAAGAAGAGACCCGCTCACCTGGGCTCTGCCCCTAAGCGGAAAGGCTTCCGGTATCATAGGTCTTTACCACCCCTTCTGTCCGGCAAACGGTAATATTGTCATAAATACGGATTCCAAGGTCTGTCTTATAAAGCCAATGCAATGGTCCTATGATTTCAGGCAGGATTTTATCTATAAGCCCGGAGGGGAGGTCCACAATGCTTACCGTATGATAGAAATAAGCTTTCCGACTGCAGAAATGGCCGACGGCTTTAAGGGCATCATTTTTACCGGTGCGTGAATACCGGATGGATAAACGGTTTATACTCCGAAGATCGGGAAAAGCTTGCATTTTCATTGAAATACTAGGATAATAGGGACGGTGCACTTTCCAGCTGTGTACCGTTATTGTTTTTAAGAAAGGATATAGAAAACAAAATGGAAAAAGAAAAGTTTCTTGAAATATACCGTCATTCGCTGTCGCATATATTGGCGAAAGCGGTAATAGAGATCTTCGGGCCCGGGGTTCAGTACGCCATCGGACCACAGATCGATGACGGTTTTTATTATGATTTTGCTCTTCCGAGGACCGTATCCACCGACGACTTCAAGATGATCGAGGATAAGATGCGCGAGGTCATCAAAAGAGGTGAGGACTGGACGAGGAAGGAGGTTTCAAGGGAAGAGGCCCTGGAGATATTTAAGGATCAGAAGTACAAGACCGAGCTTATAAAGGATCTTCCCGAGAATGAGACCATAACCATATACCATACGGGTGATGATTTTGTTGATCTCTGCAGGGGACCTCATGTTGATAATTCAAGGGAGCTTATGAATGCGGCCTTTCAGGTAAAGTCCGTGTCCGGCTCCTACTGGAGAGGTGATGTGAACAGGGACCAGCTTCAGAGGATCTATGTTTACGGCTTTCCGGACAAAAAGGCTCTGAAGGATCATCTTAATTTTATAAAGGAGGCAATGGAAAGGGATCATAAGAAGCTTGGCCCCGAGATGGAGCTATTTATGTTCCACGAGACGGCTCCGGGTATGCCCTACTGGCTTCCGAGAGGCTGGAAGGTCTATAATGCGCTTCTTGACTACTGGAGAAGGGAGCACGCTACCCACGGCTACGAGGAGATAAGCGGTCCTGTGCTTTCCTCAAAGGAGCTCTGGGTACAGTCGGGACACTGGGCTCATTATCAGGACGGAATGTTCACGGTGCCTATTGACGAGAACAGCACATATGCCATCAAGCCCATGAACTGTCCGAACTCCATCAATGTGTACAGATACAGGCAGAGAAGCTATAAGGAGCTGCCCTTAAGGTTTTCCCAGACCGATATCATCCACAGAAAGGAAAAATCCGGAGCCCTTAACGGTCTTTTCCGCGTGCAGGAGTTCCATCAGGATGATGACCATACCTACGTAACGGAGGAACAGATCGAGTCTGAGATCAGCGATATCATGGACATCGCGAAGAAGATTTACGGAACCTTCGGACTGGAGTATTCCGCAGAGCTTTCCACGAGACCCGACGACTATATGGGAGATATCGGACTCTGGAACAAGGCGGAGGAGTCTCTTAATAGGATCCTTACCAATAAGCTCGGTAAAGGGAATTTCGAGATAAATCCCGGAGACGGAGCCTTCTACGGACCGAAGATAGATCTCAAGATGAAGGACTGTCTGGGGCGTGAATGGCAGATGGGAACCATACAGCTTGATTTCCAGCTTCCTCTTAATTTCGACCTGAAGTATGTGGCGGACGACGGCTCCTTCAAGAGGCCTGTCCTCATACACAGAGCGATATTCGGCTCCATGGAGAGATTTATCGGGATCCTTATAGAGAACTTTCAGGGACACTTCCCCTTCTGGCTCGCGCCTGTGCAGGTCGGGATCGTACCCATAAGGGTTGATAATAACGAATATGCAAAGAAGGTTGCAGACTTACTCTTCGATAACAGGATACGTTTTGAAGCCGATTATTCCGATGAGAATATGAAGGTAAAGATAAAGCAGTTTAAAACCCTTAAGGATCCATATGTGCTGGTTCTGGGTGACAAGGAGGCAGCGGACAATACGGTTTCCATCAATATGAGGGGATCAAAGAACGTGCTCCACGATGTTCCCCTTGACACCTTTGTCGCCATGTGTAACAGGATGAATAAGGAGTACTCGCTGGAGCTCCTTACGGAAGTGCCGGAAGATCTTAGATAATGTACAGCTTTGACACAAGGATCCGTTACAGCGAATGCGGAGTTAATAAAAAGCTGAGCCTTCCGGCACTGGTAAATTACTTTCAGGACTGCTCCAACTTTCATTCCGCGGGAACCGGCGGTTCCTGGGAAGTCCTTATGGATAAGGGACTGGTCTGGATGATACTGTTCTGGGAGATCGAGGTTTCCCGTTATCCGGATATGTATGAGGATGTTAAGGTCGGCACCATACCTTACAGCGTTAAGGGTATTTTCGGATGCAGGAACTTCTATATGGAGGATGCCGGTGGCAGTATGATCGCAAAGGCAAATTCCATATGGGCTCTGATCGATCTTGAAACCCAGCTTCCGGTGAAGGTCCCTCCGGAGGTGGCGGCTGCCTACCCTCCGGGAGAAAAGCTGGATATGACCTATACCGGCAGGAAGATAGCCTATCCAAAAGAGGGAGAGGAGCACACGGCCGGAGAGCTGACGGTGAGAAGGCGGGATCTGGATATAAACCGGCATGTGAATAATGAGCGTTATATCAGGTTTGCCACCGATGCGCTGGAGGAAGCGGGCTTCGGAGACAGGACCCATCCCGGGGGACTTCGGGTTGAATACAGAAAGCAGGCATTTATGGGGGACCTCATCTATCCTGTCATTAACGACAGGACGCAGGACGGAAAGCGTATATTTACGGTCTCCCTGAACGCGGAGGACGGGGCACCGTACTGTCTGGTGGAGATACGGGAGTAAGAGGGGAAGCATATTGTCATCCTGAGTAGCAAAGCGACGAAGGATCTTTGTAATGAGGAGAAAAACATGATCACAAAAATAGGAATACTTGGATACGGAAACCTTGGAAGAGGCGTAGAGGAAGCGGTTAAGAGGAATGAGGATCAGGTGCTGAAGGCGGTATACACGAGACGTGATCCCTCGTCCTTAAAGATAAACACGCCGGGAGCGGAGGTAAAAAGCATTACCGAGCTGGACAGCGGGCATGAGGATATAGAGGTGCTGATAATCTGCGGAGGGTCGGCTACCGATCTGCCGGAGATGACTCCGAAGTATGCGGCGCTTTATTCCGTGATAGATTCCTTTGATACACATGCCAATATTCCACGGCATTTTGCGGATGTTGACAAGGCAGCTAAGAATGCGGGAACCACAGCCCTTATCTCCTGCGGCTGGGATCCCGGAATGTTCTCTCTTAACCGTGTTTATGCCCACTCGGTGCTTCCGGATGGAAAGGATTATACCTTCTGGGGAAGGGGCGTGAGCCAGGGACATTCGGATGCCATCAGGCGTATTGAGGGAGTCAGGGATGCGAGACAGTATACGGTTCCTATAGAAGCAGCCTTAAATAAGGTTCGGAGCGGCTCCAATCCCGAGCTCTCCACAAGGGAAAAGCATTTAAGGGAATGCTGGGTCGTTGCGGAGGAAAATGCCGATAAGGCCAGGATCGAGCAGGAAATAAAATCAATGCCCAATTACTTTTCGGATTATGATACTACCGTTAATTTCATTTCGGAGGAGGAGCTGAAGCGGGATCATGCAGGGCTTCCCCACGGCGGGTCTGTGATCTATACCGGGGTTACCGGCGACGGAAGCAATAAGCATGTGATCGAGTACAGCCTGAAGCTGGATTCGAATCCGGAATTTACGGGCTCTGTGCTTGCAGCCTATGCAAGGGCGGTTGACAGGCTGAATAAGGAGGACCGCTTCGGCTGTATCACGGTACTGGATGTGGCTCCCGCGTATCTCAGTCCCCTGTCGCCTGAGGAGCAGAGAGCGCATCTTCTGTAAATAATTTATCGGGGTCTTCAATGGATCCCGGTATATCCGCGCCGGTGTCGGAACTGGCAGACGAGCAGGATTTAGGTTCCTGTGCTCTGTGAGCGTGTGGGTTCGATTCCCATCCGGCGCACGAAAATCAGGATTGGGTACGATGTACCCAATCCTGATTTTGTGGCGGGGAGACCTCGAACCCAGGGTTCGAGGTCTCCTCGCCACAGAGTGGCTCGTCGGTCGGTTCGCCGGGAAAAAGATCCGCAGGATCTTTTTCTGAATCCGGCTCACCCCGCTCGGCGCATGAAAGTGTGTGGGTTCAATTCTACGGCCCGCAGCCGCGCTCAGCGCGGCTAAACGCGGTCGCAAAAGGTCCACCGGACCTTTTGCCATCCGGCGTATGAAAAAGCCGTTGTGCTGTGACAGTGCAATGGCTTTTTTCTTGCGGCAATGCCTCCGGGGTGATAAAATCACACTATAACTATTTTCAGGAAGGAAAACGGCTTTATGGTCTCTATTAAGGATGTTGCAAAGCATGCCGGGGTTGCCATTTCTACTGTTTCTAAGGTACTTAATAACTACCCGAATGTAACGGAAGCTACAAAGAATAAGGTTAACCGGGCAATAAAGGAGCTTAACTACGTCCCAAATTCAATAGCGGCGGCACTTTCCTCCAAGCATTCCGGACGTGTGGCGCTTCTTATGGATCCTGTCCGTGAGACCAGGGGTGCTGACCAGATCTACATGGAGTATATTCTTGGCGCCCTTGACTCCGCGCGTGAACTGGGTATTGATGCCATAACCGTGTTTTTCAGCATGCTGGAAAATATGACTGTCGATGATATCACCAGATACTTAAGATCACAGGGGGTTCAGGTCATAGTGGTATTCGGGCTTTCCCAGGAAACAAAGGTGATTAGGAATCTTATTCAGGAGGAGGACTTCTTTACGGTTGTCGTGGACGCACCATTTGTTACAGACGGAATTACCTCTGTAGGAATTGATCACACGGAGGCTCAGTATCAGGTGGCCGTCAAGACCATTAAGGAAAACCCGGGATCCGTACAGCCGGGAGAGACGGCTCCTTCTGTTCTTTATATAGCCGGAAGGGGAGCTGATTATACCACCGCTGACCGTACAAAGGGGATGAAGAAGGCGGCGGAAGAGCTGAGGGTGGGCTTAAGCATCAGATATGGTGATTTTTCCGAGGCAAAGGCCGGAAGCATTGCAAGGGTCACAGGCAGGGATAAGGATTTCATCATCTGCGCTTCCGATCTGATGGCCATAGGGGCAGTAAATGCCCTGAAAGAAACGGGACGTAACATCCCGGTATGCGGTTTTGACGGTATCGCCCTGATGGCTTACGCGGGCTGTGATATGAATACCGTACGGCAGGACTTTTACGAGATTGCGAATACGGCGGTAAAAGAAGCCAAAAGGCTTATGGACGGGGAAAAGGGGAGACAGGTCGTTATGCCCCACAGGATAGTGCGGATGGCGTACAGTGATATTGTAAAATAAAAAGAAAGGATCGGCATCGACTGACAATGGAAGTAAGGACAAAATTTGACGCTCTTGCAAGAAAACTCTACGGAAGGCCAGTACATCAGTGTACATCCCATGAGTTATTCCATGTTCTGCTGCAGCTTACAAAGGAGCTGACGGATGAAAGGCAGGTAAACGACGGGAAGAGGAAGATATATTATATTTCCGCCGAATTTCTGATCGGTAAGCTCTTGTCCAATAATCTTATAAATCTCGGGGTCTATGATGAGATAGAAGGGATACTTAAGGAAAGCGGAAAATCCTTAACGGAAATTGAAGAAGAGGAAAGGGAACCCTCTCTCGGAAACGGGGGCTTAGGAAGGCTTGCAGCCTGCTTTATGGATTCCATAGCGACATTACAGCTTCCCGGTGCGGGAATCGGCTTAAACTACCACTACGGGCTCTTTAAGCAGGTATTTAAGGATCATCTGCAGCAGGCCGAAAAGGACAGCTGGATAAATGACAGAAGCTGGCTGAAAAAGACGGATGTGAGCTTTGACATTGAATTCGGGGGAGTTACCGTAAAGTCCAGAATGTATGATATAGATGTGGTAGGTTATGAAAAGGGACTTAGCCTTCTTCATCTTTTTGATGTGGAATCCCTCGATGAGTCACTTGTTAAGAGCGGAATAGATTTTGACAAGACGGATGTGGAAAAGAATCTGACACTTTTCCTTTATCCGGATGATTCTGATGAGGCCGGAAACCTTCTGCGTATCTACCAGCAGTACTTTATGGTTTCAAACGGGGCGAGGCTCATCATAAAGGAGATGAAGGACAAGGGCTATGATCTTCACGATCTGAATGAGCACGTTGCCATCCAGATAAATGATACCCACCCTACAATGGTGATCCCGGAGCTTATAAGGATACTCACACAGGAAGAAGAGTTCACCATGGATGATGCCATAGAAGTGGTGTCAAAGACCTGCGCCTATACCAATCACACCATCCTTGCGGAGGCTCTCGAAAAGTGGCCGCTGGAATACCTGAATAAGGTGGTACCGGTGCTGGTTCCCATTATCAAAGAGCTTGCGAACAGGGTAAAGAAGGCTCATAAGGATGCTCCGAAGGTTTGGATAATCGATAAGGAAAAGAGAGTCCATATGGCTCATATCGATATTCATTACGGCTATTCCGTAAACGGCGTGGCTGCCATCCATACAAATATCCTTAAGGATACGGAGCTTAACAGCTTTTATAAGCTTTATCCCGGGAAGTTCAATAACAAAACAAACGGCGTAACCTTCAGGCGCTGGCTCCTGCAGTGCAACAGACCGCTTGCCGCCCTTCTGGACAGGATCATAGGTAAAGAGTACAGAAGTGACGCGGATGCTCTGGAGAAGCTCCTCAGCTTCAAGGATGATGCGGGGGTCTTAATGGAGCTTGAGGATATCAAGAGGTCAAATAAGGAAGAGCTTGCGGCCTATATCAGAAAGCATGAAGGTATAGAGCTTAACACGGATTCCATTTTCGATATACAGGTGAAGCGTCTCCATGAATATAAGAGACAGCAGATGAATGCGCTGTACATCATTCATAAATATCTGGAGATAAAGGAGGGGAAGAAGCCGAAGCGCCCGATAACCTGTATTTTCGGTGCAAAGGCAGCTCCCGCTTACGTTATCGCAAAGGATATTATTCACCTCATCCTTGTGCTTCAGGATATCATTAATAACGATCCCGAGGTAAATCAGTATCTTAAAGTGATAATGGTCACGAACTATAACGTAAGCTATGCGGAGAAGCTTATACCTGCCTGCGATATTTCTGAGCAGATATCTTTAGCATCCAAGGAAGCATCGGGAACCTCAAATATGAAGTTTATGCTGAACGGTGCAGTGACCCTGGGTACGGATGACGGCGCAAATGTTGAGATACACAGCCTGGTGGGCGACGACAATATCTACATCTTCGGTGCGGATTCTGATACGGTGATAAAGCATTACGAGGCTGAGGACTATGTATCAAAGGATATTTACGACAAGTCCGAAACAGTTAAGGAGGCCGTGGACTTTATCATTTCCCCCGAATGTATGAAGACAGGACATAAGGAAAATCTGGAGAGACTCTACAAGGAGCTTCTGAATAAGGACTGGTTTATGACCCTTCTCGATCTGGAGGCATATATCAAGGCAAAGGACAGGATCCTTGAGGATTATGAGGATCGGGAGAAGTGGAGAAGGATGATGCTTGTGAATATAGCAAAAGCGGGATTTTTCTCCAGTGACAGGACTATAGCTGAATATAACAGAGACATCTGGAAGCTGTAAAACGGAATATATAGTGGTTTTTCTATCTGTGAATAACAAAATATTGTGATTTTCGTTGACAGAATCAATTTAAGATGGTAAACTTTGAAAAGAGTTGTTAATTTCAACTTCTACCCTCATATTTCAGATACCCGGCGACCTTAATTCTCCCCTTTATCGTCGGGTATCAGTGTTTTTAAATAAATAAAGGGGCTTTAAGTATATTTTCGGGATTTGATCTCAGGTTTACTTAAAATGCACGAAAATATCATCAAATAATCTCTGTTCTTTTCGTCAATATTTCCCAAAGAGTCCTAAAACCGGAAAAAATTTTATAAAAACCAAATAAAAGGTATTGCATTTTCCCGAGAATCATATTACTATTACCTTACTAAAACGTTTGAGAAGATTATAAACGTAATATCGGGTTATTACCGGAGCATGTTGCCGAAAACGATTAAGAAACAGAGGCCGGATCCGGTCATAACAGGGGAAAGATGTCAAAAAACAGTGTTTCATTAAAAGATATTTCCAGGGAATGCGGAGTATCCATAGCTACGGTCTCCAAGGCATTGAACGATCACAGTGACATAGGAAGGGAAACAAAGGAGAATATCAGGAGGGTCGCAGAGCAGCTGGGATATCATCCGAACGCTGCGGCTCAGGCGCTGAAGACCAGAAGGACGAATAATATCGGAGTCCTTTTTGTGGATGAAGCGAACAGCGGACTTACCCACGACTATTTTTCCCATGTGCTGGACAGCTTCAAGAGATGTGCCGAGCGGAACGGCTTTGACATAACCTTTATCAATGCCGACAAGACAAGGCCCGACAATATGACCTATCTTGCTCACGCTATGTACAGGGGCTTTGACGGAGTCGTGATAGCCTGTGTGGATTTCTTTGATCCACAGGTGGATGAGCTGATCAACGGAAATATACCGGTAGTTACCATAGACCACATTTTTTACAACAGGATAGCCATAATATCGGACAATGCCGGAGGGATGAGGGATCTGGCAAGCTACGTTTACAGCATGGGTCACAGGAAGATCGCATATATCCACGGTCTGGAGTCGTCCGTGACTCAGGCCAGGCTCGCAAGCTTTTACAGGTCTATGCAGGATTTCGGCCTTACCGTTCCGGATGAGTATGTTTTAGCTTCTCCATACAGGGATTCCGAGGGGGCATACAGGGCAACCTTAAAGCTTCTGTCTCTTCCGGAGCCTCCCACCTGCATACTTTATCCCGATGATATTTCCGCCTTTGGAGGGATTAATGCCTTAAGTGAAAGGGGCTTAAGGATACCTGAGGATATTTCCATCGCGGGATACGACGGTACGGAGATGGCTTCAAGGGTTATACCTATGCTTACTACCGTGGTTCAGGATACCGAGGGGATCGGAAGGGCAGCTGCGGAGCGCTTGATCGATATGATAAACAATCCGAAGGCAGCGCTCATCGAACAGGTTATCATAGAGGGAAGACTGGAACCCGGCGGAACGGTTGGGAGACCGGCGTGAGGAAAAGGATTTAAGACGGCAGAGTGCTGTTTTAAATATAGCAAATGAAGATCATAACAAATCAGGATAATCATCAAAAGGGAGGTTAAACGGTTATGAAGAAAAAATTAATGGTTGCATTGCTTTCACTGACAATGACAGCTGGAATACTGGCAGGATGCGGAAAGGGCGGAAGCTCCGGCGCCGGAAAGGCCACCGACGGAGGAAAGGTTCTCAATATATATGCATGGAATGAAGAGTTTAAGTCCAGGGTTACGGATCATTTCCCCGGATATGAAGAGGTCGATGCCACAACCGGAAAGGTGGGCGATGTTACGGTAAAATGGAATATCACCCCCAATCAGGACAATGCTTATCAGAATCATCTTGATGAGGCTCTTCTGAATCAGGATAAGGCAGCCGCGGACGACAAGATCGATATGTTCCTTGTGGAGGCTGACTATGCTCTTAAATACGTGGATACCGATTATGCTCTTCCGGTAAAGGATCTGGGCCTTACGGATGAGGATCTCAAGAATCAGTATAAATACACCCAGGACATTATGACAGATTCAAAGGGTGTGCTGAAGGGAACCTCCTGGCAGGGCTGCCCCGGCGTGCTTATCTACAACAGGGAAGCGGCAAAGGAAGTCCTTGGCACCGATGATCCCGCAGAGGTTCAGAAGTCAGTGGCAGACTGGGGAGCCTTTGAACAGACCGCAGAGAAGATGAAGGCTGCCGGCTACAATATGACAGCTACCACCAACGATGCATACCGTGTATTCTCAAATAATGTTTCCGGCAAGTGGGTACAGGATGGCAAGGTTGTCCTTGATGACAGCATCAAGAACTGGATCGATCTTTCCAAGAGGATGATGGACGCAGGAGAGACTACATCGGCAGACCTCTGGAGTCCTGACTGGAGCGCAGGCTTCTATCCCGACGGAAAGGTATTCTGTTACTTCGGGCCCGCATGGCTCATCAATTTCTCCATGGCTGCCGATGAGGCAGGCTCTATCGCGAATGAAGGCGGATGGGGAGCTACCGAGGGACCTCAGGGCTTCTTTTGGGGCGGCACCTGGATCTGCGGCTGTGCCGGAACCGACAATAAGAGCCTTGTTTGTGATATAATGAAGCAGCTCACCTGTAATGAAGAGATAATGCTTGACATAGTTAAGAAGGACAGCGATTTCGTTAATAATAAGCCTGCAATGGAAAAGGCTTCATCCGACGATTCCTTCGCCTTCCCCGTCCTCGGCGGACAGAATCCTCTGCCTATGTTCTGTGCCGGTGCCGAAAAGTGCGATCTTTCGAATCAGAGCGCATACGACCAGGGCTGTAATGAAGAGCTGCAGAAGGCTATGAAGAATTACTTTGAGGGGAATGCAAGCTATGACGATGCATATGCACAGTTCACCAAGGCTATAGGTGAGAAGTATCCCGAGCTTGCAAAGTAATTTCAGATAAAGACTTTTTTTCACAGGGCGCGGTATACTTCGCGCCCTGTATCCAGACAGAAAGGATAAGGCTCATGAAAAAGAGCAGAGTAGTAAGCTATAATAAGTGGGGTTATATCTTCCTCATTCCTTTTATTGTTGTTTTTCTTGTTTTCCAGCTGATACCCCTTGTATCAACGATTTACAATTCGTTTTTTGAAAACTATCGTTCGGGTCTTATGCAGATAGGACCGAACTTTGTTGGCCTTGAAAATTATGTGACCATTATTACCAACGGTGATCTGCCCACATATTTTGCGAATACCATGATCCTGTGGGCAATGTGCTTTGTTCCACAGATCATAATATCACTGGTGCTAGGCGCCTGGTTTACGGATCCTTCGCTGAGGCTCAGGTTTCAGACATTTTTCAAAACCGTTATATACCTTCCCAATCTTATAATGGCATCCGCCTTCTCCATGCTGTTCTTTACGCTTTTTGCGGACGGCGGTCCCATAAACTCGATCCTGATGCAGATGGGAATAATATCCGTGCCTTTCCAGTTTATGTCCCACGTCTGGTCGGTACGCGCCCTTATCGCATTTATGAACTGTATTATGTGGTTTGGAAATACGACTATCCTTCTGATGGCAGGTATGCTGGGGATCGATCCGGCCTTATTTGAGGCAGCCCAGGTCGACGGCGCCACAGCCACTCAGATATTCTATAAAATAACCCTTCCGCTGCTGAAGCCCATACTTATCTATGTTATGGTAACGTCGCTTATCGGCGGACTTCAGCTCTTTGATGTGCCTCAGATACTTACAAACGGAAGCGGAGATCCGGTACGCTCCTCCATGACACTTATCATGTATCTGAATAAGCATCTTTATAATAAGAACTACGGTCTTGGCGGAGCACTTTCCGTATTTATGATCATAGTGACCGGAATCTTAAGCTATATAGTATTTAAGTTTACGAATTCCGGGGAATAAGAGGAGGTGAGAAGATGACTGAAAGCAAAATGGCCGGACAAAAGGAAGGGGGTATATCCCTACAGGCAAGAAGAGCGCTGGCATACGTTGTTCTGATCCTCGTGACCTTACTCTGTCTTTTCTGGTTCTACGTACTTTTTATCAACGCGACAAGATCGAATTCGGAGCTGAAAAGGGGCTTTTCCGCACTGCCCAGTACCTTCCTCCTTGAGAATCTTAATAATATGATACATGGAACCCAGCCCGTTCTTTACGGTATGCTGAACTCCTTTATCATAGCGCTTAGCTCTGCGGCGCTCAGCACTTATTTCTCGGCTATGACCGCTTATGCGATACATGCCTATGATTTTAAGCTGAGGAAATTCATGTTCACCTTTATCCTTATGATAATGATGATCCCAACGCAGATCACGGCTCTCGGATTCCTGCAGCTGATCGGAAATATGGGACTGGATGACAGCTTCATTCCGCTGATTGTACCGTCTGTGGCAACCCCTGCGGTATTCTTTTATATGAAGCAGTATATGGATTCGACACTGCCGCTGTCCCTTGTGGAGGCAGCACGTATAGACGGAGCGGGAGAATTCAGAACCTTTAATCAGATAGTCATGCCTCTTATGAAGCCGGCGCTTGCCGTGCAGGCCATATTCAGTTTTGTATTTAGCTGGAATAACTATTTCGTACCCGCACTGGTGCTGCATACAGATACAAAGAAAACCCTTCCCATTCTCATTGCGCAGCTTCGTTCCGCTGACTGGCTGAAGTTTGATATGGGTCAGGTTTATGCGATGATAGCCTTTTCCATCTTCCCGGTTATAGTGGTCTATCTGGTACTCTCCAAATCCATCGTGGGAGGAGTTACCCTGGGCGGAGTCAAGGGCTGACAGAAAGGAGATATTTAATGAAGGCATATGTTTTCCCCGGTCAGGGTTCACAGCAGAAGGGAATGGGGGAGGAGCTTTTTGACGCCTTTCCCGAGCTTACAAGGAAGGCGGACGAAATACTCGGGTACTCCATAAGGGAGCTCTGTCTCGAGGATCCCAAGGGGGTACTGGACAATACACGCTACACACAGCCTGCACTTTTTACGGTCTGTGCTCTTTCCTATCTGAAGAAGCTTCAGGATGGTGAGGAAAAACCGGACTTTGTTGCCGGACACAGTCTTGGTGAGTATTCTGCTCTTTTCGCTGCGGGGATCCTGGATTTTGAAACGGGACTTGCCCTGGTGAAAAGAAGAGGAGAGCTTATGAGTCTTGAAGAGGGCGGTGCTATGGCGGCCGTTGTGGGTCTTGACAGGGAGGGAGTCGCCAAGGTCCTTGATCAGAACGCTCTTTCGGAAATATATATTGCAAATCTGAATACACCCGTACAGATAGTGGTTTCCGGTAAAAAGGAAGATATCCTGAAGGCAGAAGGAATCTTTACTGGCACAGAGGGCTGCAGCCTGTACAAGGTTCTGAACGTAAGCGGAGCCTTCCATTCACCGTATATGGAGAATGCAAGGAAGGCCTTTACGGAGGAATTAAAGAGCTTAAGCTTCGGAAAGATGGAGATCCCGGTGATCGCCAATGTGAACGCACTTCCCTATGATGAAAACAGGATCTCCGAGACACTTTCGGAGCAGCTGATTTCACCCGTCCGCTGGGTAGACAGCGTGAAATATATGATGGACAAAGGCGTTGACAGGTTTGAAGAGATCGGTCAGGGTCACGTTTTAAGCGGCATGATCAGGAAGATCCAGCGCTTCGTAAAATCCTCCTGATCAGGTGTGATACAGCTTTTTTGAGTGGTATTTGGGCTCGCAGGTCAGGTTCACTCCCAGCTTCCTGAATATCCCCACATCTACCTGGGACAGGATGACGGAGGAGTGAACCTCCAGTCCCGATATCTTCGGGAGCTGCTCGTATGCCTTCCTGGCTGCGTCATTTTTCAGAGCCTCGATGGACAGAGCTATCAATATCTCATCAATATGCAGAAGGGGATTATGATTTCCGAGATATTTTACCTTAAGCTCCATGATAGGCTCTATCACCGTGGGAGATATGAGCTCTATCTGATCCTCGATATCGGCAAGGTATTTCAGGGCATTCAGTATCATGGCACTGGAAGCACCGAGGAGGGTGGAGGTTTTTCCGGTTATTATGGTGCCGTCCTCCATCTGCATTGCGGCAGCGGGACCTCCGGTTTCCTCGCCCTTTATATTGGCTGCTGCCACCACGGGGCGGTTTCCGACGGAAATTCCCGCCTTTTCCATTAAGAGCTCTATCTTGTGTACGGGACCGTCTCCCGCATTTCCCTTTCTCTTTTCACATAAAGCAGTGAAATATCTTCTTATGATCTCCTGATTTGCGGCTTTCGAAACCGCCTCGTCATCCGTGATACATAAGCCTGCCATATTCACGCCCATATCCGTGGGGGATTTGTAGGGGCTGGTTCCATTTATCTTTTCAAACATCGTGCGGAGAACCGGGAAGACCTCCACGTCCCGGTTATAGTTCACAACTGTCTTGCCATAGGCATCCAGATGGAAGGGGTCTATCATATTTACATCATCGAGATCCGCAGTCGCCGCTTCATAGGCAAGGTTGACGGGGTGGTTCAAGGGCAGGTTCCAGATGGGGAAGGTCTCGAATTTGGAGTATCCGGCCTTCACGCCCCTCTTTGATTCATGGTAGAGCTGTGAAAGGCAGGTCGCCATCTTTCCGCTGCCGGGACCCGGTGCGGTAACGACCACAAGGGGACGGGTGGTCTCGATATAGTCATTCTTTCCGTAGCCCTCGTCACTTAATATAAGGGGGATATTCGAAGGATAGCCCGGTATCAGATAGTGACGGTACACCTTCACGCCCAGAGCCTTCAGCTTTTTCTCATAGGCAATGGCAGAGGGCTGTCCGGCAAACTGGGTCATCACAACGCTTCCCACGTAGAGACCGTTATTGGTGAAGGCATCCACCAGACGGAGAAGATCCATATCATAGGTAATGCCTATGTCTCCCCTTACCTTGTTTTTTTCTATATCGCCGGCGTTGATGACGATTATGATCTCGGTCTGGTCCCTGAGCTTCTTTAACATACGGATCTTTGAATCCGGGTGAAAGCCCGGAAGCACCCGGGAGGCATGGAAATCGTCAAAGAGCTTTCCTCCGAATTCCAGATAAAGCTTGCCTCCGAACTGGCCGATCCGTTCCGCGATGTGTTCAGACTGGATCTGAAGATATTTATCGTTATCAAAACCTGTATTCAGCATGTGTTTCATTCCTTTCCGTTCCAGCAGTAGGTGCAGAGATCACAGGGCTTTAAGCCGACGGCCTCTATCATATCGTCAAGTCTGTGATAATGGAGCGAGGTGAATTTAAGTCTTGAGCGTATCTCCTCAAGCATTGCGGAGTATTCGGGACTGTCGGGATCAGTGTATTTCTCCAGCACATCCGGATCGGGCTCCGCGCTTCCCTCCAGCTTTTCTATGACTCCTCTGGTAATAAGCTCCATTTCAGAATTCGATCTGGAAAAATTCAAATATTTGCATCCGAAGACCAGCGGCGGACAGGCGGGACGTATATGGACCTCCGATGCTCCGTTATTAAAGAGGTATTCGGTGGTTTCCCTGAGCTGTGTTCCCCGTACTATGGAATCATCAATAAGGAGGAGCTTTTTATCCTTTATAAGCGCCTCGGCGGGTATCAGCTTCATCTTTGCTATGAGATTTCTCCTGCTCTGATGGGTCGGCATAAAGGAACGGGGCCAGGTCGCGGTGTATTTTACAAAGGGCCTCCCATAGGGGATCCCTGACTCATTGGAGTATCCTATCGCGTGGGCAACGCCGGAATCCGGAACACCCGCAACAATGTCAGGGGAAATGCCTCTGTCCCTGTCTCTTTTCGCCAGGGCGGCTCCGCATTTGTACCTGATGTCCTCCACGCTCAAGCCCTCGTAGGTTGATGCGGGGAAGCCGTAGTAGATCCAGAGAAAGGTACAGATCTTCAGGTGGTCAAGCGGCTTTGAAAGGATCTCATAGCCGTCGGGGGTGATAAGATCTATTTCACCGGGACCTGCTTCATGTACGTGGCTGTAGCCGAGATTCAAAAAGGAAAAGGATTCGAAGCAGACGCAGAAGGAATCCTCCTTTTTTCCTATCTCTACCGGAGTCCTGCCGTAACGGTCCCTGGCGGCATATATACCCTTTTCGGTCATAACGAGGATGGTCATGGAGCCCTTTATCATTTCCTGGGCGTAACGTATCCCCTCCACGATACTGTCCTTCTGGTTGATAAGAGAAGCGGTGAGCTCTGTGGGATTTATATCACCACCGCTCATCTCCAGAAACTGTGCATGGTTATTTTTGAAAAGAAGCTTCTCCAGCTCCGGGGAATTATTGATCTTGCCGACGGTCGTTATGGAATAGGTTCCGTGATGCGACCTCACGATAAGCGGCTGGGGTTCATAGTCACTGATGCAGCCTATGCCCAGATTGCCCTTCATTTTTTCTATATCTCTCTCAAATTTCGGTCTGAAATATGAGCTTTCTATATTGTGTATAGCACGGTCAAAGCCTGTATTTTTACTGAAAACCGCCAGACCGGCACGTCTTGTGCCGAGATGTGAATGATAATCCGTTCCGTAAAACAGATCAAAGACACAGTCAGCGCGGGAGGCTACTCCGAAAAATCCACCCATTGATCTCCTCCTTAATTACATCCTAAAACAACGGTATAATGATACCATATATCCTGCTATTTGCAAAAAGCAAGAAAACTAATTAGAATTATAAGTAAATGATTTGAGACCGGAGATGAAAATGGGAAATTCAGGTTTGAATAACAGTAAATTAAAGCAGCAGAACAGGGGGATCATCCTCCGCCTTCTCGCAACGGATAAGTGCTCTTCAAGGATCGAGATCGCCAAGGAGACGGGGCTGTCTAAAATGGCCGCCACGAATATCATTAGCGAATTCATAGATGAAGGGATAATAGAGGAAAGCGAAGAACGCATAGTGGGAGGAAAGGGACGAAATCCCATAATCCTGAAAATTTCCGGCAGAGCACCGAAGATAATAGGAATTCATATATCCGGAAACAGCTGCGGTGTCTATTTATGTGACTATAAGCTGAATGTTCTTAAGGGAAGCAGCTTCAGCGTAAGCGGCAAAAATAAGGACAAGCTTTTCGGAGAGATATTTAAGCGGATCGACGCCATACTTTCGGAATATGCGGGAGAGCGGATATCAGGGATAGGCGTGGGCGCCTCGGGACCCGTTGATGTCCGCCACGGAGTACTTCTTGGATCTTCAGATCTTTTCGGAACGCAGGATATTGATATATTTGGCATACTGAAGGAAAAATATAAATATCCGGTATTCGTGGAGCATGAATATGACTGCTCTGCTTTAGCAGAGCTGTTCTTCGGTGCGGGGAGAGATCTCTCCAACTTTGTATTTGTAAGTGTTTCCCGGGAGGTGGGCTCCGCGCTTATTTCCGGAGGACAGCTTTTCAGAAGCGAGTCCGGCTTCAACAGTGAGATCGGACATATATGCATAGACATAAACGGACGTCCCTGCCGCTGTGGGAGAAGAGGATGCCTCGAAACCTATATTTCCACCCGTAGACTTGAGGAGGAGCTTCGGGAAAAGACGGGAGAAGAGCTGTCCTTCAGGGAATTCTGCGAGAAATATAATGATACCGGATCAAAGGGATTTGATGAGGTATTGAACGAGGCGTCCGGGATGTTCTCCGAAGCCCTGACAAATAGCGTTAATTTCAGCGGAAATCTTAATTACATTATCGGTCTGGAGGGACGTTATATTCCTGAGAGGTTTGTGGCGGACCTTACTCAAAGGGTGAATGAAAAAATAATGTTTAAGCGTCACCGCAGGGTCAGGATCCTAAGCTCGGAGATCCGGAAGGAGCTGCAGTCATCTGTATGTGCCTGTGCTGTTCTTGAGAGGGTATTCAGAGGCGATATGGATTCGCTTCTTCATCAGGGAACCACCCCCTTCGAAGTATTATCCCATGAATAATGACGGAACAGGCTGTTTCTGCCATTCGTCAGATAAACCATAAAATCGAAAAAAACAGACTTGACTTTATTGGATTTTGCAGATATAGTAAAGACATTTAGTAAATCTATTTTGCAAAAGTATTTCAGCAAACAGCGGCTGAACATCAAATAAAGTCAGGATACATAAGATGAAAACCTTGGAACCCACGGCTACGGAACGCCGGAGAAAAACCAGAAACAGAGTGTTCAGATACATATATAATTCCGACGAGCCTGTTAGCAAGCAGGCCATGTCGTTGGATCTGAACCTGAGTCTCCCCACCATACATCATAATGTCGCCGAGCTTCTGGAGGCAGGTCTTATCAGGGCGGGAGAAACCCAGTCGTCTACAGGGGGAAGGCCTCCGGTGGGCTATCTTGTGGAGAATGACGTCCGCTTTTCCATCGGTATTTCAATTACCACCAATCATATACATTTCCTTGCTTCAGACCTGAAGATGAACCAGCTGGCGGAGAAGAGCGTTCGAAAGGACAGCGCGGCTGCCCTGGATCTTGGGAATGAGGTCAGGAAAGAGCTCACTCTCTTTATCGAGGAAAACGATCTCAATAAAAACAGGATCCTGGGTGTCGGCATTACGATACCCGGTGTACTGAACCGCCCCGGGGATGCGGTGCTTCTTTCTCCCAGCATGAAGCTTAAGAATATAAGTCTGCAGAGTCTCAGAAACGCCTGCGAGCCCTATACCGTATACATCGAAAATGACGGAAACTGTGCGGGATACGCCGAGTGGCTGGCAATGAGCCCGAGGGAGAGAAAGAACGGCTTCGTATATATCCTTTTGGAAAACGGAGTGGGCGGCGCCTTTTTCATTAATGGCAAGACCTATTCCGGAATGAACCATAGGAGCGGCGAATTCGGACATATGTGTGTTCAGCCCGACGGACTTATGTGCAACTGCGGGAAGAGGGGCTGTCTTGAGGCCTATTGCAGCGCCCTCCGCTTCAGTGTAGATATAGGTAAGACCATAGAAGAGTTCTTTGATCTCGTCCACAAGGGAGATCCGGCTTCACAGGCTCTCTGGGACGATGTGCTGAGGCATCTCGCCATAGGTATAGGAAATATCAGGATGATATTTGACTGCGACATCGTACTGGGAGGCTTCGTATCCGAATATCTTAAGGAATATATGCCGGAATTAAAAAAGTATGTGGTCGAAATGAATTCCTTCGGAGACGACACGGATTTCGTAAAGCTCGGGAAGTTCCCGAGGAAAGCCGGACTTATGGGGATCGCCTGGCATTTCGCCAATGACTATATTGAAAAGATATAAGTAGGAAGATTCTACATAAGGTACAGCCTGTTTTTGTATAATTTTACCAAATACGAAAAAAGCAGGCAAAGGTTATTGACAATATTGTTGTTAAGCAATATTATAAAAGAGCTTTATAAAAGTTGTTTTAGAAAATTCATTAAAACAACAGGCAAACCAAATTTTCAAAGAGGAGGAAAATTATTATGGCAAAGAAGTTATTGGCAGTACTGCTTGCCGGTGCAATGACATTCTCACTTGCAGCCTGCGGCGGAAGCACAGGCGGCGCAGCACAGGAAGCAGCTCCCGCACCTGCAGCAGAAGAAGCAGCTCCCGCTGAGGAGGCAGCACCTGCAGCAGAAGAGGCAGCTCCCGCTGAGGAAGCAGCACCCGCAGAAGAAGCGGCTCCCGTTGAGGAAGCAGCTCCTGCAGAAGAAACACCCGAAGAATAATTTATTTTACATCTTTTATTTAGGAGGATTTTTAAAATGGCATCAGAGAAAATCGCTGCTATGATTGAAGAAATCAAAGCGCTTTCAGTTCTTGAGCTTTCAGAGCTCGTTCACGCAGTAGAAGAAGAATTCGGCGTTTCCGCCGCAGCAGCAGTTGCAGTAGCAGGCCCCGTAGCAGGCGGCGCAGCAGCGGCTGAAGAAGAGAAAACAGAGTTCGACGTTATCCTTGCTGAAGTCGGCGCAGAAAAAATCAAGGTTATCAAGGCTGTCCGTGAAATCACCGGTCTCGGCCTCGCAGAAGCAAAAGCAGTTGTTGACGGCGCTCCCAAGGCTGTCAAAGAAGGCGCTTCCAAAGAAGACGCCGAAGCCGCTAAAGCAAAACTTGAAGAAGTCGGCGCAAAGGTTGAACTTAAATAAGTTAATATTCAAAATCAAAAGCCCTGTCAGACGACAGGGCTTTTTTGTATCCCAAAACCACGCGTTAGACGCGAGGTTCGGTAAGAATTAGATAGTTGAGAAAGACAAAAAAACTCCTTTGTTGCAGAATAAAACAGCGGTCTGTCAACTGCTGAAAAAACAACAAAGGAGGTCGTTAAAATGAGTATTAATGATATCAACAGTTTATCACACACAAAATGGAATTGCAAATATCATATAGTATTTGCACCAAAATACAGGAGGAGGGTATTCTACGGAGAAAAGAAGGCGGAAATAGGGAAAATACTAAGACAACTCTGCGAATGGAAGGGAGTTAAAA
>JAFTEC010000129.1 GCA_017453865.1 Lachnospiraceae bacterium
ATCGGGGTCTCCAAAATCCGGGCGCATCCGCCGGGGCAAAAGAAAACGGCATAAGGCGCTTTCTTAAATCTCAATCAGCACGTAATATCATAGAAGATGACAGAGGAAAAATCAATAATTCACGATCAAAGAATAGGGATAAAAATCCATACAAAAATCATATTCAAAAAATGATTTATTAGTGTTATAATACAAGATACTGCTTTGGAAAAAGAGAGGAGTTGGACAGTGCCTTTATTATTCTTTTTGTTTTTCTTTACGCTACTGATATCGGTTTCGGTGTATTTTTCCCGAAGCGATGCATTGAGGGAGGGGATTGTCACCGTGGGAAGCATAGTGATGATGATCCTGGACGTGGCGTTTTGCGCCTGGGCCTTCGGTGCGGCCGGCAACGGAGACGGATATCTGACATATTTCCCGCCGGAGACAGCGGCGGTGAATGCCTTTAATCACGTGATCATAGCGGGTGAGATATTCCTATTTCTGCTGATAACGGTGCTTTCCATAAAGCATGGCAAGTGGTACTGCATACTGCTTTCCTTTATCGGGACCGCACCGGTGCTGTGGATGGACTTCACGGGACGATCCGTCGAAAACGCTCCGATGCTGAAGATCGACAGTCTGACGGTTCTTATGTTCCTGGTTGTCGGACTTGTCGGAGGCCTTATCTGTATTTACTCTAACGGCTATCTCCACGATTATCATCATCACCATACGGATGTGGAAAAGAGACCCTGGTTCTTCCAGTCAATGCTTTTTCTTTTCCTGACAGCTATGTACGGTCTTATTTCTTCCGATAATATGTCCTGGATGTTCTTCTTCTGGGAGATAACAAGTACGATATCCTTCCTTCTCATCGGATATACAAGGAAGGAGGAGGCTGTGACCAACAGCTTCAGGGCTCTGTGGATGAACCTTTTAGGAGGCTTCGGCTTTACCGTGGCGATACTTTACAGTGCCTTCGTTTATCAGAACGGAAGCCTGATGGAGCTTATTTCCATGAGCGAAGCAAAGGCGGGTATAGTCATTCCGGTTGCCTGTCTTTCCTTCGCCGCCTTTACGAAAAGCGCGCAGATGCCTTTTTCACGCTGGCTCCTTGGAGCCATGGTGGCACCTACTCCTTCATCGGCGCTCCTCCACTCGGCAACGATGGTCAAAGCAGGGGTTTATCTTCTTATAAGAATATCACCCCTTATGACCGGCAATCTGGCAGGGGTCATGGTTACAACCATAGGAGGCTTTACCTTCTTTGCAGCCTCACTTCTTGCAATATCACAAAGTGACGGCAAAAAGGTTCTCGCATATTCAACCATATCAAATCTGGGTCTTATCACGGCCTGCTCCGGAGTCGGAGAGCCGGCGGCTACCTGGGCCGCGATCATGCTGCTTTTGTTCCACGCCGTGTCAAAATCCCTTATGTTCCTCTGTGTGGGAGCGGTGGAAAATGCGACCGGAAGCAGGGATATTGAGGATATGCACGGGCTCATAGTGAAGATGCCGAAGATGGCGTTTGTAATGACTGTCGCGATCTGCGGAATGTTCCTCGCGCCCTTCGGGATGCTGGTTGCGAAATGGGCTGCCCTGAAAGCGTATATTGATTCAAATAATGTTCTTCTGGTGATCTTCCTGGTATTCGGTTCCGCCACCACCATGTTCTACTGGGGTAAGTGGCTTGGGAAGCTTTTTGCTGTACTTCACCAGTCGGAAACATTGCGGGATATCATACATAAGAGCGAGTGGTACGTGATGTATATGCTTACGGCCCTGGTCATCACCCTTTGTGCTACCTTCCCCTTCCTCGGACAGATCTTTATTCAGCCCATGCTTTCAGTGGAATTCGGTGTACAGGTGGGACAGATAATAAGCTCGGACGACGTCCGTGTAATGCTGATGATGCTTATAATGATCGCACTTATGCCGGTGCTGGGTCTCTTCCTTCTGCTAAACAGAAAGGAAAAGATGACCATGTCCTATATGGCCGGTGCAAACGCCGGAGATGACAGACATTTCGTAGATGCCTTCGGAGGGATCCGTCCTTCATACCTCTCCAACTGGTATATGGATAAAATGTTCGGTGAAAAGAGGATACTGATCCCTTCTCTCTGTGTGGCTGCGGCCTTTGTGGTAGTATTGATGATCCTTACCATAGGAGGTGCCATCTGATGAATGAAACGATCCTGACGCTTATTGCCATTGCGGCATTTGTGATATTCGCACCGATAGTCGGCTTCTTTCTGGAGGGCTATGACCGGGTGGTTTCGGCAAAGCTTCAGCG
Source organism: Lachnospiraceae bacterium (assembly GCA_017453865.1). Lineage (GTDB taxonomy): Bacteria > Bacillota > Clostridia > Lachnospirales > Lachnospiraceae > NK4A144. Next base: position 2,276 of record JAFTEC010000129.1, read on the forward strand.
GAGACAGGGCCCGCCTTTCCTTCAGCCGGTATATGACCTTATAAAGCTTTTTGAGAAGCAGGCCATTGTGGTAAATAATTTTGAAACGGCTCTGGTACTGGGCTTCACGATATTCACGATTTTCTCCGGCTGTATTTTCTTTGCCGGAGGCGATATCCTGCTGGTGTTCTTTGCCTTTTCACTCGCTGATATGTTCCTGGTGCTGGCCGCATCCAGTGCGAATTCACCTTATTCGTCTCTTGGTTCCCAGAGAGAGTTTATCCAGATGATGGCGTATGAGCCGATGACGCTTCTGACTGCCATCGGGTTCTACATGGTATGCGGAAGCTTTAATGTTTCCGATATCATAAGCCGGGATGTTCCTGCGATCGTGCGGACTCCGGGAGTGTTCCTGGGCTACTGCTTTATTCTTATAATAAAGCTCAGAAAATCACCCTTCGATCTCTCCACCTCACACCATGCCCATCAGGAAATGGTAAAGGGACTCACACAGGATATTGCCGGAAATGTGCTGGGGATCCTGGAGCTCGGGGAAATATATGAGGAAGTATTCCTGATGGCAATAGTAGCCCTCTTCTTCATCACAAAGAATCCTTTGAGCTATGTTGTCGGGGTTGTGGCTTCGCTTATCATCTTCTTTATAATGATAGTGATAGATAATGTTTTCCCCAGAGTAAAGTGGGAGAATATGCTGATAAGCTCCTGGGGAGTCACTCTGGCTCTTGCAGGCAGCAATTTCCTGATACTCACAATGCTGAAGATCGCAGGGATATGAAGAAAATGTCATTCCGGGAGAAAAAACACGGGTTAATACAGGAGGAAAACAATAAATGAAAATATCGAGATCACCCTGGCTCCTGCACTATGATGCATCGAGCTGTAACGGGTGTGATATAGAGGTTCTGGCATCTACAACGCCGCGTTTTGATGTGGAGAGATTCGGTATCATAAATACCGGTAATCCGAAGCACGCCGATATTATGGTAGTGACCGGCGGGGTTAACGCACAGACCAAGCAGGTGGTAAGGCAGCTTTATTCCCAGATGCCGGATCCGAAGGTGGTGATAGCTGCCGGAATCTGTGCCTGTGACGGAGGGATCTTCAAGGATTGCTACAATATCTCCGGAGGAGTGGATACGGTCATTCCTGTTGACGTTTACGTTCCGGGCTGTGCGGTGAGACCGGAGGCGCTTATTGACGGCGTGGTAAAGGCTCTCGCCATACTGGACGAAAAAAGGGAAGCTATGAAGAACCACGCGACCTGCGAGGTTCATTACGATAAAGCGTAAAGATTTCAGGATTATAATTTGCATTGATATTCAGGAGCAGGGATTATGGAACAGGAATTTAGAAGAGTTTCACGCCGCACCATACTTTCCGAGGTGCAGAGTCTGGAGGAGGAGCATTACCGTCTGATACAGATATGTGCCACAACAGTGGAAGACGGTTATGAGATCCTTTATACCTTCGGGAAAGGCTATGATGAAGTACAGGTAAAGATACATACGGATGAGGGAGAGCATGTACAGAGTATCAGCCGCTTATTCCCTCCCGCGTGGCTCTATGAAAATGAGATACATGACCTTCACGGAATAGCGATAGACGGAATTACGCTGGATTTCAGGGGCGGTCTCTACAGGACTAAGGAGAAAGCACCCTTTGCACATAAAGAAGAAAAGGAGGGTAAGTAAATGTCATCCAGATCGGTAATACCCTTCGGACCGCAGCATCCCGTTCTTCCCGAGCCGATCCATCTGGATCTGGTGCTGGAGGACGAAAAGGTTGTGGAGGCGGTTCCTTCGATCGGCTTTGTACACAGAGGGCTGGAGAGTCTGGTCACAAAAAAGGACTTCAAGGAAATGGTATATGTTGCGGAGCGTATCTGTGGCATCTGTTCTTTTGGACACGGCTTCGGCTATTGTGATGCAGTAGAGCATATCATGGATATTGAGGTGACCGAGAGGGCAGATTATCTCCGGACCATATTATTTGAGATGTCCAGGATGCACAGCCATATTCTCTGGCTGGGGCTGATGGCAGATGCTTTCGGCTTCGAAAGCTTATTTATGGACACCTGGCGGATCAGGGAGAAGGTACTTGATATGCTGGAGGCTGCTACCGGCGGCAGGGTCATCTTTTCCATACTTGATGTGGGCGGCTTGAGACGGGATATCCCCGATGATATGCTGAAGAGCTTCCTTCCGGTCCTTAATGAGATAGAACATGAGCTGGCTATTGACGTCAGGGCCTTCTTAAACGACAGTGCGGTAAAGTCAAGGCTCTGCGGGGTCGGCATTTTAAGTGCCGAGCAGGTTGAAAAGCTTGGCTGCTGCGGACCGTTTCTTCGCGGGAGCGGAGTAAAGAGGGATTCCAGGAAGCTGGGATATGCGGCATATGACGAGATCGACTTTGAGATCATAACCAGTGATGACTGCGATACCTACGGAAGAACCTTTGTACGTGCGCAGGAGATACTGCAGAGTATAAGCATTATCCGTCAGGCAATAGAAAAGGTGCCATCAGGTGAGGTCATGGTCCCGGTAAAGGGCTTCCCCAAGGGAGAGCACATGACCAGGATAGAGCAGCCCCGTGGCGAGGCCTGCTACTATATCAAGGCAAACGGCACCAAATTCCTTGAAAGAATGAGGGTCCGCACACCGACCTTTGCAAATATTCCGGCACTTACGGAGACACTGCAGGGCTGTTCATTATCGGATGTGCCAATTCTCGTGGTTGCCATTGACCCTTGTATCAGTTGTACGGAGCGTTAAGATGAATAATGTGAATTATATCGGGCAGACATTGAAAAATCTCTTTTCAAAGCCTGCAACAGTTAAATATCCCTTTGAACCGAGAGAATTTCCGGAACGCACAAGGGGTCACGTGGAAAATGATATGGACGTCTGCATACTCTGCGGGCTCTGTCAGATGAGATGCCCTACGGGAGCGATCACCGTTGACAAAAAGGGGCAGACCTGGGCAATACGTCCTTTTTCCTGCATACAGTGCAGGAGCTGCGTTGACAACTGTCCGAAGAAGTCCCTTTCCATGGGACAGCAGTATCAGGAGCCGGGAACGGAGAAGATAGAGAAGAAGTTTGATCTTTCCGATAAGCAGAAGGAAGCCCTTGCGGAGCAGGCGCGGATCGCAGCCGAAAAGGCTGCTGCGGCAAAGGCTGCAATGGAAGCTAAGAAGAAAGCTGAAGCGGAGGCTGCTGCAAAGGCTCAGGGTGATTCCGAGGCTTCTGCAGGCAGCGGGGAGTGATATAGATGTGCGTAGCACTTCCCGGAAAAGTGGTGTCCGTAAAGGGCAGAAAAGCAGCCGTGGATTTCAGCGGGAATATAGTGGAGGCCGATGCAGGACTCGCGGATGTGGAGGTAGATGACAGGGTGCTTGTACACGCGGGCTGCATCATACAGAAGCTTTCCAAAGAGGATGCGGACTTCATGACGGAATTTGCCGATTATATCCGGGAGCTGGAAGGCTGAATTTATGTTAACCGCTGCCGTTTGCAACTGTTCACCCCTGATAGTACCTGAGGGCGCAGCCCGAAGAATCTTCTCACTGATCGGGAAAGACAACCATTGTAAAAGGTCTGTGAATGACAGATAAAGAAATAGTAGAATTCCTGAAAAACTATACCGGTCCGGATGTCAGTCTTATGGAGATCTGCGGCTCGCACACAGCCGCCATCGTGAAAAGCGGCATCCGGTTTTTTTTATCCCCTCATATACGGATGGTATCGGGACCCGGCTGCCCTGTCTGCGTGACGGTGACAGCGTATATTGACAGGCTTATCGCTCTCTCTGAGGACCCGCAAAACGTGATCTGCTCCTTTGGTGATCTCCTGAGGGTCCCCGGAAGCCGTGGGACGCTGGAGCAGGCAAAGGCCGGTGGGAGTAACATAAGGATGCTTTATTCCCCGCTTGATATGCTGGAGCTTGCGGAGAAGGACAGCCTGCATAATTTCATATTTGCCGCAGTTGGCTTCGAGACCACGGCTCCTGTATATGCGGCCTTACTTGAAAACGCTATAGAACGGGGAATACGGAATATCAAGATCCTCACCTCCTTAAAGACCATGCCGGAGGTGGTAAAGTGTATCGGCGGAAGGATGGACGGATACCTCCTTCCGGGGCATGTCTGCACCGTAACAGGTTACGCTGTCTATGAGCCACTCGCTGCGGAAATGGGAATACCCATGGTTGCAGCGGGCTTTGATGGCAGGAATATAGTTCAGGCGCTCTACGCACTCCTGAAGCTCAGGGGAAGGGGAATAGTAAGGAATTTCTATCCCTCGGTCGTTACAAGGGAAGGAAATAAAAAAGCGCTTATGGCAATGGATAATTTTTTCGAAGCCGGAGACGCTGCCTGGAGGGGCCTTGGTATCATAGAGAATTCGGGTCTTTTTCTCCGCGGGGAATATGAGCGCTTCGACGCCGGAAGCAGGGATCTAACGGAGGACCGGGAAAATACGCTCTGTCACTGTTCAAAGGTGATAACCGGTGAAGAAAACAGCAGGGACTGCCCGCTCTTCGGAAAGAGCTGCACGCCCTCAGATCCAAAGGGCGCCTGTATGGTATCCAGAGAAGGCGCCTGCTTTAATGAATATATAAAATAATCAAGATAACCCACCACCTTTAGGTGGTGGGAATATCTTGATTTCGGGTACGGGGTTATAAGCCCCGTACCCGGAGAGCTGCGTCAGCAGCGATTTTATAACGAGCAAAAAGCGAAGCGTTTGCGAGTTTAATAAACAGCTGATATGAACATAACACTTTCACACGGAAGCGGCGGAGACGCCACCTCAAAGCTTATTGAGGAAGTATTCCGGAATGAATTTCATAATGAATACCTGGACAGGATGGAGGATTCATCCGTGGTTCCGGGAGGTAAAAGACTGGCCCTCACCACCGACTCCTTCGTGGTGCAGCCGCTTATATACGACGGCGGGGATATAGGCAGGCTTTCTGTCTGCGGCACTGTGAATGACCTGCTTATGAGCGGAGCGGAGCCAAAGTATCTCACCGCAGGCTTTGTGCTGGAGGAAGGGCTTGATACCGGGATACTTAAAAGCATCGTTCACTCAATGGCGGAAACCGCGGAGGAAGCCGGAGTAAAGATAGTCGCCGGGGACACAAAGGTGATAGAGCATAAGGGCGGTAAGGAGGACAGACCGGGGCTTATCATAAATACCGCCGGTGTGGGCTTTCTAGATGATGAGGTGAATGTGGGAGCTTCATTGATCTGTCCGGGTGACGCGATCATCCTCTCGGGAAACATCGGAGACCATCATGCCGCCATAATGAAGGAACGCTTAAGCATCAGGAACGAAAAGATAAAGAGCGACAATGCTCCGTTAAACGGGATGGTCAGGGGGCTTTTTTGTAACGGCATTGAAGTCCATGCCCTGCGGGACGTGACAAGGGGAGGTCTCGGGACGGTACTTAACGAGTTTTCAAAGGAGTCGGGTTCAGACATATTTATTATAGAAGAAAAGCTTCCGGTGAGTGACGCGGTAAGGGACTTTTCCGCGCTTCTCGGCCTGGACATCCTGTATATGGGCAATGAAGGGAAAATGGTCTGCGCCGTAGCATCCGGGGATAAGGAAAGGGCGGTTGACATAATCCGGAGCGCAAAATATGGTGAAGCTGCGGAGATAATAGGTTACGCTGCGAAGCCGACCTCAGCCGGACAGGGGAAGCTTATACTGAAAACCGGAATCGGAGGCGAAAGGATAGTGGGGCCTCTGTACGGAGAGGGCCTGCCCCGGATCTGTTAAGGAGAAAATAATGCTTGTTGCAGACAACTGGAAGGAATATGAAGTCATAGATACATCCGGCGGTGAAAAGCTGGAGCGCTGGGGTAAGTATATCCTAATAAGACCCGATCCCCAGGTGATCTGGAATACACCGAGGCAGAGTACGGGATGGAAGAAAAGGAATGCCCATTATCACAGGAGCGCAAAGGGCGGAGGCAGCTGGGAATTTTTTGACCTTCCGGAGGAATGGAGCATCTCTTATCCCCTAAGGGCAGTATCCAAAACCCTGAAATTCAACCTGAAGCCCTTCTCCTTTAAGCATACCGGTCTTTTCCCCGAACAGGCTGTAAACTGGGAATGGATGGCAGAGCGTATAAAGGAAGCGATGGATAAAAACCCCGAAAGAAGCGTGAGGATCCTCAATCTCTTTGCCTATACCGGAGGTGCGACCGCAGCCTGTGCGGCAGCGGGAGCCCATGTTACACACGTTGATGCCTCAAAGGGAATGGTAGGCTGGGCAAAGGAAAACTGCAGCCTTTCAGGTATTCCTGCGGACAGGCTCAGGTTTTTTGTGGATGACTGCAAAAAGCTTGTTGAGCGTGAGATACGACGGGGTAATAAATACGACGGTATACTTATGGATCCGCCCTCCTATGGCAGGGGACCGAAGGGTGAGATCTGGAAGATGGAGGATAATATCTACTCCTTTATTGAAGCTGCGGTGGGGCTCCTGTCGGAGGATCCTCTTTTCTTCCTTATAAATTCATATACCACGGGCCTTCAGCCCGCAGTCCTTAAGTATATGCTGGGAACCCTTATTGCAGAAAAAAAAGGAGGCTCTGCGGAAGCCGATGAAGTGGGACTTCCTGTAACAGTCTCCGGACTGAACCTTCCCTGCGGAGCAACCGGTAGGTGGTATTGATTGCTGTGAACAGTAATCAATCGGTTACTGTTCACAGAAAAAAGTTAAAAAAGTCTTGCAATCTGTAAAAACACCATGTATAATAGCGTTTGCTGTGACATTGATAGCTGTGAAGCGTGAAGTTGCGGAAAGGCAGGAAAATCCTGCGGATCCGGTATCTCCGTGGAGCGAATGTCAAGTCTGGATACTGACGGCAAGTCACTGTAGCACGCCGGAGCTGCTTCCGAAATGATATGCGGTTCCGGTAAAAGTTCCGTAAAAATACGGAGAACAACGGGAATGAGTCCGCTGTGGGTATAGGACACACCCGGAAACGTGTACAGTCACCGCTTGTCGTGCTGGTTAAAAGTACGAATAAGGAGGCGACTTTTTTTATGACAAATCAGGTAATGAGAATCATTTTGAAAGCCTACGATCATCAGCTGATAGATGCATCAGCAAAGAAGATCATTGAGACAGTAAGGAAGAACGGCTCGGAGGTCAGCGGACCTGTACCCCTTCCCACTAAGAAGGAGGTTGTGACCATCCTTCGTGCGGTACATAAGTACAAGGACTCCAGAGAGCAGTTCGAGCAGAGGACCCATAAGAGGTTGATCGACATCATCCAGCCCACACAGAAGACTGTCGAAACACTGTCAAGGCTCGAAATGCCTGCAGGTGTCTACATCGACATCAAGATGAAGCAGGAGTAAACAGCAGCAATGTATGAACATCTTTAATGATAAGGATGTTCCAATGCAGAAAGGTGAGAAAATGACTAAGGCTATTTTGGCAAGAAAGATCGGGATGACCCAGATCTTCGACGAGAACGGCGTAGTTACTCCGGTAACGGTTCTGGAAGCCGGACCCTGTACGGTCACTCAGGTGAAGACCGTTGAAAACGACGGATACAATGCGGTACAGGTCGGATTCGGAGAGATCAAGGACAAGGTTATCGGGAAGGACGCAGGAGGAAAGAAGCAGATCGCACATCCCCACGGCACAACAAAGGCTATGGCAGGCCACTTCAAGAAGGCCGGCACCGAGAGCAAGAGGTTTGTCCGTGAGTTTAAGTTTGATAATGCATCCGATTATCAGCTTGCGCAGGAGATCAAAGCGGATATCTTTGAGGCGGGCGATTTCGTGGATGCTACCGCGATAAGCAAAGGTAAGGGCTTCCAGGGCACCATCAAGAGGCTCGGACAGCACAGGGGTCCCATGAAGCACGGTTCCAAGTTCCACCGTCATCAGGGTTCCAACGGTGCCTGCTCCAGCCCCAGCCGCGTGTTCAAGGGTAAGGGAATGCCCGGACATATGGGATCAAAGAAGATCACAGTACAGAACCTTCAGGTTGTACGCGTTGATGCCGAGAAGAACCTTCTCCTTGTGAAGGGTGCGGTTCCCGGAGCAAAGAAAGCCCTTGTTACGATCAAAGAAACAGTCAAGGGAAATAAATAATCTTAGAGGAAAGGAGGAAAGAAAAAGAAAATGGCTAGTGTATCTGTATACAACATGGAAGGCAAGGAAGTCGGAAATATGGAGCTTTCCGATGAGCTCTTCGGTGTAGAGATAAATGAGAACCTTGTTCACCAGGCAGTTCTTCAGCAGCTTGCTGACAGACGTCAGGGAACACAGAAAGCAAAGACACGTTCCGAAGTATCCGGCGGCGGAAGAAAGCCCTGGAGACAGAAGGGAACAGGTCATGCCCGTCAGGGTTCGACCAGATCTCCCCAGTGGACACACGGTGGCGTGGTATTCGCTCCTGTTCCGAGAGATTATTCCTTTAAGATGAATAAGAAGGAAAAGAGGTATGCTTTAAAGAGCGCTCTCACAAGCCGCGTCCAGGACAATAAGTTTATTGTTTTAGACGAGCTGAAGCTTGACGAGATAAAGACAAAGAAATTCCGGGAGGTGCTTGACGCACTGAAGGTAGATAAGGCCATAGTCATTCTCGACAGCCTTGATAAGAATGCCATCCTTTCAGCAAGGAATATTCCCGATGTCATCACAGCTCAGGTAAATACCATCAATACCTACGACATCATGAAATACAACACTGTCATCACCACGAAGGCAGCTGTTCAGAAGCTTGAGGAGGTATACGCATAATGGCAGACATAAAATACTATGACGTTATACTGAAGCCTGTGGTGACAGAGAAGTCTATGAACGGACAGGCAGAGAAGAAGTATACGTTCCTTGTTAATCCGGAATCAAACAAATCCCAGATAGCGGAAGCTGTTGAGAAGATGTTTGAAGGAGCAAAGGTAAAGAAGGTGAATACCCTGAATATCCAGGGCAAGAAGAGACGCAGGGGAATGGTTGTCGGCAGGACAGCAAAGAAGAAAAAGGCTATCGTGACCCTGACCGAGGATTCAAAGGATATCGAGATCTTTACCGGACTTTGATAGAAAAGAAACTATAGACGGCACAGGAAAATAAAAAACTATCTGCGGCCGTCTGATAAAAAAGCTAAGGAGACAGAAAATGGGAATCAAATCATATAACCCTTATACGCCTTCCAGAAGGGCGATGACAGGTTCTGATTTTGCGGAAGTAACAAAGAAGACTCCCGAGAAGAGTCTGGTGGTGAGACTTCCCAAGCATTCAGGACGTAATAATCAGGGTAAGATCACCGTTCGCCACAGAGGCGGCGGAGCAACAATAAAGTACAGGATCGTCGATTTCAAGAGGAACGACAAGGACGGCATACCCGCAACGGTTGCTGGTATCGAGTATGATCCCAACAGAACCGCAAATATAGCGCTTCTTGTATATGCAGACGGAGAGAAGAGATATATCCTCGCTCCGGACGGCCTCAAGGTCGGACACAAGATCGTTAACGGAAGCGAAGCGGAAATAAGGATAGGCAACTGCCTTTCATTAAGTGATATCCCCGTAGGTACCAATGTTCACAATATCGAGCTTCGTCCAGGACACGGCGGACAGATGGTACGTTCGGCGGGAGCCAGCGCACAGCTCATGGCTAAGGAAGGAAAATACGCAACACTCCGTCTTCCTTCGGGAGAAATGAGAATGGTTCCTATCAATTGCAGGGCGACAATAGGAACAGTAGGAAATATCGATCACAGCCTTATCAATTACGGTAAAGCAGGGCGGAAGCGCCATATGGGCATAAGGCCCCATGTCCGCGGTTCGGTTATGAACCCCAATGACCATCCCCACGGAGGTGGTGAGGGACGTTCACCCATCGGCCGTCCCGGACCCTGTACCCCTTGGGGTAAGCCGGCACTTGGCCTGAAGACCAGGAAGAAGAAAAAGGCTTCCAATAAGCTAATCGTAAGAAGAAGAAACGGCAAAGCCCTTAATGTATGAGGCAAAGGGTAGGAAATAAGGAGGAAGAGTAATGTCGCGATCACTTAAAAAGGGACCCTTCGCAGACGCAAGTCTCTTAAAGAAGGTTGATGAGATGAATAAGGCAGACAGTAAGGACGTTATCAAGACCTGGTCACGCCGTTCAACCATTTTCCCTTCCTTTGTGGGACACACAATAGCAGTCCATGACGGAAGGAAGCACGTCCCTGTATATATCACCGAGGATATGGTTGGACATAAGCTTGGTGAATTTGTAGCAACCAGGACGTATAGAGGACACTCAGGCAACTCTACGTCTGTAAAGTAAGGATAAACTGAAAGGAGGTTAGATCCGATGGCAAAAGGACATCGTTCCCAGATCAAAAGAGAAAGAAATGCAAATAAGGATACCCGCCCTTCAGCAAAGTTATCCTTCGCCAGGATATCGGTACAGAAGGCCTGCTTCGTGCTTGACGCCGTGCGCGGCAAGAGCTACGAGGAAGCAAAGGGAATCCTCACCTATAATCCGAGATATGCTTCAAGCGTTATATTGAAGCTTCTGGAATCCGCAGCAGCAAACGCCGAGAACAACAACGGACTGAACAAAAGCGATCTCTATATAGCCGAGTGCTATGCGACCCCGGGTCCCATAATGAAGAGGATACAGCCCAGGGCACAGGGCAGGGCGTACAGGATAGAGAAGAGAATGTGTCATCTGAATGTTGTACTTGATGAGAAAAAGTAAGGGAGGTTCGACAGAATGGGTCAGAAAGTAAATCCCCACGGCTTAAGAGTAGGCGTCATAAAAGACTGGGATTCAAAATGGTACGCTGAAGGTGATTTCGCGGACTATCTTGTAGAGGATTATAAGATCAGGGATTACCTGAAGAAAAATCTCTATGCTGCAGGTATTTCAAAGATAGAGATAGAAAGATCAGCCGGAAGGGTAAGGGCAACGGTCTTTACCTCAAAGCCCGGTATCATTATCGGAAAGAGCGGTAAGGATATCGAGAAGACAAAGGCAATTCTTCAGAGAAAGACAGGAAAGAATATAGATATAGAGATCAGGCAGATAAAGCGCCCCGATCTGGATGCTCAGCTTGTTGCGGAGAATATCGCACAGCAGCTTGAGAACCGTGTTTCTTTCCGCCGCGCCATGAAGTCTGCAATGCAGAGAACCATAAAGAACGGCGCGAAGGGTATCAAGGCTTCAGTATCAGGCCGTCTTGGCGGCGCTGACATCGCCCGCAGGGAGTTCTATTCGGAGGGTACCATCCCTCTTCAGACCTTAAGGGCTGATATCGACTACGGATTTGCCGAGGCCGATACCACATACGGTAAGGTAGGCGTAAAGGTATGGATCTACAAGGGTGAGATCCTTCCCGGTAAGAATAAACAGGAAGCAGGAGCTGCTGCCGGTAGAGAAGGGAGAGATCAGTAATGTTAATGCCGAAGAGAGTTAAGCATCGTAAGCAGATGCGTGGTTCCCTTAAAGGAAAAGCAAACAGCGGCAATACAATAACATACGGAGAGTACGGAATAGTAGCTCTCGAGCCTGTATGGGTCCGCTCGAATCAGATTGAGGCAGCCCGTGTCGCTATGACAAGATACGTGAAGCGTGGCGGAAAAGTCTGGATAAAGATTTTCCCCGACAAGCCGGTAACGGCAAAGCCCGCTGAGACCCGAATGGGTTCCGGAAAGGGCGCTGTTGATTACTGGGTAGCTGTAGTAAAGCCCGGACGCGTTATGTTCGAGATAGCAGGGGTTCCCGAGGATACTGCAAGGGAAGCACTTCGTCTTGCATCCCACAAGCTTCCCTGCAAGTGCAAGATCGTTAGCAAGGACGACCTTCTTGAACAGGTTAAATTAAAAGGCGGTGACATCTGATGAAAACTGATAATTACGTTAAGGAATTAAGAGATAAATCGGTTTCCGAGCTCGGTGAAGCTTTGACGGCAGCGAAGAAGGAGCTCTTCAATTTAAGGTTCCAGAATGCAACGAATCAGCTCGATAACACCAGCAGAATAAAGGAAGTAAGAAAGAACATTGCCAGGATACAGACTGTATTGACAGAGAGCGCGGCAAAGTCCTGAACTGAAGGAATTTTAAGGAGACCAAAATTATGTCAGAAAGAAATCTTAGAAAGACGCGTACCGGAAAGGTTACGAGCAACAAAATGGACAAGACCATTACGGTTGCAGTTGTCGATAACGTAAGGCATCCGCTTTACAAGAAGATAGTAAAGAGAACCTACAAGCTTAAGGCTGAGGATGCAAAGAACGAATGCAATATCGGTGATACCGTTACGGTTATGGAGACAAGACCCTTAAGCAAGACAAAGAGATGGAGGCTTGTCGAGATCATCGAAAGAGCTAAGTAACTTAGGTGAAAGGAGTTTTAGCATGGTACAGCAGGAAACCAGATTAAAAGTCGCAGATAATACCGGCGCTAAGGAAATCCTTTGCATCAGAGTTATGGGCGGCTCAATGAGGAGATATGCCGGTGTGGGCGATACCATCGTTGCTACTGTCAAAGATGCAACACCCGGCGGAGTTGTTAAAAAAGGTGATGTCTTAACGGCTGTTGTAGTACGCACGGTTAAGAGCATCCGCCGTAAGGACGGCTCATATATCCGCTTCGACGACAATGCGGCCGTCATCATCAAGGAGGACTTAACCCCCAGAGGAACACGTATTTTTGGACCGGTTGCACGTGAGCTTCGTGACAAGCACTTCATGAAGATAGTATCCCTTGCACCGGAAGTACTGTAAGGGAGGGTGCATATGGCTACAATGAGAATAAAAAAGGGCGACAATGTTCAGGTGATCGCCGGTAAGGATAAGGGTAAGAGCGGAAAGGTCATTTCCGTTGATTACAAAAAGAGGAAGGTGGTCGTTGAGGGCGTGAATATGATCGCCAAGCACGAAAAGCCTTCAGCTTCGAATCAGGACGGAGGTATCGTCCACAGGGAAGCAGCCCTGGATTTAAGTAACGTAATGTTTGAGCACAAGGGTAAGCCTGTCAGGATCGGTTTCAGGGTTGACGGAGAAAAGAAGGTCCGCTTTGACCGCAAGTCCGGCGAGGCAGTTGACTAAGGCTTAGGAGGAAGAAACATTGAGCAGACTGAGAGAACAGTACCAGACAGAGATCGTCGAAGCTATGACGAAGAAGTTTGGATATAAGAACGTAATGCAGGTTCCGAAGCTCGTTAAGATCATAGTCAACATGGGCGTCGGAGAGGCAAAGGACAATGCCAAGGTTCTTGATTCCGCAGTGGCTGATATGCAGACCATCACCGGACAGAAGGCCGTTGTCACAAAGGCAAAGAAGGCGGTGGCAAACTTCAAGATCCGTGAAGGAATGCCGATCGGCTGTAAGGTTACCTTAAGAGGCGAGAGAATGTATGAATTCCTTGACCGTCTGGTAAACCTGGCGCTTCCCAGAGTGCGTGACTTCCGTGGGGTAAGTGCCGATTCCTTCGACGGAAGAGGCAACTATGCTCTCGGCATCAGGGAGCAGCTTATATTCCCCGAGATCGAGTATGACAAGATCGACAAGGTAAGGGGAATGGATATCATAGTTGTTACCACGGCGAAGACCGATGAGGAAGCAAGGGAACTTTTAAGGCTTTTCAATATGCCTTTTGCGAGATAAGGAGGAACTTTCAATGGCAAAATTGTCTATGAAGCTTAAGCAGCAGAGAAAGCCCAAGTTCTCAACAAGGGCATACACACGCTGCAGGATCTGCGGTCGTCCCCATGCAGTCTTAAGGAAATACGGCATCTGCCGCGTTTGCTTCAGAGAGCTGGCATATAAGGGACAGATCCCGGGTGTTAAAAAAGCATCCTGGTAAGCTGATCTAAGGATATGGAAAGGAGTATGTGTCGATGACAACAAATGACCCTATTGCAGATATGCTTACCAGAATCCGTAATGCAAATACTGCAAAACATGATACAGTTGACATCCCTTCATCAAAGATGAAGCTTGCTATAGCAGACATCCTTGTGGATGAGGGTTATGTAAAGAAGTACGATCTCGTTGAGAACGGAAACTTCAAGGATATAAGGATCACATTAAAGTACGCTGACGACAAGAATACAAGGGTTATCTCGGGATTAAAGAGGATAAGCAAGCCGGGTCTTCGTGTTTATGCCCGCAGAGAAAAGCTTCTCAGGGTTCTCGGCGGCCTCGGTATCGCGATTCTTTCTACAAACGAAGGAGTCATCACAGATAAAAAGGCTCGTGAGCTCAATGTTGGCGGCGAGGTTTTAGCATTCATCTGGTAATCATAGAAAGAAAGGAGCGGGCATGTCACGAATCGGAAAAATGCCTATCGCGATCCCCGGCGGAGTGACCGTTGAGGTAGCAGAAAATAACAAGGTGACTGTAAAGGGACCGAAGGGAACCTTATCAAGAACCCTTCCCTCTGTTGTTACAATAAAGCAGGAGAATGGCGAATTAAAGGTTGAGCGTCCCAATGACGAGAAGGAAACAAGAGCTCTTCACGGTCTCACAAGGGCACTTATCAACAATATGGTCGTAGGTGTTACGGAGGGATACACAAAGACACTGGAGATAAACGGTGTCGGCTACAGGGCTGCAAAGCAGGGCAAGAAGCTTACACTTACCCTCGGCTATTCACATCCCGTAGAGATGGAGGACCCTGAAGGTATCGAGACAAAGGTTACCGACAACAAGATCGAGGTAAGCGGTATCGATAAGGAAAAGGTCGGACAGTATGCAGCTGTCATCAGGGAAAAGAAGAAGCCTGAGCCTTATAAGGGTAAGGGAATCAAGTATACAGACGAGAGAATCAGACGTAAGGTCGGCAAGGCCGGTAAGAAGTAATTAAGGAGGACACTTGGAATGGTCAGTAAGAAAAAGAGATCAGACGTTCGTGCAAAAAAACATATGAAGATACGGAAGACTCTGAGTGGTACTTCAACAAGGCCCAGGCTCTCGGTATTCAGAAGCAATAAGCATATGTATGCACAGGTTATAGATGACGATACGGCAAATACGCTGGTTGCGGCATCCACAACCGAGAAGGCTGTGAGAAGCGAACTCAAGTACACGGATGACGTGGAGGCTGCAAAGTACCTTGGAACGGTTATCGCAAAGAGAACATTGGACAAAGGCATCAAGGAAGTTGTCTTCGACAGAGGCGGCTTTATCTACCAGGGCAAGGTTAAGGCTCTTGCAGATGCTGCCAGAGAAGAGGGACTCAAATTCTAAGGAAGGAGAAAAATCTAATGAAGCACAGCATTATTGATGCAAACAGCCTTGAGCTGGAAGATAAGGTGGTAACCATAAAAAGGGTCACCAAGGTTGTAAAGGGCGGACGTAATATGCGTTTCACGGCACTTGTGGTTCTGGGCGACCGTAACGGACACGTTGGTGTCGGACTCGGAAAGGCAACGGAAATTCCCGAGGCTATCCGCAAGGGCAAGGAAGACGCGGCGAAGAAGCTTATAGACGTAGCGATAGATGATAACGGATCCATTACCTATGACTATATCGGAAAATTCGGCGGAGCATCCATTCTCCTGAAGAAGGCTCCCGAAGGAACGGGTATCATCGCAGGAGGTCCTGCACGTATAGTCTGCGAGCTTGCAGGGATCAGGAATATCCGTACAAAGTCGCTGGGATCAAATAACAAGCAGAACGTGGTTCTTGCAGCCATCAACGCGCTTTCCCAGATAAAGACACCTGAAGAGGTGGCCAGACTCCGCGGAAAGACCGTAGAAGAAGTAATGGCTTAAGGAGGCAGTCAAAATGTCAGGAAAATTAAAGGTAACACTTATAAAATCCCCTATAGGTGCCATTCCGAAGCACAAGGCTACAGTTGAGGCTATGGGACTCCGGAGGACAAACAAATTCGTTGAGCTGCCGGATAATGAAGCAGTACGCGGCATGTGCAATGCAGTGAAGCACATGGTAAAAGTGGAGGAAATATAAATGGAATTAAATAACTTAAAACCTGCTCCCTGTGCCAAGCATAAGAATAATTTCCGTAAGGGACGCGGACATGCTTCAGGAAACGGCAAGACCGCAGGCTACGGACATAAGGGTCAGAAGGCACGTTCAGGAGCACCGAGGATCGGATTCGAGGGCGGACAGATGCCCCTTTACAGAAGGATCCCCAAGCGCGGATTCAAGAATATCAACAGGAAGAATATTGTTGCCATAAACTTGAGCACTCTTGAGCATTATTATGAGGACGGCGACACAGTTGTAAGCGAGGATCTCATCGAAAGAGGCATCATAAAGGATACCTATGACGGACTCAAGATACTCGGCAACGGAGAGATAACAAAGAAGCTGACTGTTAAGGCAAACGCATTTTCTGAGACAGCTAAGACAAAAATTGAGGCTGCAGGTGGGAAAGCTGAGGTGATCTGATGCTTGAATCAGTACGGAATGCCTTTAAGATCAAGGATATCAGGAACAGGATCTTATACACATTATTGATACTGTTTCTTATAAGGCTTGGCTGTCAGCTTCCGATACCGGGTGTGAACCGTGAATACTTCTCCCAGTGGTTTGCAAACCTGACAGGGGACAATTTCGGATTTTTCAATGCCTTTACCGGCGGTTCCTTTGAGAATATGTCGATC
>JAFTEC010000130.1 GCA_017453865.1 Lachnospiraceae bacterium
AAGGCTTTTTGGCATCGAAAGCGGTGCGGCCGCCTGCTGCCGAGGGTGGAATAAGGGACTCGAACCCTTGATCTCCAGAACCACAATCTGGCGCGCTAACCAACTGCGCCAATTCCACCATATCAATCAGATGATTGAATGTGCCCGCAGGGATTCGAACCCTGGACCTACGGCTTAGAAGGCCGTTGCTCTATCCAGCTGAGCTACGGACACAGGATAAACCCTGTTTTAGCGAAAGCAAGTAGTATTGTACATCAAAATATTTAGCTTTGCAACCATATTTAACCGAAAGCCGGACTTTTGAAGTCCGAAGCCTGTTACGGAGAAGTCTTTATGAAAAAAGTATTACAACTGGTAAGTGATGATTTTGAGGATCTGGAGCTTTGGTGCCCTGTGATGAGGCTCCGCGAAGAGGGGATAAGGGTTGATCTCGTGGCGGAAAAGCCCGGAAAATACCACGGGAAATACGGAGTGCCCTGTGAAGTGGAGCTTTCCTTTAAGGATGTGGATCCGGATGATTATGACGGCGTTCTTGTTCCCGGCGGATGGGCTCCGGACAAGCTCAGGCGTTTTCCAGAGATTCTGAATATCGTCAGGAAAATGGACGAGGGAAATAAGCTTATCGGTGAGATCTGCCATGCGGGATGGGTGCTCTGTTCAGCAGGGATACTGAAGGGCAGAAGGGTCACCAGCACCCCGGGAATAAAGGATGATATGGAAAATGCCGGTGCATCCTGGTTTGATGAGGCCTGTGTCGTGGACGGGAATATCATTTCCGCAAGAAGGCCGCCCGATATACCGGAATACTCAAAAGCGCTGGTTAAATTTCTTTTATCGGATCAATAGAAAGGGCTGCCTGTTAGATCATGTCGGGAAGAAATAAAAAGGGATCGAGTACGGGTTTTTTGTTATTGATAATAATTGCCGCGGTTCTGCTGTCGGTTGCGCTTCTTGCGTTCATGGTGATCACCGGAAACGGGGTGAATTCCAATCCCGTTACACAGAAGGTAAACCGCGAGGTTACGAAAAAAGCTGTGGAAACGATCATTCAGAAAGAGACAGGAACGGACAAAACCCTTGATGAAATAAAGGGGCAGATGTCAGAGGAAGACGCAAAGGAAGTTGATATTATCATAAACCACTATGCCGATCAGGGGCTTTTGGCGGAGGCTCTGGAGATATACAAAAATAACGGCGGAGATGTAAAAGCAACCGCAGATGCCATGAAGGATAAGGTCAGTGACGAGGACATGGCAAAGCTTTACGGGCTGTATGAGAAATACGGTGATACTATTAAGCAGCTCTCAGAGTGATCAAGGGATATAGAGGGGAATCATATGGATTTTCAGGCGATATGTGACGGTTTTGCCGCAATGACCTGTGTGGTGTCGGTAGAAAAGCTGGAAGGCGGAAGGTACGGGAAGATCCGTCTGGTTACAGGAAACAAAGCGTATATAGCCAGCGTGGAGCAGCCTGTTCCGGGAACGACCATGCTGAATAATACCTTTATCCCTAACAGCGAATACACCGATTATATTACGAGGGATCTGAATTTCGAGGATTACTGCTATCGCTCTGCGGTATTGAAAAAGTGCCTGCATTCCTATGCCCATCCTGACCGCATGGATGTGTGGTTCAATATGACCTTTCTTCCCCTTGAGTGTGATGACGGGAATATCTGTTACTGCACATACACCATGGAGATCAATGCCGAAGCGGACACCGAAAATATGTCGGACATCTCCGGAGGGCTTGCGTCCGCAGTTCTTCAGACAGGCTTGAAGCTCAGGGGAGCAACGGATTTTAAGCCTGCTTTGAAGGATGTTATTGAGGATATCAGGAGTATCTGCGATGCAGAGATCTGCTGTGTGCTGCTGATAGATAAAAAAGCACAGACCTGTGAGGTGCTCAGTGAAGCTCTGTCAGATGATACAAAGCTTGTTTCAATGGAAGATTATCTTTACGATGGTTTTTTTGCCATAGCAGATTCCTGGGAGCAGACCGTGATCGCAGGCAGTAACTGTCTCATAGCAAAGAATGAACAGGATATGGAGGTTGTGAAGGAGCGTAATCCCATATGGTATGATTCCATCACATCCGCAGGAGGAAAAAATATAGTCCTGTTTCCGCTCCGCTTCCAGGGAGAGCTTCTCGGTTATATCTGGGTTATAAATTTCAACGCGGAGGATACGGTAAAGATAAAGGAGACTCTGGAGCTTACAACCTTCATTCTCGGTTCCGAGATCGGAAGCTACCTGTTGATAGACAGGCTCAGGATACTTAGTTCAAGGGATATGCTTACCGGAGTCATGAACCGTAATGAGATGAATAATCTTGTTGACAGCATGGATACCGGAGAAGATGAAGCGCCGGAATGTGTTGCCGTTATTTTTGCGGACCTTAACGGATTGAAGACAGTGAATGATGAGGTCGGACATGATGCGGGAGACGAGCTTATCCGCAATGCGGCAGCCACTCTGCTCGAGATATTTGACATTTCTCAAATTTTCAGAGCGGGAGGGGATGAGTTCGCAGTCATTGTCAAGGGAATGACCGAAAGTGAGATGAATGAAAAGATCGAAGAGATCAGGGAGGGATCGAAAAAGTATAAGGGCGTTTCCTTCTCGCTCGGAGGCTGTGTGATGGAAAACTCACATGATGTCCGGACAGCGCTGCGTCTCGCAGATGAACGGATGTATCAGGACAAGAAGGAGTATTATGACAGTCATCCCGATGCAAAACGCAGACTTTCCAGAGAGGAATTTGTCGATGTATGATATTTGACTGCTCAATATTAAAGGATCCGCGGAAATATAAGGAGAATGTTCTATGAGGTAAAGTTCCGGTTGCAAAGTATGTCCTTTTTAGGGTACAATGCCTAAATGATGCTTTTATACATAGTTTTATTGATAGCCTCCTTCGTCGCGCTTATTAAGGGTGCGGATATCTTTGTGGACGGAAGCACCGGAATTGCCAAAATATTCCATGTCTCGGGTCTTGTGATAGGACTGACGGTGGTCGCACTCGGAACCAGCGCACCGGAGCTTGCGGTAAGTACTGCGGCTGCGATTCGGGGCTCCAATGAGATCGCCTTAAGTAATGTTATCGGATCCAATCTTTTCAATGCTCTGATGGTTCTGGGTATCGGTGCCTGTATACGCTCCCTCCCTGTGGAGGATAGCGTGATAAAGAGGGATTTTCCCGTGTCCATCGTGGCTTCGGTCTTTGTGCTGATCGTAACGGGGATCGGGGTTCTGCCATTTAAATTCACATCAATGGGAATGCTTGAAAATACCGGAACACTGGTCAGACCGGCGGCTCTTTTGCTGCTTGCGGGTTTTGTGGTCTATCTCGCATTTCTTGTCATAGAAGCCGGGAAGAATCCGGAACAGGAGGAAGGCTCGGAGAAGATCAGTATATTAAAGAGCATTATTATGATAATCTTTGGTATAGCTTTGATCGTTGCAGGCGGCCAGGGAGTGGTCTTCAGTGCCCAGAACATTGCCAGGAGCCTTGGACTGTCGGAAACGCTTATCGGACTCACAGTTGTGGCGGTCGGGACTTCTCTTCCGGAGCTTGTCACGTCCCTTGTGGCAGCGGGTAAGGGTGAGACCTCACTCGCAGTCGGAAACGCTGTAGGTTCAAATATCTTTAATATAATGTTTATTCTCGGAGTTTCCTGCTCCATTCATCCTGTCAGCGCAAATGTTGCATCCATCTATGACCTTCTGATCCTTATCGGGATAAGTCTTATCACCTGGATCTTCTGCTCTACGGGACGCAGGTTGACCCGCTTAGAGGGCGCTTTTATGGTGCTCTGCTATATCGGGACCATGGCATTCGCCATTATACGATGATTTTGATGTTTGTGAGATCTACGAAAAAAGCATAAGGGAAGCCGGTATGGGTACATTTAAGGATCTTGAGGAAGCAAGGGAATATTTTAAGGGAGACCGTTTCGCTACGGAAAACGGAATGGTCATAGATGAAATGGATGAAGGCTTGTCCGTATGCAGCATGACTCTTACCGACAGCCATAAAAACGCCAACGGGGGCATAATGGGAGGTGTGATCTTTTCTCTTGCGGATTTTGCCTTTGCGGTTCTTGCGAATAATATCCATAAGCCTACGGTGGCACAGCAGGTAAGCATGAACTATCTGTCCTCTCCAAAAGGAAAGAGGCTTATAGCCTCCGCTTCCTGCAGAAAGAGCGGAAAAACTTCAACTATCATAAATGTGGAGGTGAAGGACGAAACTGGAAGGGACATAGCGCTCTTTACCGGCACGGGATTTAAATTGCAGAATACATTGTCATCCTGAGCGAAGAGACGCATATCATGCACCGGCAGATGCAGGATATGCCAAGGCAAGGGGTTACGAAGCAACAGGAAGTATCTTATTAACAGGAGGAAGCATTTGAAAGTACTGGTAATAAACTGCGGAAGCTCATCTCTGAAATTCCGTCTCATCAATACGGATACGGAGGAAGTCCTGGCAAGAGGGCTTTTTGAAAGGATAGGTGAGGAAAAGGGAAGATTCACCTATATTCCCGGAGAAGGCGAAAAGGAAGCTGCTGATATGATCATACCGGATCATTATGAAGCGGTGAAGCATCTTATCCATGCCATTACCGACAAGGACCGCGGTGTAATAAAGAGCCTTGATGAGATAGACGCGGTAGGACACAGGATAGTTCATGGAGGAGACAAGTTCGCGCATCCGGTCATCATCGATGACCATGTGATAAGCGAGATAGAAGAATGTTCACATCTGGCACCTATACACAATCCCGTTAACCTGCTCGGTATCAGGGCTTGTATGAAGTATATGCCTGATACGAGGATGGTGGGGGTGTTTGATACCGCCTTTCACCAGACAATGCCGGAGGAAGCCTATCTTTACGGCATACCCTACGAATACTACCAAAAAGACAGGGTGAGAAAGTATGGCTTTCATGGTATGAGTCACGAATATGTGGCCGGTGAGACCGCGAAAATGATGGGAAAGGATATAAAGGACACCAGGATAATCACCTGCCACCTCGGAAACGGTGCATCCATCTGTGCGGTTAAGGGAGGGAAGTCCATGGATACCTCAATGGGCTTCACGCCTCTTGCGGGGGTCATTATGGGGACCCGGTCCGGCGGTATCGATCCCGAGATAGTGAATTACATTGCCAAGGAGGAGAGTAAATCCGTCCAGGAGGTTATGGATATCCTGAATACCCAGTCGGGGCTTTACGGCGTATCCGACCGGCTTTCATCGGATGTCCGGGATCTGACGGAGGAATATGACAGGGGAAATCCGGATGCAAAGAGAGCCTTAAATAAGCTCTCCTATTCCATATCAAAGTTTATAGGCTCCTACTTTGTTGTTCTTGGAGGGGTGGATGCCATAACCTTTACGGCGGGTATCGGAGAAAACAGCTATCTTGTCCGCAAGCTTGTGTGTGACCGTCTCGGCGCTCTCGGAGTAAAGCTTGATGAGGAAAAGAATAATAATGTGAAGGGAGCGATGATGATATCCTCAGAGGATTCAGGGGTTCAGGTTTACAGGATCCCTACAGATGAGGAATTGTCCATCGCCCGCCAGGTTATAAAGACAATAAAATAAGGTATCTATTCAGAACCCTCCGGATTCTGAATAGATACGGCACATTCGGCCAATAAAAATCGCACTTCGTGCGATGGGCCGAATGCCAAAATGCCAAGGTTTTCATACGCCCTCAGCAGCAGGTGCTTCGGGCTGTACTGAATAGTTACAAAATAAGCATAACTAGGAGAGGATTGGAGAAATGACAGGATCGAGTATTTGCGTTTTGCTGGCCATTATCTGCTATCTGGTGCTCACGATCTATATCGGAGTCTACTACAGCAGAAAGGGCAGCGCAGGAGATACGGAGAATTTTTATCTGGGCGGAAGAGCTCTGCATCCGGTTGTTACCGCAATGAGTGCGGAGGCTTCGGATATGAGCTCATATCTTTTAATGGGGCTTCCGGGACTCGCATATCTCTGCGGAGTTGCGGAGGTGGGATGGACGGTTATCGGCCTTGCGGTCGGAACCTATCTCAACTTCCTCTTGGTGGCACGGAGGCTCAGGGTCTATTCCGAGGAGCTTGGAGCCAGTACAGTACCGGATTTCTTTTCGAGAAGATATGAAGACAGGAGACACATACTGTCACTTATCGCAGCTCTGGTAATTCTGATATTCTTTATCCCCTATACGGCTTCGGGCTTCAAGGCCGTGGGAACGCTGTTTAACAGTCTTTTCGGCTGGGATTACCATGCATCCATGATAGTCGGAGCCGTAGTCATCATAGGATATACGGTACTGGGAGGGTTCCTCGCGGTATCAACTACGGATCTCATCCAGTCCATAGTTATGACCGCGGCGCTTATCTTCATAGTGATCTTTGGAATAAATCAGGCCGGCGGTATCGGAGTGGTGATGGATAATGCGGCTTCACTTCCGGGCTACCTTGATCTTACCAGGGGCTATGATCCCGCCACGGGAGCGGCGGGAAGCTTCGGATTTCTGTCAATAGTTTCAACCCTCGCCTGGGGACTCGGATATTTCGGGATGCCGCATATTCTTCTTAGATTTATGGCCATACGTGATCCTGAGGAGATCAAGGTCTCACGTCGTATCGCAGCCGTATGGGTAGTGGTATCAATGGCAGTTGCGGTGTTTATCGGTATCATCGGAAACAGTCTTTCGGTAGTGGGTAAGATACCGGTTCTCAGCACAAGTGCCGATTCGGAGACGGTTATCATAAAGACTGCGGAGCTTATGAGCAGATTCGGAATTGGATTCTCGATCATAGCCGGAATAGTAATGGCGGGTATCCTTGCAGCGACCATGTCAACCGCGGATTCGCAGCTCCTTGCGGCCTCCAGCAGTATGTCTGAGGATCTCTTAAAGGACTTCCTTGGGATAAAGATGAAGAAGGAGACCTCCATGGTCATAGCCAGAGCCACGGTCTGTGTTATTGCAATAATCGCGGTCTTCCTTGCCTGGAATCCGGACAGCAGCGTGTTCAGGGTAATATCCTTTGCCTGGGCGGGCTTTGGTGCGGCCTTCGGACCCGTAATGCTTATCGCAATGTTCTGGAAGAGGGGAAACAGGGCAGGAGCCACGGCAGGAATGATAGTCGGAGGCGCCATGGTATTTTTCTGGAAATTCCTGATCGCGCCCCTTGGCGGTGCCTTTGCGATCTATGAGCTTTTACCCGCCTTTGCAGCTGCGCTTATAGTCAATGTGATCGTGTCCCTTATAACACCGGAGCCTTCGGACAGTATGAAGGCCACCTTTGAAAAGGTCAATGCTTCATGAAATTCATTTCCTGGAATGTAAACGGATTAAGGGCCTGTGTAGGCAAGGGTAATTTTGGCGAAGCGTTTCAGGCGCTTGATGCGGATGTATTCTGCCTGCAGGAGACAAAGCTGCAGGCAGGGCAGATAGAGCTGGATATCCCCGATTCATATGAGCAGTTCTGGAATTATGCCGAGAAAAAGGGATATTCCGGCACTGCGGTTTTCACGAGGGTAAAGCCTTCCGCAGTCACACTCGGTATGGATGATTATAAGGAGGATAAGGAGGGCAGGATTATCTGCCTAGAATTCGAGCCTTATTATCTGATAACGGTTTATACTCCGAATTCCAAGCAGGAGCTTCTCCGTCTCGACGACAGGATGGACTGGGAGGATGCATTCTTACGCTATATCAATGATCTACAGAAGAAAAAGCCGGTGATTATCTGCGGGGATATGAACGTGGCTCATCAGGAGATAGACCTTAAGAATCCGGCGACAAACCACAGGAACGCGGGCTTTACGGATGAGGAAAGGGAGAAGATGACAGTGCTCCTTCGGGACGGACATCTGATCGACAGCTTCAGATTTTTAAATCCGGAGCTTACGGGAGTCTATTCCTGGTGGTCCTACCGCGCTAACGCACGGAAGAACAATGCAGGCTGGCGTATAGACTACTTCCCGATCTCGGAAATTCTGAAGCCGTATCTTAGGGATGCAAAGATCCACACGGATATCTTCGGCTCCGACCACTGCCCTGTGGAGCTTATTCTTGACAAAAAATAGATCTCTTATCATTCTTCATGCGTTCGATCTCTTTTTTTGCTTCTTCATATTCTTCAATGGTTTTACAGTTATTAAGTTTATCAATGATCAGCTGAAGGATCACTTTCAACTGATAATCAGTCTTGATCTCGGCTCCTTTCATAGCTCTTCCTTTCACAGAAACAAATAACAGCTATCTCACAGTGATTATATCATTATTCCAACAAATAAAATATCCTCTTTCTTTTTTTGAAACTCTGTTGTATTATAATAAACATAGAGAAGAACGAAACGTTTCGTCTTAACGATGGACGGGGCGAAAAAAACAGTGATCAGGCTGCAATGATACAGCCGGAAAGAAAGGAGATATCAACAAATATGGCAGATGAAAGAAAACTCATAGGAGGACATCCCGTTATCGGAATCCGTCCCATTATCGACGGCAGAAAGGGTCCCCTCGATGTAAGAGGTTCCCTTGAAGAGCAGACCATGAGCATGGCAAAGCGGGCAAAAAAGCTTTATGAGGACAATCTGAAATACGCTGACGGAACACCGGTGAAGGTTGTGATCTCCGATACAACCATCGGACGTGTCCGTGAGAGTGCTCTCTGTGCAGAGCAGTTCAAAAAAGAGGGAGTGGAGATAACCCTTTCCGTTACACCCTGCTGGTGCTACGGATCAGAGACCATGGATATGGATCCGAATACCATAAAGGGCGTATGGGGACTGAATGCCACGGAGAGACCGGGAGCGGTTTATCTTGCTTCCGTACTTGCAACCCACGCACAGAAGGGACTTCCCGCCTTCGGAATGTACGGTAAGGACGTTCAGGATGCTGATGATGAGAATATTCCCGATGACGTTAAGGAGATGCTTCTCCGTTTCGGGCGTGCCGCAGTGGCAGCAGCCTCCATCCGCGGGCTTTCATACCTTCAGATCGGTTCCGTTACGATGGGTATCGGCGGCTCGATAATGGATCAGGATTTCATGGAGTCATACCTTGGGATGAGAGTAGAATCCGTTGACGAGGTAGAGATCATCCGCCGTATGGACGAAGGCATTTACGACGAGGAAGAGTTTAAGAGAGCGCTTGAATGGACAAAGAAATACTGTCCCGAGGGCTTTGACAAGAATCCCGACTGGATACAGAAGGACAGAAAGACCAAGGATGAGCAGTGGGAATTCACTGTAAAGATGTATATCATCATTAAGGATCTGATGAGGGGCAATGCGAAGCTCGCCGACAAGAACGCTACCGCAGGAAAGCAGGCATTTGAGGAGGAAGCTCTCGGCCACAATGCCATTGCAGGCGGTTTCCAGGGACAGAGACAGTGGACCGACCACTGGCCAAACTGCGATTATCCCGAGGCCTTCCTTTCCACCTCCTTCGACTATGACGGAGCAAGGGAACCCTATGTCCTCGCAACCGAGAATGATGTGCTTAACGGGGTATGCATGCTCCTTGAAAAGCAGCTTACCGGAATGGCTTCCATTTTCTCGGATGTTCGTACCTACTGGAGCGGAGATTCCGTAAAGAGGGTTACGGGCTATGATATCGAGGGACACGCAAAGGATGCCGACGGATTTCTGCACCTTATAAATTCCGGCGCGTCAGCACTTGACTATTCCGGAGCATCCGTTGATAAGGACGGAAGGAATGTTGTAAAGGAATTCTGGAATTTAACAGATGATGACCAGAAGAAGATGCTGGAGGCAACAACCTGGAACCCTGCAGATAACGGTTACTTCAGGGGAGGCGGATACTCCTCAAGGTTCCTTACCGATGCGGAGATGCCGATAACAATGGTACGTCTGAACCTTGTGAAGGGTCTTGGACCCTTCTTCCAGATCGCAGAGGGATGGACAGTGAAGCTTCCCGCAGAGGTAACGGATACCCTGTGGAAGAGGACAGACTACACCTGGCCCTGCACCTGGTTCGCACCGAGATGTGACGGCAAGGAGGGATCGGTCTTCAAGAGTGCTTATGAGGTAATGAGAGCCTGGGGTGCAAACCATGGTGCTTCCGTATACGGACACGTGGGAGCAGACCTTATAACCCTTGCATCCATGCTCCGTATCCCCGTTGCAATGCACAATGTTCCTGATGAGAAGATCTACCGTCCCGCAGCCTGGGGCGCTTTCGGAACAAAGGATAAGGAGGCTGCCGACTACAGAGCCTGCGCAAACTTCGGTCCTATGTACAAGGCTTATAAATAAGAATTTTGGTAACTATTCAGAACAGCCCGAAGCACTTGCTGCTGAGGGCGTATGAAAGCCTTGGCATTTAGGCATTCGGCTCATCGTGCGAAGCACGATTTAATTAGCCGAATGCGCAATATCTGTTCAGAAGCCAGGGGGTTCTGGACAGATACGAATTTTGCTGAAATTCAGCGATGAATAAGATGAGGCGCAGTGTTTTTCGTATTATTCGGGAAATGCTGCGCCTTTAAAAGATAAAGCCTACAGGGTCTCATTCATGCTTCCCGTGCGGTAGCCCTGCATATCAAGAGCCACATAGGAGAAACCGATCCTTCTGAATTCGTCATTTACCCTTTCACGGATACCGTCAGCTGCGAGGCGCGGGATATCGGCTGGCGGAACCTCTATTCTTGCCATATTGCCGTGGATACGGACTCTTTCATTCAGAAAGCCGTTTTCAATAAGGAACTGCTCCGCCCTGTCTATTTTGCGGAGCTTTTCCTCCGTTATCTCTTCTCCGTAAACGAATCTGCTGGCGAGACAGGCATAGGCGGGCTTATTCCAGGTGGAAATACCGAGCTCCTTTGCGATATTCCGTATGTCTTCCTTATATAGCCCGGCTTCTCTTAAGGGGCTTTTAACCGAAAGCTCGCTGATGGCGCGGAGTCCCGGTCTGTAGTCGCCGTTATCATCCATATTCGAGCCCTCGGCCACGGTGGTGATATTGTTTTCCTTCGCCACACTGATGATATCGGAAAAGATCAGGCGCTTGCAGTAATAGCAGCGGTCGGGACGGTTATTCCTGTAGTTTTCTTCCGTAAGGGGATCGACCCTTCTCACAATATGTTTAACTCCGAGATCCCTGCAGAACTTCCGCGCATCCTCCAGCTCCCTTTCCGGAAAGGCCGCGTCAACCGCAGTCACAGCGACAGCCTTATCTCCCAATACCTCATAAGCCGCAGTGATAAGGAGACAGGAATCCACCCCGCCGGAAAAAGCCACGGCAAGGGAACCTGTTTTACGGATTATCTCCCTCAGTTTGTCATATTTTCTATTTAATTCTTCGGTCATATTTTGTCTATGTCGCTCCTTTCCGTCAGTTGTTATCCGGACTGGATTTTACCCTATTATTGCAAAAATTAAAAGATTGTATTATAGTATCCACGATAAAATCAGGAAAGAGAGAAACGCTTGCTGCGGCAAAGAGTGCCGCAAGGAGAAAGGAGCGGTATGGAAACACTGGAATTAACACTTAGAAAACAGAAGAATATTGCGCTTATAGCCCATGACGGAAAGAAGGCACAGCTTATCGACTGGTGCAGGGAGCATTCGGAGAAGTTAAAGAAGCACTTCCTCTGCGGGACCGGAACCACGGCAAGGATGATAACAGATGCAACAGACCTTCCCGTCAAGGCTTATAACAGCGGCCCTTTGGGAGGAGACCAGCAGATAGGGGCGAGGATCGTGGAAGGCAAGATCGACATAGTGATCTTTTTTTCTGATCCGCTTACGGCTGCGCCGCATGATCCGGATGTCAAAGCCCTTATGAGGATCGCCCAGGTTTACGATGTACCGTTTGCCGCAAACCGTGCCAGCGCAGACTTTATCATCTCATCCCCTCTTATGGAGCAGGAATATGATCATGAGGTCATAAACTTCAAGCAGAATATCGAAAACCGCGTCAAAGAATTAAAGTAATCTTATTTTCAAATTCCCTATTGCTATTTATAAAAAATGTGCTTATAATGTTTTTCGAACGAAACGTTTCGCGCAAATAACGAGCCGTATACAAATATATAGCCGATAGTTAGAGGGCGAAACGTTAATACAGCAAACGCCCGGACAGGCTGAAAAACCTGCGGGCAGAAACAGTTTTTGACAGGAGGACATTATGCTAAAAGGTATTCCAAAGATTCTTTCACCCGAACTTCTGATGGTACTTAATGAAATGGGTCACAGTGATGTGATCGTTATCGGAGACGGTAATTTCCCTTCCGAGACAATGGGAAAGGATGCGATAGTCATAAGGGCTGACGGACACGGAGTACCCGAGCTTCTGGATGCGATCCTTACGGTAATGCCTCTGGATACTTACGTGGAGCATCCCGTTAATCTTATGGAGCTTATGCCTGAGGATGTGGGCAAGATCCAGACTCCTATCTGGGATGAGTATGCGCGCATAGTTGCAAAGCATGACGAGAGAGGCGAAAAAGCCATCGGCCACATAGAGAGATTCAAGTTCTACGAGGAGGTTCAGAAAAAGGCCTTCTGTGTAGTGGCAAGCGGAGAATCTGCGGTTTATGCAAATGTTATGCTCCAGAAGGGCGTTGTGGTTGACGCGGAGTAAATGAAAGGAAGCACAGGAAGAGAAATGGGAAAGCAGCACCCCTTACGGGAAATGATAGAAAACAGGAAAAAGGGTGATCTTACGGGAATACCCTCATATTGCACGGCAAATAAGCTTGTTCTCGAGGCAGCCCTTCTGAGGGCAAAGGAAACGGGGAAACAGGTCCTTATAGAAGCCACTGCGAACCAGGTAAACCAGTTCGGCGGATATACGGGAATGAAGCCCGCTGATTTTTATAAATATGTAAAGGATATGGCGGAGAACCTCGGTGTTTCGGAGGATATGCTGATACTTGGCGGGGACCACCTGGGACCTCTCACCTGGCAGAATCTGCCGGAAGAGGAAGCCATGAAAAACTCTGAGGATCTGGTATACGCCTACACCAGAGCCGGATTCACTAAGATACACCTTGATACCAGCATGAAGGTTGCGGATGATCCCGAGGGGATGCTTTCCACCGAGGTGATCGCGGAAAGAGGAGTGCGGCTTTACAAGGTTTGCATGAAGGCCTATGAGGATCTGAAGGCGGAAAAGCCGGATGCCCTGAGACCTGTATTTATCATAGGCTCTGAGGTTCCGATCCCCGGAGGATCCCAGGAAGAGGAGGACTCCCTTGCCGTTACGAAGAAGGAGGCCTTTGCCGATACGGTTGATACCTATAAGGCCTGCTTTGAAAAGGCCGGAGTGGGAGATGCCTTTAAGGATGTGATCGCGGTTGTGGTACAGCCCGGTGTGGAATTCGGTGATGAGCAGGTATTCTACTATGACAGGGATAATGCGGCTGATCTCTGCGGAAAGCTTAAGGATTATCCGGATATAGTTTTCGAGGGTCATTCCACCGATTACCAGACCCCTGAGTGCTTAAAGAAGATGGTGGAGGACGGCATCGCCATACTGAAGGTCGGTCCGGCACTTACCTTTGGGCTGAGGGAGGCCCTGTTCTCACTTTCCATGATTGAAAAGGAGATCGTTCCGGAAGCGGAGCAGGCTCATTTCATGGAGGTTCTGGAAAAGGCCATGGTAGAAAATCCGGATAACTGGAAGAAGCACTACCACGGAAATGAGAAGCAGCAGGCACTTGCGAGGAAATACAGCTATTCCGACCGTGCAAGGTATTACATAGGAGGAGAGGAGCAGGAGAAGGCTATAGAAAAGCTCTTTGAAAACTTAAGGAAATATCCGGTTGCGATGAATATCCTCCATCAGTATATGCCGAAGCAGTATGACAGGATCTTAAGGGGAGAGCTGAAGAATGACCCGAAGGAGCTTGCCATGGCAGGTGCGGCTGAGTACATGAGAGATTACGAATACGCGGCTTACTGATTCCGGGCTACGGCAAGGCTTTCTGATGAAGCAGATGGACGACTGGACAAGTCAAATGTAAAGATTTATTTATGAACAGATCCTAAGGAGAATAAATGTATACGACATCATATGAAATGCTTGAGAAGGCACAGAAGGGCGGCTATGCCGTAGGAGCCTTCAATGCGGAAAACATGGAGATGATAAAGGCTATTATAGCCGCTGCGGAGGAATTAAAAGCTCCGGTAATGATACAGACCACTCCCAGTACGGTTAAATACGGTACCCTTGAGACCTTTGCCGCCATTACAAGGGCGGAGGCGGAAAAGGTAAGCGTTCCGGTCTGTCTTCACCTTGACCACGGTGCCAGCTTTGATATGGCGGTGAAAGCCATTAAGGTGGGTTACGGCTCTGTCATGATAGACGGCTCGAAGCTTGAGCTGGATGCCAATATCGCGCTGTCAAAGAGTGTTGCCGATGTGGGACGGGCCTGCGGGATACCTGTTGAAGCCGAACTCGGCAAGGTGGGAGGCAAGGAAGACGATACGGAGTCAAAGGAATCTGTATATACCGATCCCGATGAAGCAAAACGTTTCGTTGAAGAAACAAGGGTGGATTCACTGGCAATAGGGATCGGAACGGCGCACGGTGTTTATAAGGAGAAGCCGGTCTTAAATACAAAAAGGATAAGTGAAGTAAAAGAGGTAGTAAGTATCCCTCTGGTGCTTCACGGATCCTCGGGACTTTCCGATGAAGATGTGCACGACTGTGTGAAGCGCGGGATGTGCAAGGTCAATTTCGCGACGGAGCTCAGGCAGGCGTACCTTAAGGCTACAAGGGAGCTTCTCGCTCAGGACGATTCCATAATCGACCCGAAGAAGATCGGGGAAGCCGCAATGAAAGCGGTAAAAGCACAGGTGGAATACAGGATAAAGGTTTGCGGCTGCGACGGCAAGGCGTGAAGGACTGAGAGGCATGAATGGCTGAATATCTTCTTGGAATAGACATAGGAACAAGCTCCTGCAAGATCGTCCTCTTTGATAAGGAAGGCAACGTGGCTGCCACGGAAACGGGAGAATATCAGGTTTATTATCCACACGAGGGCTGGGCGGAGCAGAACCCGGACGAATGGTGGAATGCAGTGGCCGAAAGCACCAAAAAGATAATAGAGAAGAGTGGGATAGATCCGTCGGATATAGCGGGTGTAGGTACCGACGGACAAAGCTGGTCAGCGATCGCCGTTGACAAGGACGGGAAATGCCTTATGAATACCCCGATCTGGATGGATACCAGATCAGAGGATATCTGCAGGGAGCTTCGCGAGCGTCTCGGAGACAGGATATTCGAGCTGTCGGGGAACAGCCTGCAGCCCAGCTACACCACTGCAAAGATCATATGGTATAAGAGGGAATTCCCCGATGTTTATAAGAATATCAGGTATATCCTGCAGTCAAACAGCTTTATAGTATACCGCTTGACCGGAGCCGTGACACACGATATTTCCCAGGGCTATGGTCTTTCCTGCTTTGATATGAGGAAGGGGAAATGGGATGCAGACATGGCGCGGGAGATGGATATTCCGGAGGAATTCCTTCCGGAAATAGTTCCCTGTCACAAGGTGGTAGGGCAAGTCACACGGGAAGCAGCGGCTCTCACAGGATTAAAGGAAGGCACCCCGGTTGTGGCGGGAGGACTGGATGCAGCCTGCGGGACCCTGGGGACCGGAGTATTAAAGAACGGCGAAACCCAGGAACAGGGCGGACAGGCCGGAGGAATGAGTATCTGCCTCGACCATTATGCCGCTGATCCTGCATTGATACTTGGCTTCCACGTTGTTCCGGATAAATGGCTTCTGCAGGGCGGAACCACCGGCGGTGCAGGGGTGATGCGCTGGATCACCGCTAATTTCGGAGATTATGAGAGAACACTTGAAAAGGAGAGAAATTTAAGCGATGTGGCTCAGTTTAATGAGCTTGCGGAGGGAGTTGCGCCGGGATCTGACGGTCTTGTCTTCCTTCCCTATATGGCGGGGGAGCGTTCCCCTATATGGGATCCGAAAGCCAAGGGAGTCTGGTACGGCATAGATTTCACAAAGACAAAGGCCCATTTCATACGTTCCGCAATGGAGGGCGGAGCCTTTGCCTTAAGGCACAATCTGGAGATCGCGGAACGCTGCGGCGGAGAGGTAAAGGAGCTTCGTGCCATGGGAGGCGCATCCCTCGCGAAGATCTGGACCCAGATCAAATCGGACGTTACCGGAAAGCCCATAACCGTCTGCCATTCGGGAACGGAAACCTCTCTCGGGGCAGCGATACTTGCGGGAGTCGGAACCGGTGTTTATAAGAGCTTTGAGGAGGCGGTTCGGCTTACGGTCTACACCACGAGACATCACGAGCCGGATCCCTCAAATAAAGAGGTATATGACAGGAATTACAGAACGTATATAGAGCTGTATGAAGATCTGAAGGAGCTGATGCAGCGAACGGGAAGTAAGTAAGCGGTTTTGGAAGATCCTCCACTGACGCCCGGGATGACAGTGAAGAAGCGAAGAATCTTTATTAGAAGCAGAATAAAAACAAACAGGAGAAAAACAATGAAAGCAGGAGTAATCTACGCACCAAATGACATAAGATATGAGGACATGCCCGATCCCGAACCCAAGGCGGGAGAGGTCAGGGTAAAGGTAAAGTACACAGGGATCTGCGGCTCTGACGTACCGAGAGTAAACGCCGATGCCTGCCATTTTTACCCCAATGTTATCGGACACGAATTTTCGGGAACCGTGGACAGTGTCGGAGACGACGTGGATAAATTCAAGCCCGGAGACAGGGTTGCGGGGATCCCTCTTGTGCCCTGTATGGAGTGTGAGGACTGCAGAAGCGGGAATTATGCCCTTTGCAAGCATTACAGCTTCATAGGATCCAGACAGCAGGGCTCCTTTGCGGAGTATGTATGCGTTCCGGAAACAAATCTGGTACACATCGCCGACAATATCCCCTTTGAGCAGGCAGCTCTCTTTGAGCCCACCACCATAGCGCTTCACGGACTTGAGAGGGTGAATTATAAGCCGGGAAAATATGTGGCGGTCCTCGGAACCGGAACCATAGGAGTTCTTCTTGTGAACTGGCTGCATGTATTCGATGCGAAAAAGATCGTGGTATTCGATATCGTGCCTGAAAAGCTTGAATTTGCAAAGAAAATGGGTGCGGACGAGGGAATAAATACCCTTGATAAGGACTTTATGGAGCAGGCTCTGGCATTAACAGGCGGACACGGCTTCGACTATGTATATGAAACAGCCGGAAATACCATCACCATGAAGATGGCATTTGCCCTGGCTGCAAATAAGGCAGAGATGTGCTTTGTGGGAACCCCTACGAAGGATCTGACCTTCAGCGTTTCGGAATGGGAGAATATGAACCGTAAGGAATTCATTCTGACCGGCTCCTGGATGAGCTATTCGGCACCCTTCCCGGGGCATGAATGGGAGCTTACGGGAGAGTATTACGGAAACGGCAAGCTGAATTATGACGAGGGGCTTATATTTAAGAAAATCCCCTTAAGTAAGATAAAAGATGCCTTTGAGCTGTTCAAGACGCCGGGGGCTGTAAAGGGAAAGATACTCATTGACAGTGAAGGCTGACACGCTCAGCGCGATAAGAAGGACCTTGCATCACAGGTCAGAAAAGAAGGAGGAGACAGAATGTCAGAATTTGTTAATCCGGAACTGGTTCCCAAGGTGAAATTTTACACGGGTGAAGAGGTACCCTGTATCGGTTTAGGCACCTTCGGATCCGACAGGGTCAGCGCCGAGGATGTGGCAGGAGCCGTTGACGGCGCCATACGTGCGGGCTACAGAAACGTAGACTGTGCAGCCTGTTACGGGAATGAGGATCTTATCGGAAATGTACTGAAAAAGCTTCTGGACGAGCATGTTGTGAAGAGAGAAGAGCTTTTCATCATGACCAAGGTCTGGAACGATATGCACAGGAAGGTTAAGGAGGCGCTGAAAAAGAGCCTTTCCGACCTGAAGCTGGACTATGTTGATATGTACTATATACACTGGCCCTTCCCGAATTACCATGCACCCCACTGTGATGTGGATTCGAGAAACCCGGATTCAAAGCCTTTCTCCGTAGAGGAGTTCTGTGATACCTACGGACAGATAGCCGATCTGAAGAAGGAAGGTCTTGTCAGAAATATAGGTATTTCAAACCTTACCATCCCGAAGCTGGATGCGGTGCTTCCGAAGCTCGATGAGCTTCCCGCAGCCTGTGAGCTTGAGATACATCCCTGCTTCCAGCAGAATGAGCTGATGCAGTACCTTGTAGATCACAAGATCCAGCCGGTGGGCTATATGCCTCTCGGAAGTCCGAGACGTCCGGAAAGGGATATTGTGGAAACCGACATAAACGATATGGCTGAGCCTGAAATAGTTGAGATCGCAAAGAACCACGGTGTCCATCCGGCACTTATCTGCTTAAAGTGGGCGCAGCAGAGGGGAGAAATGGCAATTCCCTTCTCCATCCACAATTATGTAGCGAATCTTAAATGTGTGACCGAGGATCCTCTCTCGGATGAAGAGATGAAGGTTATCGGAACCATGGAAAAGAACAACCGTCTCGTTAAGGGACAGGTGTTCCTGTGGCCGGGAGCAAACGACTGGCATGACCTTTGGGACGAGGACGGATATATAGTAGGACAGTGATATGCCATCTACGATCAAGGACATAAGGGATGAAACGGGGCTGTCGCTTGCGACTATTTCAAAGTACCTAAACGGCGGCAACGTTCTCCCGAAGAATAAAGAGAAGATAGAGGCTGCAGTGGAGAAGCTCCACTATCAGGTGAATGAGATAGCAAGGGGTCTTGTGACCAACAGCACGAGAACCGTGGGGGTCAGCGTATTCGACGTGACCGACGTATTTAACGGGATCATTCTCCATGAGATAGGGCTGCAGCTCTCACATCTCGGCTACGGCATGCTCATTGTGGATTCCTCCAATGACCAGACCAGGGAGGAGAAGAATATCCGCTTCCTTGTGAATAAGAAGGTTGACGGGATAATATCACTTCCGGTTGCCGGAAGCTCTGCCGTTCTGAATCCCGCTTTTGCCGCGGATATACCGGTCGTGCTTCTGGACAGGCAGTACAGGGACAGATCCCTCGACAGTATCACCCTGAATAACAGGGAGGCCGCAGCCGGAGCCGTGAATTATCTCATCGAAAGCGGTCATAAAAAGATAGCCGTTATCTGTGCAAGGAAGGAATACACGGGACATGAGCGCTATGAGGGCTTTAAGAGCGCCATGGAGAACGCAGGGCTTGAGATCCGTAAGGAGTATGTGCTTGACGGTAGTCACAGCATGGAGCACGGCTACAATGCCATGCATAAGATACTTAAGCTGCATGACAGGCCGACAGCTGTTCTTTCCACAAACTACGGCATCAATCTGGGTGTTGTGATGGCATTGAACGAAGCCCAGGTAAGCTATCCCGAGGATATTTCCGTCGTTGGCTTTGATAATCTCATGCTTTCAAATGTATTGAAAACAGAGCTTACGGTTATGGAGCAGCCAATGGAACGTTTCGGGCAGAAGGGTGTCGAAATCCTTATGCAGAGGATAAACGAAAAGAAGGAAAATAACGGAAGCTTAGAG
The DNA here is from genome assembly GCA_017453865.1 of Lachnospiraceae bacterium. GTDB lineage: Bacteria > Bacillota > Clostridia > Lachnospirales > Lachnospiraceae > NK4A144. The sequence continues at coordinate 19,585 of JAFTEC010000130.1, forward strand.
CATGACGGACATATCAATATTGTATTGAGTTCCCGTATGCACTTGGGCGGATCGGTAAAAAAAATCTGATATATTGACCAAAATGTATTGACATACAGAAGTATTTATAGGATAATTGCCAAAGGGCGAAACGTTTCGCGCGAATGATGATAAAATGGTGACGAACCGGGGCTTACAGGAGCCGGTGATCACAGGGCAGATATATTATGGAGGAAGATGATGGACAAGATCAAACAGAATCCGCTGGTAAAGAAGGTTGGATTTAACAGAGTGGTTCTCTGCGGAGTGCTTATTCTAATGTATATCTTTTTCTCAGTACTCGTACCGGCCGTTACAGGCTCGGCTTTTGCGGGGATGAGCCACATAATGGGTGCTCTGAACTACGCATATTTCCTCGGATTTCTTTCCCTCGGCGTAACATTCGTAATAGCCACGGGAGGCATAGACTTCTCGATTGGACCGGTAATGTTCTGCTGCGGACTTATCTCGGGCTACTGCCTGATGACCTACAATATGCCTCTTCCGGTCTGTCTGCTTATAAGTGTTCTGATCGGTACTCTTTTCGGGCTTTGGAACGGATATCTGGTGGCGTACTGGACTGTTCCTCCCTTCATCGTATCCATGGCTTCCATGAATATGGCAAAGGGAATTGCGTCCGTATTTACAAAGACCCAGTCCGTAAGCTGGCCGAGATCCACGGATGCCAACGGATGGTTCAGGAATCTTGTCAAGGCAGGGGGAGTTCCCACGGGACTTTTCTGTTTCCTCGGCGCGGCAGTGATCTGTGCCATTATCCTTAACAATACGAAGTTCGGACGCTATATCATCTGCCTCGGAAGTAATAAGGAGGCTGTAAGGCTTTCCGGTGTCGACACGAAAAAATGGGAGATGTTTGCATATCTTATGTGCGGCATCCTCGTTGGCATAGCAACCATATTCTTTGTAGGAACATACACCACGGTCCAGCCGGGATACGGCGATACCTATAATAATGAAGCCATTGCCGGCTGCGTTATGGGAGGAACCAGTATGGCAGGAGGTCTGGCCTCCATAAGCGGAACCGTGATAGGGGTGCTTATAATATCCCTTCTGCAGGAGGGGATACTGGCGCTGAAGCTTACAAAGGACGTTCAGCTGATCATAACGGGTATCATAGTTATTGTTGCCGTATACGCGGATGTAATGGCGAGACGGAGGAAGAACTGACGGTTCAGCGCCGTTACTTGATGCAAAAGACAGCGAAAGGCGAAGGGAGCGCTAAAGACTGAGTATGGGTGAAACGATCTTAGAGATGAAAGACATAGACAAATCCTTCCCCGGCGTACATGCCCTGGATCATGTCAGCCTCGAGGTAAAAAGAGGCGAGGTACATGCCCTTATGGGGGAGAACGGTGCAGGAAAGTCCACGCTTATGAAGGTTCTGACCGGTATCTACAAGAAGGATGCGGGAACCATCATATACAAGGGTAAGGAAGTGGAATTCCATAACACCAGAGAGGCTCAGGATAACGGTGTGGTTATCGTGCATCAGGAGCTTAATATGGTGGGAGACCTTACGGTGGCACAGAATATCTTTATCGGACGTGAGCCCCGCAAGGGCCTACGTATAGACGACAGGAAGATGGTTGTGGATTCCAGGGCTCTTTTTGATAAGCTGCATATTGATATCGACCCTACCGAAAAGATGAGTGAGCTTACCGTCGGAAAGCAGCAGATGTGTGAGATAGCCAAGGCGATTTCACATAATGCAGAGCTCATTATATTCGACGAGCCCTCAGCGGCGCTTACCGAGAAGGAGATTGAGGATCTTTTCACTATAATAAGGGATCTCCGTTCACAGAATCTGGGTATCATCTATATCTCCCACAGAATGGATGAGATAAAGGTCATTACCGACCGGGTAACCGTCATGAGAGACGGCGGATACGTGGGAACCCTTATCACAGAGGAATGTACAAAGGAAGATATCATCAATATGATGGTTGGCCGTGTGATATATGAGAAGCCGAAGGAGAAGAGTCTGGTTCCTCCGGATGCCCCCGTTGTTCTAAAGGTCGAGCATCTGAATGCGGGAAAGATGGTGCAGGACGTATCCTTCGAGCTTAAAAAGGGTGAGATCCTGGGCTTCTCGGGACTTATGGGTGCAGGACGTACCGAGACAGCCAGGGCCATTTTCGGTGCCGATCCGAAGCAGAGCGGCGACATCTATGTTAACGGAGAGAAGGTTGAGATAAATTCCCCGGAGGATGCGGTTAAACACGGTATCGGTTATCTTTCCGAGGACCGCAGGAGATTCGGTATAGTGGTCGGAAAATCCATTACGGAGAATTCCACGATGGCTACACTGTCCGAGTACATGAGAGGGCTTTTCATCAATAAGGGCAAGGAAAAGCAGGTATCGGAAAAGTACATTAAGGAGCTGGATACAAAGACTCCCAGCACCGACCAGCTGGTGGTAAACCTTTCCGGCGGAAACCAGCAGAAGGTGGTCATCGCAAAGTGGCTGGTAAGGAACAGCGATATCCTGATCTTTGACGAGCCTACAAGGGGTATTGACGTAGGTGCGAAGAATGAGATCTATAAGCTTATGAACAGGCTGGCTTCCGAAGGAAAATCCATTATAATGATCTCCTCGGAAATGACTGAGATCCTCAGAATGAGTGACAGGATAATAGTTATGTGCGAAGGCAGGAAGACCGGCGAGATAAATATAGAAGAAGCAACACAGGAACTTATTATGGATAAGGCTACCCGCCAGATGGAAGCTTAACTGGAGGCTTTGAGATGAAGAAGAAAAAATCATTAGGTTTGATCGCGGATCAGAAGTTCATAGTGTTGATCATAGTAGTGGTTCTATATGTGGTCTTCTCCTTTATAAGCAAGGACTTCCGCAAATATTCCACGCTGGTTATGATGCTGGATTCTACGTACTACATACTGCTCCTCGCAATGGGGGTTACCTTCCCGCTGATAACCGGAGGAGTTGATCTTTCCATAGGTACGGGAATGATATGCTACGGTCTTACGGGAGGATTTCTGGTCGTACAGAAGGGTTATCCTACCTGGGTAGGTCTCCTTGTTGCGGTTCTTTTCGGACTGCTCATCGGCATCCTGAACGGGATCCTGATCGCAGTCATGGATCTGCCTCCGTTCCTCGGAACACTTTGTACCTGTATGATGACAAGAGGCCTGGGCTCCATATGCGCACAGAGCTTCGCGATCCCCTGGCCCGGTGCAAAGGCTGAGGGCGGCTGGTTCCACAATATATTCAAGCTTACGGTGGGGGCAGGCAGAAAGGCCATGAACTATCCCGTCGGCGTGATAGTGCTGGCAGTGATAGTCATTATTATGAGCTTTGTCCTCAATCATACCAGAGTCGGGCGCTATACGATAGCTATCGGAAGTAATAAGGAAGCAACCAGGCTTTCGGGTGTAAACGTGAAGGCGTATCATATCACAGCTTATGCCATAAGCGGTCTTTTCGCAGGACTTGCAAGCCTTGCCTATGCGGCAGCGATACCTACGATACAGCCCGGTACCGGAGCCGGTATTGAGCTTGACGCCATCGGCGGAGCCATAGTGGGCGGCGTTTCCCCCACAGGCGGAGCGGGCTCCATAGTCGGAACCATGCTCGGTGTATTCGTTATCCAGCTTTTGAAGACAGGTCTTCCCTATATAGGTCTGGAAGCAAACTGGCAGCAGATAGTTACAGGTCTGGTGCTTATCGGAGCGGTAATGATCGATGTTATCAAGCAGAGAAGAGAAGCGCTTGAAGGGTAATATTAAACAAAATATAGACAGATTGTTAATAAAGTATTAATAAACAAAGGATATAATAACCAAGGTCAATAGCCGTGGATCATGGGAAAAGAGTTTACACGGCATGAGACATAAATTTTCACTTTACTATAAAAAGGAGGAAAACATGAAAAAGAAGTTACTCGCAACATTACTTACGGCAGCTATGACAGCATCACTTCTTGCAGGCTGCGGCGGATCACAGGCAGCAGCACCTGCAGCAGAGCCCGCTCCCGCAGCTGAGGCAGCACCTGCTGAGGAGGCAGCTCCCGCAGAGGAAGCAGCTCCCGCTGAGGAGGCAGCTCCTGCAGAGGAAGCAGCTCCCGCAGAAGAGGCAGCTCCCGCTGAAGCAACCGCAAATGCCGGCGACAATGACAAGCTTGCAGGAACCCAGTTCGAGGGAACCACAGCTAAGGAAGCTTACAACTTTGCTATCGACGTTAAGTCCTTCCAGTCAACCTATTGGCAGGCAGCCCTTACGGGTATGGATATGGCTGCTGCAGAGCTTGGTGTACCTACAACGCTCATGGCCCTAACTCAGAGTCAGAT
>JAFTEC010000131.1 GCA_017453865.1 Lachnospiraceae bacterium
ACTCGCAAACGCTTCGCTTTTTGCTCGTTATAAAATCGCTGCTGACGCAGCTCTCCGGGTACGGGGCTTATGACCCCGCACCCGAAATCAAGATATTCCCACCACCTAAAGGTGGTGGGTTATCTTGATTATTTTATATATAGCTCACCAGTGTCTGCTGGCTGATCTTACCCGTTACCTGCAGCGCCGCATTGTAGGAAAGCGTTGCCTCGCTCAGATCTACCGTGAGAGTGGAAAGATCTATATTTTCATTATTTGAGGTCTGGGTCTGCACCGTAGTCTTGTCTTCGGTGAGTCTGGTCTTGATGAGCTCCAGACGCTTGACCGCTGTTCCCATTTCCGTTCCCGCCATATTGACAAAATCGAAGTACTTCCCTGATTTCGTCATGCCGGTACTGAATGCTTCATTGACCCGCTTCAGTGCATATTCCAGCTCCTTATTCGCTGCAGCCAGAAGATCCTGTATCGTTGCCTGATCCTCAGATGACGGGTATCTGGTAGTATTATTCTTCATTTCCGTCAGGCGGTCAACCTTACTCTGGGCACTGTCCATAAGGTTCAGATAATCATAGATCTCATCCAGATCCCGACGGGCATCAAGTGTAAATACATCACAGGCATTGGCATTAACCTTCAGATCCTGGCTGTCCCCCATATGGTAATTCATTGCCTGCTCATGGTCGTTGTACAGAATGCGCTCACTATCGGCAGCACCCATTCCGATATCAACGCAGTTAAAATAATATTCGGGCTTGACATCTCCCTTCAGCCACTCACTCTTATTATACTGGAATGAGATCTCAATATTGCTGTTTGTTCTTGCTTCCGACAAAAAATTACTTATCTCACCCTGTACCGATTTTCCGAATATCAGATTTCCGGTGGTGGTATTCAGATATATTTTACCATCCGGAAGCTCATTATCTGCTGTCAGATCCCCAATAAGATCCAGATCGGAGCTTATCTGCTCAACAGCTCCCGACCACAGGGGTGTCGGGGGTGTTGTAGACCTGTCTGATACCTGAAGATTCAGGACATCCGTTGTGATCTCCTTGCCATCCTTATCCTTGTATGTTATCGCGGCATCAACCTGATCCTTGTCCAGATTCTCATAAGAGAGCCGCATCCGGTACATATTTTCCAGACTGATCACCTGCGTCTCGTCGGGATGGGTAAGCGGATCAAGGTTAATTATCTCATCATCGGTAATACCGCTGGTCCCCGTATCCTTCTTGACTGTAAATGAATAACTCTCCAGATCCTCCAGCCCGAAGGTTTCCTTTATACCTACATACTTGAACTTCCCGTCCTTTATAGAGCTCTGGCGGTTCTCGAAATCCTCGTCGGTAAATGTCAGGCTGTCCTGCGTGCGGTATCCGGTGAAAATATGCCGGTCCTCACTGGAGGCATTACCTATGGAATAATACTCGTCAACCAGGTTTTTCATATCCTGGTAGTAGATCCTGAGATCCTTGATCTCATTGGTCCCGTTTGCCGCGGAGGTGTATTCTGACTTAAGGGAACGCATAAGCTCCCTTGCCGTGTCAATGGACGTCTGTGTGCTTTCTGTCCAGCTTATGGCATCAGATACATTCCTGTCTAAAAACTGGGTTACTTCAGAGAGATTACTCTGAAAGCGGAGAGCCCGGATGGCTGTTACGGGATCGTCCGAAGGATCCACATACTTCTTCTGTGAAGCCATCTGGGTATTGACCTTATCCATATATTCCTTATTGGCGTTGATATTATATATGGAATTGTCATTCATCATCTTGCGGGTTACTCGCATAAACCTACCTCCCGGATTCTTATTGTGATAACAGATCCTGAATCCATTCAAGAAAGTAAGGCTTCATCCGTGAAACCCGCGTGTTAAGCTGAAAACGGCTGTGCCGGTTTAGCATCCGCTATATATATCGGCACAGCCGTGAAAAAACATTAGTTTGTATTATAAGAAGTTTACAAGAGACTGCTGGCTTATTTTACCTGTCACCTGCAATGCCGCACTGAATGACATTGTTGCGGCGTTCACCTCAACTGCCACCGTAGAGATATCGATATTCTCATTATCCGATGCCTGGGCTGTTGTGGTTGACTGATGCTCGGTAAGGCGGTTTCTTATGAGGTTCAGCCTGTTTATTGAGGTCCCCATTTCCGTTCCCGCAAGATTGACAACATCAAAGTAGCTGCCGGATCTTGTTATGCCGTTACTCAGCATGGTGTCCACCTTTTCCTTGGCATACTCCGTTTCTTTTTCCGCAGCCCGTAGAAGATAGGTGATCTTTTCCTGTATATCGGAACCGTACTTCATCGTATCGTCCTGCATCTCCTTAAGCCTTGCAACCTTTTCTCTGGCATTGTCCCAGGCTGTAAGGGCATCCCTCAGCTCATTCAGATCCCGTCGGGCATCCAGGGTAAAGGCATCACTGGCTTTGGAATTCACCCTGATCTGCATTCCTTCGCCGACATTGTAGTAGATCTCCTGATCCGTGCCCGTGCTCTTTTGCTGCTTACCGTCCTTATCGTAATATAAATTATATCCGATAGCCTGCGACGAATCTGTCCCCTGTCCCACATCAACGCATTTGAAATAATGCTCCGGCTTCGCATCCCTTTCTTCCCAGACAGACTTATTATACTCAAAGGATATACTGTTACCTGAATTAAGGCATTCCGAAAGCTTCGCCTGAACACTTTGACCGAATATCAGATTACCCGTTGTGGTATTCAGATATACCTCCTTACCGTCGAGGGAATCCTGATTGATCTCATAATCATTGGTGATCAGATGGACATTGCAGTTTACATCTGCCGATATATCAACATCATTACCGTTTTTATCCTTCACGACCAGTACGCGGACATTGGTTGACTCGGTGTTTTCCTGGATCTTTCCGTCTTTGTCCACATATTTGTAACCGTATGTTACATTGGTCTGACTTTCATCCAGCTTTTCGTATGCCAGGCGGATACGGAACGCTTCCACGTTCTGGACCTTTGTCTCATTGACATCATCCGTATTGATGGTCTCTATGGATGAGATCTCCTGATCCGTTATGCCACCGGCCCCGTCGGCACCTGTCTTTTCCTTCCTTGCCGTGAAGCCGTAGCTCTCAATATCCTCAATATCAAATTCCTCTGTGATACCGGCATATTTAAAGGTATTTGTAAATTTATCGGGATAATTCGCATCTATTTCAGCCTGGCTCATTCCCTCCGTAACAGCCTTAAATCTGTCGTCAAAATTCTTTTCGCTGAAGGTCAGGCTGTCTCCTGTACGCGCACCGCTGAAGAGATAGCGGTTCTCGTTTGTGGTATCGCCCACGGAGAAATACTCGTTCACCACATTTACCATGTTGTCGTAGTACGTCCACCTGTCGGTATTCTCGTTTGTCCCGTTTGATGCAGAGGTATACTCGGCCTTCAGGGAACGCATGAGCTCCTTTGCGGTATCTATTGCCGCGCGGGTGCTGTCTGTCCAGCTGGCAGCATCGGTCACGTTCTTTCCCAGATACTGGGTATACTCGGAAAGGCTTCCCCTGTATCTTAAGGAAGAAACCGCCGTCACCGGATCCTTTGTGGGATCGTTTATCTTTTTCCTTGTAGACATCTGGTTATTGAGGTCATCCAAAAGCGCCTTGTTTGTATTTAGATTGTATACGGACACATTGTCCACCATCTGGTTTGTTATACGCATGTGCTTTCTTCTCCTGTTTTTGGAAGCTCCTTTATGTCATTCCCGATTATACGCCGGTCTGGAGTATCAGTCTGTCGTAGATCTCGGACATGGTCTGAATAACCTTGGCATTCAGGTTATATGCGTTCTGGAATTTCACAAGGTCCAGCGCCTCTTCATCATCATCGACAGAGGATACGGAATCCTTCTGGCTCTGGATCGCAGCCCTTATATTGTTACTGTTGGTCTTGAAGGTCTTTGCACTCATTGAGTTAAGCGAGATGTCTGAAAGGATACAGGTCAGGAATTCGGCAGAGGTACAGCCGCGGAACTCCATTACCGACTTATTATCCCTGATCTTTAAGAGCTCATCCACAACATCAGATGCATCCGTATCCACGTCGCCGTCCTTTGCCGTGGTGCTCATGAGCCGGGGATCCTTTACGATATCCTGATTAACAAAGATATTTTCCGCAGTCAGAAAATAATAGCAGGTTTCCGCGTCATCATCCTCATCATAATCTTCGGTGCTGAAGTTCTCCGGATCGGTTTCCACACCCTTTCTGTTATCTTCATACAGATCCCTCAGATCCCCATCGGCCTCCTTCCACTGGAAAAAGGATTTTATCATTGTGTCTCCCGTCAGATCCTCACCCGTTTTTTCGATCTTATTAAATCTGTAGGCAAACTGGCGGACCCACTGATTGATCTGGGTCATATAGTATGGAATACCCTGATAATCAACGGCTGATCCGATCTCAACCCTGGCTCCTGCGGCGGGAGTCGTTTTCAGCCCGTTATTACCCGCGTCGTTCACGATATTATTGAATACGAGTGTCAGCTCATAAGCGTCCCCGTTCTTTTTTCCTTCCACGCTCCAGTCGGAATAAGTATAATTTGTACCGTTTACGTTAATCGTTCCCTCTCGGGGGATATTGAACTTTGAAAGAGCTTCCTCCAGATTGTCTGCTATAACGTTACTGGTCTTAAACTTAACGCTGTTTTTTACCGGATCATATTCCACAAACCCGTCATCGGGGTACTTACTTGTTTTCACTCCGCTCAGGTTCTCGTTATTATTTCCGTCCCTCAGCTCCATAAGAGCCTTCAGACTTCCCGAAAGATTGTCTGCCAGCGGATTAAAGGGAGAAAGAGTCTCCTTCCAGCGGATGTCATAAAGACCGTCAGCGTCGGACTGATTGTACTTCTCCTCCGGCTTACGCCCGATCAGCTCCAGCGTATTAAAGTCATAATTGCTTACCAGGGTATTCCCGTTACTTATCTTAACGGTAAAGCGGTTCGCACCGGTTGGATTATTATTATCGGCTTCATTAAGTATCGGTACCTCTGATGCTTCCACATCTACTATCTTTGAAAGCTCATCAACGAGAAGCGCCCTTTTATCGCGGAGCTCATTGGCCTTCGGTCCGGAGAGCTCTATAAGATTTATCTGCTTGTTTAATGCGGCTATCTCCTCCGCAATGGTATTTATCCTCTCAACAGTGGTCTTAACCTCTCCGTTTATGGACTCCTGCTCCGCCTTCAGGTTCGCTGACATGGTCCTGAAGTACTCGGTCACGGTCTGGGCCGCCCCCAGAAATGCGGTTCGGGTAGAGGTCTGCCCCGGATTCTTTGAAAGCTCCTCAAGAGCCGCATTAAATTTATTGTAAATGGTAGAGAAGCCGTTGACCGCGCTGCTGTCCTCGAAATACTTCTCTATCCTTATCATGTGGCTTTCATGGGTCTCATAACGTCCCACATCGGCTTCATTGGCGCGATATTTGCTGTCCAGAAAAAGATTCCTGGACTGCTCTATACCCGTCACAGTGACACCTGTTCCCTGCATACCGTAGGAGGTATAGGTGCGGAGAGCATCCGATGCTTTCCTGGCGGTGTACTGTTTTGTATAGCCCTCGGTCTCCACGTTTGCAACGTTGTTTGCCACCGTATTTTCAGCCGCCTGATATGCAGTTAATCCGGAGTATCCGATCATAAGACCGAAAAATTGTGATGTACCCATTTCTCCTCCTGTCTAAGATTCTTCGCTTCGCTCAGATTGACAAATATCAGGGCGTCAGAGCGAAGGAGCTTCCACCCGTTGTCAGGTAAGTGAAGTAAGCAGTGTATCCAGCATGCTGTTTATCGTATTTATGTAACGGCTGCTGGCGTTGTACGCGTTCTGGAACCTTATCATCTTCGTGAGCTCTTCATTATCTGAAACACCCACCACCTGCTGTCTGGAGTTCTCGATGGAGAGCACGGCCGCCTCCTGCCCCTGTGTCAGGCTTCTGTAAGTATTTCCGACATTGGCGTACTGGTTCACGATCTCTATGTAGTAGTTTTCGTATCCAAACTTTGTCACCGTATTTGGATTCAGAGTCGTTTTATCCGTTGAGAAAAGATCGGCGAGCTGCTTTGCCTTGTCATAATCCACCGTCTGATCATCCTTTATGAAACCGCCGTTACCGGAATCACTCAAAAGAGTAGGCTGCCTCAGAAGATCCTTGTTTATCATAAGGTTCGCCGTGGTATAGGTGGCGTTTTCAAACATATACCCCTGATACTCGGCAGGCACGGCTTCTGTTATGCTGAGCTCCTTCGCCTCGATATCGCTGCATTTCATTCCCGAAGGATACTCCGTATTGGTTGCTTCCCTGTGGGTTGTGATCCTTGTAAAGAGCTCCGGAGAGCCGTTCGTATGGTCATCGGTCAGGATATCGTTTATGCTTGTAACTATATTATGGATAAGATTGTCGAATTCCGCCTGAACCTCTGCAATATTGAAGTTTGAAGGTCCGGTAAAGGAAACCTTTCCTTCCGAGTAATATGCATCATATCTGTAATACCTGTTATTCGGATCACTGCTGTCATAAACAGGATTGCTTCCCGGATTATCGGGATCGTAGTTCAGATCGTTCCATGTCCCGCTCTTATCTCCTCTTGAAAAATACAGTGCCTTCAGAGATCCGTTATCCGAACCGATATCTGCGTTTATGGGCTGGATATTGTTAAATACAGCCTGGTCATTGTAACGAGGCCATACCGGAGTGACAAAACCGCTTTCCTCATCTCCCTTTAGGACCTTGGCCTCCATAGGATTGGTGGTGTCCTCATCCACAAGGGTCACACCCTCGAAGAACACCTTGACCCGTCCGTAGAGATCCTCCCTGTAAGTGATCTTCCCGTAAGCGGAAAGCTCATCCAGCAGCTGGTCCCTTGCGTCCCGAAGATCGTTGGGGCTCTCGATATCCGTCACCTCATACTTCGTTATCTCATCGTTAAGCTTCGCTATCTTCTCCGCATATTCATTTATCCTGTCGACCTGATCCTTTATCTGCTGGTTCAGGTTTCCCTGATAGGTCTGCAGGTCGGTATATACCGCATTGGCTCTGTCCAGGAACTGGGAAGCGGTGCTGACCAGCGCTGCCTGCACCGTTGCATCTGCCGGAGATTTGGCGAGGTTCTCCAGAGAATCACGGAGATTCTGCAGGGAGGTCTGGAATTCCGTCCCCTCTGTTTCACCGAAAAGAGTATTTATTTCCTGAACTACTTCATAGCTTGTGGAATAATAGGCAGATCTGCCTGATTCGGTCCGGTACTGGTTATCGAGAAACTCGTCCCTTACCGCGCGGACATCCGTATAAGCCACACCGAGACCGGCCTGCAGGGTATTATTATAGGACTCGCCTATCTTTATAAGCTCCCTGTTGCCCTGATATACCTGCTGTCTCGTATATCCGGTGGTATTAACGTTCGCAAGATTGTGTGCTGTTGTATTGAGCGCATTCTGGCTTGTCTGTAAACCCGATGCTCCAACATAAAGAGCGCTCATAAGCGGCATACGATCACCTCAAACAGTCCTTTCCGGCATTACGCCTTTACTGTTTGGCATCAAAGCCGCCCTGAGCACTTCCCAATACGCTTCCCGCATTTGCTGCGTTCTTCGTGTAATTTCCCGTTTCCGGTGCTGTCCTCATGGCCTTCGCCAGCGACAGATTAAAATCGATCATGTCCAGGGATTGACGGATCAGTTCGCGGTTCTGGTTATTGATCACCATCAGCTCACCGATTGTGGCTTTGAGCCGGTCATGAACGCGGGCCAGGCCCTCGCGTTCCTTTGGTCTTTTCCCGAGTACCTCTTCGAGATACGAAAGCTTCAAAGACTCAACATCCGTGTTAAGCACATTGGCGATGTCTCCCATCACCGACAGCCGGTTCTGTTCCAGAGCGGATACCTCATCGACTGTTTTCTGTTCCTCATCCGTGATTTTTTGAAGTTCCTTAATATCCCCCTCTATTATGATGGGGGTTTTCTTTTTTGATAGTTCGAGAAGGTCCTTATATTTTTCTTCTTCCGCTTCCAATGTGCGGATCAGTTCTTCCATTAAACTGGCCAACTGAAACTACCTCTCATTGATACGGACATCAAAGTCCGAGCTTTTCCATAAGCCTGTCAGCAAAGCTCTCGCCGGATACATCATATGTCCCGGCCTTGATCTGTTCCTTTAACGGAGCCGTTCTCTCCTGACGGATATCATCCGCATTCTTTACGGCCTGCTTAGCTATATTAAAGCTCTTTCCGAGACTTGATATCTCAACAGCATCTCTTCCGTAACCTGTCTTTGATACGGCTGCCGTCTTCCTTTTCGGCTGTGTTCCGTATACGTTCTGAATGGTTGATAATGGATCTATGCGCATTTTCGACTCCTCCTTTCCCTGTCGTTTGCTCCTGCAGCATCCGTGCCGCAGTCATTTCCGTTTACAATAAGTTTATCGGATGTTTTTTCTTTTACTTTAGTATTTTTAAGAAGTTTTTTGCATTTAAAAAAGTACAATCCGTCTCCTGCTGAAGTCCTCAGGACGGAACAGCGCCGATCTTCTCCCTGTCATTGTATTTTGACAGCACAGGCCCGCCTGCTTCAAGCGATTTCTTCACATCCAGCACCCGCTGATTGGCGCTTCCCCTGAAACGGAGTCCCAGATTTTTTTCCTCTATATGAAATTCACCGTCCACCAGGACATCCAGCATATTAAGGATCGGAAGCGTATCCGCGGTATGGCAGCGCCTGTTTCCGGGGTCGGTAAGTTCCTCCCAGGTGTAGCCTGAGAAGGACCAAATGCTTTTCCCGGGAAGCTCATCACGGATCCTCTGAAGAAAGGGTCGGAGTGCCTTCTGATTGGCGGGCTCAAAGGGCTCTCCGCCGAGAAGAGTGAGGCCCTCCACAAAGTCGTCCCTAAGCGACTCTATTATCTCATCCTGAACCTCCTCCGTAAACTCCTCACCGAAGTCAAAATCCCAGGTTTCCGGCTGGAAGCACTCCCGGCAGTGATGGGTGCAGCCTGACACGAAAAGTGTCGTCCTGACCCCCGCACCGTTTGCTATGTCATTGTACTTGATATTACCGTATTTCATTATCCCCTCCTGCTTCCCTCGGGTATTTTGGTGAACAAGCCTATTCTTCCCTGCTCTTCGGCAGGGTAAAGATAAACTCGGTACCCACTCCCTCGGTGGAAATAACGTTGATATTCTCATTATGGGCCTGTATTATCTCCTTAACTATGGAAAGTCCCAGACCCGTTCCCTTCTTGTCCTTTCCTCTGGAGGAATCGGTCTTATAGAACCTGTCAAATATCTTTCCCACCGATTCCTTCGGAATACCGATGCCGTGATCCTTGACAGACACAAAGATCTTTTCCCCCTTTTCCGTGGTCTCTATCTTTATTATCGAATTGGTATGGGAAAACTTGATGGCATTGTCAAGAAGATTATAAAGAACCTGCTGTATCTTGCTCATATCGGCATTGACGAAGAGCTTCTTTCCGGTAAGCACCAGCTCGATATTTATCTTCTTTTCGGTACAGGTCCCCCCAAAGGTCTCCGCGGTTCTCTTTATGACAGAATTTATGTCAAAATCCGTATTCTCCAATACCATCGAACCCCTGCTTGACAGGGTATTCAGCTCCAGAAGACCGTTGGTGAGCTTCGTAAGCCTGTCGGTCTCATTGGACACGATGGAGAGATACTTCTCATGCATATCTGCCGGTATTGTTCCGTCCAGCATTGCGGTGAGATAGCCCTTGACCGATGTAAGGGGCGAACGGAAATCATGGGAAACATTGGCTATGAACTTCTTCTGGTTTTCCTCGGATCTCGCTATCTCACTCGCCATATATTCAAGGGTTCCCGCAAGATAACCCATCTCATCCTGTCGGTAGCTCTCATTGGAGCTGTAGGTCAGATTGCCCTTGGCATATTCCTCCGCCGCAATCGTGATGTTCCTTAAGGGTGTATATACAAAGACGGTAAAGGCCAAAAGGATGATAAGGGAGAGGAGAAGAATGATCCCCATGGTCAGATACATTATATTCAGGATCTCGTTTCTGGAGGCGATTATGGACTTCATGGACTGGTGGATCACCACATAGCCTATCACCTTGAAGTTTGAGGTGATGGGAGAAAAGACGCTTAAGGCCTCCTCCTTGAATGCACCGTAAAAATCTCCGGTCATATAGAAGCCGCCGGATACCGCAGGATTAAAGCTGCTGTATACCGGGGGATTAAAGCTGTCTATCTTCTGCCTGGAATCAAAGAGGACCTTTCCCGAATTGTTTATGATCCAGATCTCAGCGGAGATATAGGTGTCGATAGCCTTCAGCTGCATCTCCGCTCCGGTCTTTGCGCTCTCGTCCTTATCGTAGATCTGAACCGCATAGTTTGATGCGATAAGGCTCGCCTCCCTGTACAGAGAAACGGCGGCTCTGTCTGTCAGGTGCTGCAGGGTACTGCGGTTGGTAAAGGTTGCAATGACCGTTACTGCCGCTATGCCGAAAAGCATATATATAAGGAGAAACTTCAGATAGAGCGTTCTCCGCATCTTCAAGGCAGGATCCTCCTACACGGTTTTTTTAAGCTCCTCCAGGAATTCCCTTATCCTGCCGAGAGCGGTCTTCAGGTTATCAATGGAATAGGCATAGGAGATACGCACAAAGCCCTCACCGCATTCCCCAAAAGCAGTGCCCGGGACAAGAGCCACCTTCTTTTTCTTCAGAAGCTCTGTGCAGAACTCCTCACTGCTCATCCCGTATTCACTGATACTGGGAAAGACATAGAAAGCGCCGTAGGGCTCGAAACATTTCAGTCCCATTTCCTTAAATTCATGCATCAGGTAGCGGCGGCGCCCGTTATAGGCTTCCCTCATTTCCTCCACATCCCCCGCGCCGTGTTTCAGGGCTTCTATCGCCGCGTACTGGCTCGTGGTGGGAGCGCACATTATGCAGAACTGGTGAAGCTTCGTCATCTGGCTGCATATATTTGCAGGTGCGCAGGCATATCCGAGCCTCCAGCCCGTCATGGCATAGGCCTTTGAGAAGCCGTTGATGTAAACCGTCCTCTCCTTCATTCCGGGAAGTGATACTATGCTTACATGCTTTTCCTTATATGACAGCTCAGAATAGATCTCATCACTTATAACATAAATATCATTTTTTATAATGATATCCTTAAGCTTCCTTAGGTCATCCTCCTCCATGATGGCTCCTGTGGGATTATTGGGATATGGAAGCACCAGAAGCTTTGTTTTAGGAGTTATGGCTGCAATAAGCTCTTCCGGCTGCAGCCGGAACTCATTCTTTTCCTTCAGGTTTACGACTACGGGCTTTCCGCCCGCCATTACAGCGCAGGGAATATATGAAACGTAGCTGGGTTCCGGAACTATGACCTCATCTCCGGGATCGAGAAGCGCCCTGCAGGCAAGGTCTATGGCTTCCGAACCGCCTACGGTGATAAGAACCTCCTTATCAGGATCGTACCTTACGCCCTGGGAGGAATCCACATATTTCGATATCTCGTTCCTGAGCTCCCTCAGTCCTGAATTTGATGTGTAGAAGGTCCTGCCCTTTTCCAGGGAATAGATGCCCTCATCCCTGATGTGCCATGGTGTATCGAAGTCAGGCTCTCCTACACCCAAAGATATGGCATCCTTCATCTCATTTACTATGTCAAAAAATTTCCTGATTCCGGAAGGCTTCAGCTCCGTAACTCTTTTTGATATAGGATCCGTCATGGTGATATCAGCTGCCTTTCATCTTCGTACTTTTTGGCAAGTATGGTGCCATGATCCTTGTATCTTCTGAGAATAAAGTGGGTGGCGCAGGAAAGCACGGCCTCCTGGGCGGAAAGCTTCTCCGTTACAAATCTGGATATCTCCTTCAATGTCCTTCCCTCTATGGTGATAAGAAGGTCAAAACCGCCTGAGATAAGATAGACGCTGTTTACCTCCGCGAATTTGTAGATACGCTCGGCCACCACGTCAAAGCCCTGTCCCCTCTGCGGAGTACACCTTACCTCGATAAGGGCTGTAACCGTCTGTTCATCTGTCTTGTCCCAGTCCACAAGAGTGAGATAGCCGCAGATAATACCCTCCTTTTCCATCTCGTTCATTTCATTCAGTATCTCGGTCTGCTCCATCCCGAGACGCACGGCCAGCTCGGAAATATCCACCCTGGCTTCATGCTCTATCGCCTTCAGTATTCTGATACGGCTTTCATTTTTATCCATTGCTTATCCCGCCGCTCCTTTCATGATAACTGATGTAAAACCCTAAAAAACACCGGATAACCCTCAGAATAACCTGACCGGATCCTCGTAACGCGGTGTCAGAAACCTTCTGCTGCCCTGATTTATTACCACACGGTCCTTACTGTCTGTGATAACTCCGATGACCGCAGAATTAGTACCTCTTTCATTCAGAGCCCTTGTAAGCTCATAACCCCTGTCCGTAACAAAGAGACAGGCTCCCCGCGACAGTAGATAATAGGGATCCACATCAAAATGATTTGTGATCTCTATGGTCTCCTGCTTTACGGGTATATCCTTCAGAAAAACATCGACTCCCGTGCCGAGGGAAGCTGCCATATTCCACAGGGCAGCGTATATTCCGCCCTCCTTCACTTCCCCGAAAAAATCCGTATCATATTCCGCTGCCATTTCCTCCTCCGTCTCCGTTGAAAGGAGGGCAGCAAAATCCTTTACCGTATCAATAAAGCCCTGAGAAAAGCTTTGGAGGAGCTCCTTCTCCCTTTCACGGGCTATGACGCTGCTCCCGTACAGACCTATCCACTTTGTAAGGACTATGGTCTCAGCCGTCAGGCTCTTCCTCATCTTCCGCCCGGTATTCCTGCTGTTGCTGCTCCTCCTCATGCTGCTCCTCCTGGGGCGCTGCCTGCTGAACAGCCTGTTCCTCCTCGGCACCCGCAGTCTCATCAACTGTCACGCCCGCTGCGGCAGCTGCAGCTGCTGCTCCCATCTGCTGCTCCGCCAGGGCTCCTGCTCCCCCGTCAAGACCTATAGATGCGGCCACGGCCTTGGCATAATCCGGATTCTGTGTGGCTATGGCATTATCCAGAGCAGCCTTTGTAACGGCATTATCCGTTCCCGTTCCTATGGTGATTATCCTTGGCACCGCCTTGTAGGTGCTGGTGCTTATCTTCTCCCGGGATACCTCGTTCCCGTCTTCCTTTATGATCTTCCAGAATTCACAGCGGTATCCCGTATGCGCCGACTGGGTATGTACCGAGCCTGCCGGTGACGCGGAATCCCCGATGACCTTATCCGGTCCCGGCTCCTCCCTTGAGAGCTCCACGCTTTCAAAATCAAGGCTCCGCCTGCTCATATCGCGGGTCTCAACACCGTAGATCGTGAAATTGATAGCCTTTCCTCCGGTCTGTCCCGCTATGTATATGGGATAGGGAGTACTGTTGGTAAACTTGAAGTCCTTGGCGGTCCCCGCTATAGCAGCATCACCTCCGTGCGGCACGTAATCCACCACCATGGAATGATTACTTCTCTCATCCACCTGGAGCTCCGCTCTTAGCACTGCCTGATAGAGTGTCGTCGAAACCTGACAGATACCTCCTCCCAGAGACTCGACGACAAGGCCGTTCAGGTAGGAGCCTGCAAGATGATATCCGTTCTCCTCCGTAAAGGGACTCACATGCTCATATACTGAAAACTGTTCCCCGGGATAGAGCAGGGTTCCGTTTATATGCCTGCATCCTGTGGCTATATTGGCGCTTCTGTCGGCGCCGCTGGTCTCGTACTTTGTGGTATAGCTTCCGAGCTTATCCTTTATCTTTGACAGGGTCTCGGTATCCCCTCTGGGCTTTACGGTATCGACCACCAGCTCCACCGGGCCTCCGTCTTCCGTAAGCTCTTCATGTATATAGTCTTCAACCGCTGCCACAGAGGATTCAACGTTTACTGCGTAACCGTCCTCTCCCTCGATGATAGTGAAGCTGCCGCCGTCCCCCGGGATAAGCTCCGCATTCTTCGGCTTCGTGTCATAGACCGTACAGCTCTCACCGATCACCTTTCTCACGGCTTCATCATCTATCGCCAGTTCCAGATCGTATTTCTTTTTGTGCTTCTTCAGATCGGAAAGATCCTTGAACCTCTTTATGATATTTCCGGATCTCCCCAAGGACACGGCATCCGGGATGATATCCCTGTTTCCCCAGCTGACACCGAATTCCGAAACCTTTACCGTTACCGTGTTCCCGCTTACACAGGAAAGGATGAGCTCGGCATTATTCAAGCCCTCTATGTAACTGTCGACTGCATTCTCAGCCTCATCCTCTGTCATCCCTGACAGCTCCACCGGTCCCGCAAAAACACCTTCCTTAATTACGGCATCACCTTCCGCGGCAAATACCGGACAGGCTGCGGGTATAAGGAGAATAAGGGCGGAAAGCAGTATATACTTTATTTTTTTCATTATATCCTCTTTACTCCGTGACTGTGTTATAATCAGACTATCTGTTCCGAACAGCTGTTGACCGGATCAGTTTCCGGGCAGGAACATCAGTATCATTGCAACGATCAGGACGATCACTATTACGGATGCGATGGTCTTGCGGTTTTTGTTATTAAAAAACTTGAAGAAATTCATTTGACGCTCCTACAAGATATAGCGGTTTTTTATTGTTTTCCGCATAATTTATACAGATTATAGATGAAACTCCTTACTTTGACAAGCGTCGTCCTAATGGGACTTATCATTAATAATGCGATACGTAGGAGCAACGCCCGTTCCAAAAAGATAAACGAGGAATTCTGGCAGAGGGAACGGGAATCATACAGAGCTCCCGCAAGATCCATAAAGGATCTTGATTATGTCAGATTCCCCGAAGATCTGCCTGTTAATATTAACACAGATGACCCCCTTATCAAGGAGTATCAGAAAACTTTGGAGAATCTCACAAAAGAAGAGGTTCTGAACCTGTCGGGCATCAGCAATACTGATATACGGCTGTCCTACGGCAGCAAAAATATGGAGGAGCTGTCCCGTGCCGATCAGCGCTACCTCACCCTCTGCCGTACTCTTGACAGACTGTCCGGGGCATATGTGGAGAAGGGGTTTAAGGATGAAGCGCGGAAACTGCTGGAATTTGCCCTCTCAGCCGGCTCGGATATCTCAGGCTGCTGGACAAGACTCGGGCAGATATATCTTGAGAACGAGGACAGGGAAGCGCTTCTCTCCCTCATCGGCAGAGCCGAAGCCCTTGATAAGGAAACCCACTCGAGAAACGAGATACTTAGATCGCTGCATGACCTGAAAAGCCTTATGGATATTATCTCATGACGAAAAAGACAGCCGCCATAATTGACAGACTGAATAATGAATACGGGCTCATCCCCGAACCCACCCTTGATTATGAAAAGCCTCACGAGCTCCTTGTTGCCACCATGCTTTCGGCACAGTGTACCGACGAACGGGTCAATATGGTCACAAAGGATCTTTTCAGGAAATACCGCAGCGTTAAAGACTTTGCGGAAGCCGATCTCCGCACCCTGGAGAAGGACATTCATTCCGTCGGCTTCTATCACTCCAAGGCTGTGCACATTATAGAGGCTTTCCGGCTGCTTCACGAACACTGTAATGATGAGGTTCCCTCATCGATAGAGGAACTGACCTCCCTTCCGGGAGTCGGAAGAAAGACCGCAAACGTTATCAGGACCCATGTTTTCCACATTCCCTCCGTGGTGGTGGATACCCACGTGAAAAGGATATCGGGACGTCTTGGTTTCACTAAGGAAACCGACCCGGTAAAAATAGAATTCGACCTTATGAAAAAGCTTCCGGAGGAGCAGTGGTCAGCCATCAATCTACAGCTCATCACTCTCGGGCGTACCATTTGCACCGCAAGGAAACCCCGGTGCTCCGAATGCTTTTTATCGGACCTCTGTCCGTCCCGTGCCAAAATAGCTACAACAGCTTTAATTAAAGGAGGAACTTTTTTATCATGAATGAAGGCAGAAAAATGTACGGACTTTGTACAAGACTCTTCCCCATATGCCGCAGCATCACCGGAAACGGTGCAAGGGAGACCTTCCGCATACTCCAGTCCGAAATACCCGGGATCCCTTTTGAAATGCATGAGGTTCCCACAGGCACCCAGGTTCTGGATTGGAAGGTTCCTAAGGAATGGAATATCAACGATGCCTACATCCGGACTCCCGGAGGAGATATCATCTGCGAATTCAGGAAGAACAATCTGCACGTCCTGCATTACAGCGTACCGGTAGATAAAACCGTTTCCTTAGCCGAATTAAAGGAGCATATCACAACCCTGCCGGAACAGCCCGATCTCATTCCCTACGCTTCAAGCTATTATGAGGAGCGCTGGGGCTTCTGCATGGCATACAATGATCTTATAAAGCTTGAGGAAGGTGAATACCACGTCTTCATCGACTCGGAATTGAAGGACGGAAGCCTCACCTATGGCGAGATACTGCTTCCCGGTGACAGGGATGAGGAGATCTTCTTTTCCAGCTACACCTGCCATCCTTCAATGGCAAATAATGAGTGCTCCGGACCCAGCCTGATAATAGAGCTGGCCCGGTATCTGAATTCCCTTCCGAAGAGGCGTTTCAGCTACAGGCTGGTGCTGGCGCCCGAGACCATAGGCGCCATTACCTATATCAGCAAGAACCTGCCCCATCTCCAATCCCATGTGCGTGCGGCCTTTAACCTTACCTGTGTGGGAGATGACAGGACCTATTCAATCGTCCATTCCCGTTACGCAGACACACTGGCAGACAGGGTTCTTACCAATGTGCTCAGGTTCCATTACCCCGAATACAAGGATTATGACTATACAAAGAGGGGTTCGGACGAAAGACAGTATCAGGCACCGGGGGTGGATGTTCCCATGGTAGCCTTCTGCAGATCGAAGTTCCATATATTCCCCGAATACCATACATCTGCGGACAATCTGGATTTTATCTCTCCCGGCGGTCTGCAGGGATCCTTTGATGTGATGAAAAAGGTTATAAACGCTCTGGAATACAACAGGAACTTTAAGGTGACGACCCTCGGAGAACCTCAGCTGGGACGGCGGGGACTGGTTCCTACCAAGTCAGATAAGACCACATACCAGCAGACCCTTCCACTTAAGGATCTCATAGCCTACGCCGACGGTACGAATGATCTCATCGATATCTCAAACCGAATTAACGTACCCATCGACCGGCTGATCCCCCTTATAGACAAGCTTGTGGAATGCAGACTGTTCCGGGAAGCCGCATTATAAAAGGATCGGGATCATTTCAGCGGCACCGCGACAAATACCATAATGGAGCGTCTTCTGACAGTGTTAACGGAAGGCGCTTCCTTTTTGCCCCTTATGAAAGAATCTTCCTCAAAGGTATCTATGGCAACGGTCCATTTGAGACTGCTCTGGACAGACAGCTCGGGAAGCCTTATCTCCACATCCTCCCAATAGGTATTAAGAGCAATATAGACGATATCATCTCCCCTGCCGTTTGGTCTCCTGCCTGCAAACATAACTCCCAGATAATGGGAATCATCATTAAAATCAGCGTTCCAGGGGTTTACGCCATGTATCGACGCAGAGGGGAACATAAGTGAACAGGGCTCGCACTCCTTACGTATGGCGATATGCTTCTTTCTGAAGGCTATCATTTCCCGCACGTAATCATGGAATCTGATATTGAGCTCCAGCTTTTCCCAGTCAAGCCAGGAAATATAATTATCCTGACAGTATGCGTTATTGTTGCCGCCCTGGGAATTTCCGAATTCGTCACCCATATAGAACATGGGAGTCCCCCTGGATAAAAGCAGGGCCGCCATGGCATTTCTCATCATCCTGCGACGTAAGCACCTGACTTCCGGATCCGAGGTCTCTCCCTCCACTCCGCAGTTCCAGGAATAATTCTCATTGATCCCATCGGTATTTCCCCAGTTATTTTCCTCATTGTGCTTCACGTTATATACGTAGAGATCGTGAAGGGTAAATCCGTCGTGGCATACGAGGAAATTCACGCTGGCATTATAGGTTCTGTTGTCGTCATTATAGAGATCCGGTGAACCCGTGATCCTGTTTGCGGCTGCCCAGACCTTTCCTCTGTCCCCCTTAAGGAAGGATCGCATATCATCTCTGTAGCGGCCGTTCCATTCCGCCCAGCGGTTCCAGGAAGGGAAGGAGCCTACCTGATAAAGTCCGCCTGCATCCCAGGCCTCCGCGATAAGCTTCACCTTTCCGAGGATCGCGTCAAAGGCGAGACTCTGCAAAAGCGGAGGCTCGGACATGGGCGATCCGTCCTCATTGCGGCCGAGGATCGTTGCGAGATCGAAACGGAAGCCATCCACACGGTAGGCCGTAACCCAGTAGCGGAGACAGTCCCTTATCATCTTCTGCACTATGGGATGATTACAGTTAAGCGTATTTCCGCAGCCCGAAAAATTATAGTAATAGCCATCGGGGGTCATCATATAATAGATATTGTTGTCAAGACCCTTGAAGCTTATGTATGGCCCGTTTTCATTTCCTTCCGCGGTGTGATTGAAGACCACGTCCAGGAATACCTCTATCCCGTTATCGTGAAAGGCCTTGATAAGAGCCTTTAACTGGCTGCCCTCACGGTTATGCTCCCTGGCTGAGGCATAGCTCGTATTCGGTGCGAAAAAGCTCACCGTATTGTAGCCCCAGTAATCCATAAGCTCCCTGCCGTAGAAGTCCCTCCGTCCCAGTATCTCGTCAAATTCGAATATGGGCATTAGCTCCACGGCAGTTATACCCAGATCCTTGAGATATGGTATCTTCTCCTGCACGCCCTCAAAGGTACCGTTTCGTCCACCGGACACTCCCGATGATTCATCCTTCGTAAAGCCTCTTACATGCATCTCATAGATAATGAGATCCTCCATGGGGGTCAAAGGCATTTCCGAATTGCCCCAGTCGAAGTTGTTCTTTACCACTCTGGCGTGGTAATCCCCTCTTTCTGACCTGCCCCATTCATGCTGTCCGGCGACCGCCTTTGCATAAGGATCCAGAAGCACCTTGTTCTTATCAAAGATTATCCCCTTCTTCGGATCATTGGGTCCGTCCACACGGTAGGCATATTCAAAATCCTCTATATTCAGATCAAATACGATCATGGAAAAAACATTTCCTATCCGGTAATTGTGCGGAAAGGGAATGACTGCAAAGGGTTTCTCCTCATCCTTCCTGAAAAGCAGGAGCTCTATATCGGTGGCCTGGTTTGAAGAAATTGTAAAGTTCACCCCGCAGGGAATAGCCGTGGCACCCATAAGGTCATAAAAGCCCGGCCTGATATCAAACCCGCTGGCCCTATCCAGCGGATACATATGGTAACGGCCGTACTTAGGGACCTCCGGATCCACATCATAGCGTGCATCATCCGTCTTTTTTTTCGCCATGGACTCCCCTCCTTAAACTATCCGCCTGATGGTAACGATCTCCCTGTATGTCGCGGGAGTAAGCTTTATTCCCGTTTCCGGGGTGGATGCATGGCAGATGGTATTATTTCCGATGTAAATGCCAACGTGGCCGGAATAACAGAAAAGGTCCCCGGGCTGTGCATCCGAATAGGATACTCCCCTTCCCGCCGACTGCTGCTCCCAGCTGGTTCTAGGAATGGAGTAGCCGAAATGAGCATATACTGACTGGGTAAAGCCCGAGCAGTCCGCTCCGTCCGTAAGGCTGGTCCCCCCTGAAACATAGGGATTTCCCAGGAATTTCTGAGCATAGGAGGCTATTTCGCTGCCGGTACCGGAGCCGCCTCCCGAGGACTCCTCTTCCTCCTGCTGCTCCTCCTCGTATTCTCCCTCATCCTCGGGAGCATACTCCTCCTGTTCGTCTTCTCCCTCTTCCGTCTTACTCTCTTCCTTCTGCTCCGTCTTCTTCTTCTCTTCGGCCTTCCTCCTTGCCTCGGCTTCAGCCTTCTTCTTCGCTTCCTCAGCCTTCTTCTTTTCGGCTGCGGCTTTTGCCTCTGCGTCTGCTATACGTTTGATCTCAGCATTCTGCGCAGCGATCTGGTTCTTATACTGGCTTGCCTTCGCCCTGGCGCTTGCCAGCTGTTCATCAAAATTCTCAACCTTTGCCTGCTGCTCTTCAATGATCTTCTCAAGTGCGGCAGACTCTTCATCATAGGTATTCTTTATCTCATTAAGCTCGTCAAGCTCGTTCTTAAGCTTTTCCTCGCTTTCCTTCACTCTCCTTCTGGCTTCCTGATATTCATTGAGAAGATTCCTGTCATATTCATAGATCTCCTCCGCATAAGCCGAACGGTTAAGGATATCCGCGAAATCCGCGGCTCCGGAAAAGAACTCGGCATATGGATTGCCGGTTGATCCGCCGTGCTCGTAGATATACTTTATGCGGCGTTTCATTGATTTATACTGTGCTTCTTCCTTTTTCTTTGCCTCCTTGTACTGCTCCTCGGCTTCCTCCACGGCTTTATTCTTTGCCTTTATCTCGTCCTCTATTATCTCAACGGAAGCAATGATGCGTGCAAGCTGCTCCTTATTCTCCTCCAGTTCCTCCTCTGTTAAGGATCTCTCCCCCTCTATATCTGCGGCTTCTTCCTCCGCAGCCTCCAGCTGCCGCTGTGATTCCGCCTGCTCCTTCTTCACGTCAGTAACGGTGCGTGCGCCGAAGGCACTCACCGTAAGGGAAACAGACAATGCAGTTGTGAGGATAATGCTTACAATGCGGTTTTTTTTCATAGCTCACAGGTACCGACTGTTCTCGGGAAGGGCAGGACATCACGGATATTCTCAATTCCTGTAATATACATGACCGCTCTCTCGAAGCCCAGTCCGAAGCCGGCGTGTCTTGTGGAGCCGTACTTCCTCAGATCCATATAGAAGCCATACTGCTCCTCCGTCATCCCCAGCTCCTCAATACGTGCCTTTAATTTCCCATAATCGTCCTCTCTCTGCGAGCCTCCGATTATTTCCCCGATGCCCGGAACAAGGCAGTCCATTGCGGCCACTGTCTTCCCGTCGGGATTCAGCTTCATATAGAAGGCCTTTATCTCCTTTGGATAGTTGGTCACGAAAACAGGCTTCTTAAACAGTACCTCAGTAAGATACCTCTCATGCTCTGTCTGAAGATCCGCACCCCAGGATACCTTATACTCAAAGCTGTCATTATGCTCCATAAGCATATTTACCGCGTCCGTATAAGTGACCCGCCCAAAGTCGGAGTTCACGACGTTTTTCAGCCTGTCCAGAAGCTCATGCTTCTTATCGATAAACTGATTAAAAAATACCATTTCCTCCGGTGCGTTTTCAAGCACATAGGAGATTATATACTTTATCATATCCTCCGCTAGAGCCATATCATCCTCAAGATCCGCGAAGGCGATCTCCGGCTCTATCATCCAGAATTCCGCTGCATGACGGGTGGTATTGGAGTTCTCTGCCCTGAAGGTCGGACCGAAGGTATAGATATTCTTAAAGGCCTGGGCAAAGGTCTCGCCGTTCAGCTGTCCGGAAACCGTAAGATTTGTAGGCTTGCCGAAAAAGTCCTTTGAATAGTCCACCTGACCGTCCTCTGTACGCCCTGTGTTATTCAGGTCAAGGGTTGTCACCTGGAACATCTCTCCGGCCCCCTCCGCATCGGATCCGGTTATTATGGGCGTGTGCACATAGACAAAATCCCTCTCCTGGAAAAATTTATGAATGGCATAGGCGATGAGGGAACGCACTCTGAAAACCGCCTGGAATGTATTTGTCCTTGGACGGAGATGGGTAATGGTCCGCAGGAACTCCATGGAATGGCGTTTTGGCTGCAGGGGATAATCCGGAGTTGACGCACCCTCCACCGTAACCTCTTCTGCCTGAAGCTCAAAGGGCTGCTTTGCCTCCGGTGTGGGAACAAGCTTTCCCTTTGCTATTATTGCAGTACCGACATTCAGCTTGCAGATATCTGCGAAATTGCCGAGACTGTCGTGATAGACGATCTGCAGGGTATTAAAGAAAGTGCCGTCGCTTACAACCAGAAAGCCGAAGGACTTTGAATCCCTGTTCGTCCGTATCCATCCTCCCACCGTGATATCCTTGTCAATATATTCCTCCGTGTCGCGGAAAAGCGACCGTATCTCTGTTAAGTGTTCCATATTATCTCCTTTTGATATTTATCTCTTCCGGCAGATCCCGGGGCACTGAACCGGTTCGGTTAAGCCAGTGTAAATGCTTACTTTACCAGCGTTTCATCTCCGGGTTTTGGATATCTGCATAGCTTAAGAGCATCTCCTCCACCTTACGGGTAAGGGTCGCATCCCTGAAGGTCTGCTCTGCGCCCTGCTTCTTAACAGCCTCTTCAAACTCCGCTCCGCTCTTGTACCCGTATGAGACCGCATCCTCTTCGTACTGCGCCTTCAGATCCTCATCAGTGACCTTTATATTCTCCGCATTGGCAAGAGCCTGTACGACCAGCTCCTGTGCAGCTATGGAGCGGGCGTAGGCATCCAGAGTCTCGTCGAAATCCTCTTCCGTCATTCCCTGCTGCTTAAGATAGGTATCCAGATCTATTCCGTACATCTCAAGGCTTGCCTCAAAGTTTTCCTTCTGATCCGCCTTTATCTGATCCAGAAGCCAGGCGGGAAGCCTGTCCCCGGATGCAATATCGGATTTGTCCTGAACAGCGGTGAGAAGCTCTCCGTAAGCCTGAGCCTTTGCAGCTTCATTTTTTGATTCCTGCAGCGTTTTTTTCAGCTTTTCCCTGTATTCCTTCACGGAGGATACATCGGGATCAAGCTCTTTTGCAAGAGCATCCGTTAATTCCGGGATTATATTGGCACTGATGGAATTGACGGTGACGGTAAAGACCACGTCCTGTCCCGCCAGAGCCTCATCGTGGTATTCCTCCGGGAAGGTCAGGTTGAGATCCCTTGTTTCTCCCACCTTTGCACCGACAAGACCGTCCTCAAAGCCGTCAATAAAGCTGTGGCTTCCGAGCTCCAGATCATGTCCCTTCGCAGTACCTCCGGAAAAAGGAACCCCGTCCTTCTTTCCCTCATAGTCGATATTGACCGTGTCGCCCTCTTGGGCAGCCCTGTCCGTTACCGGTTCCTGTGTCTTTTTCAGTGAAAGGGCACTGTTCTCCGCCGCCTTTACGTCGTCATCCGAAACAGTGGTATCCTCCAGAGTAACCTTCAGACCCTTATATTCACCTAAAGTTATGAGGTCAGAAAGATCCGCATCCTCCAGGCTTTTCGCCGTATTCCTGCCTTCTTCGCTTCCTTTCGCGGTATCGGCTGCCGTTATGCCGGCTGCGGCCTCCTCTCCGGAATTCTTTGAGCATCCCGTAAAAAACGACAGGCTGAAAAGCATCACTGCCACAGTGATCATCAGTTTTTTCATTTTCTTCTCCCCTCTTACTTCAGCGGCTTTGCACCGGCCTTCGCCTGCAGATTATCCCGCCACTCGGCAAATTTCGACTTCTTCTTCGCGGGAGCAGGGGCAATAGATCCCCGGATTCCCTTCATATCGGTAATGTAAAGACCGCTCACCGTAGCCTTGACCTCTTTTTTCACAGGTGCGATATCAAATACGGATATGTCCGCGATAAATGTCAGGATCTGCGGTCCAACCTTCGCCTTTATCACCGGTACTCTGGTCGCCCTTAAATACCAGGGCGTCTGCTGGAGAACAATGTCCGGCAGCCCCGCATCCTTGATCTTCATCTTCTTTTTGTCGATTATCAGTATGGAAACCGTCTGTTTTACGGCATCCATAGCCTCCTGCTGCTCCGCCTGCTTCTTTTCCGCTCTCTTTCCTACGAAAACGAGAACCGCAAGGATTATTGCGAGAACCGCAAGAACAATGAGCAGTACTATGGTTACTGTGTTCATTTTGTAGATCCTTCCTCATGAATTGTTAAACTCGCAAACGCTTCGCTTTTTGCTCGTTATAAAATCGCTGCTGACGCAGCTCTCCGGGTACGGGGCTTAT
>JAFTEC010000012.1 GCA_017453865.1 Lachnospiraceae bacterium
GGCACTCTGCCTCAAAAAGAGCGCTTTCGGCTCGTGCCGCCGCATTTCGGCGCAAAACTGCAGTCGTTCGCTATCGATCTGACTTGCACATTCCGTATGGAGATCCGGGGCAAGCCCTGCACTTCCCTACTCCACGATTTCCCCGTCCTTCCATATCCGGTCCAGATCATAAAAGGCCCTGCTCTCCCTGTCAAAGATATGTACGATCACATCCCCGTAATCCATAAGGATCCAGCTGCTGTCCCTGTTGCCCTCGGTATTCCTATGTGTGGCACCCGCCTTGAAAAGCGCTTCTCCCACAGCCTCCTCCATAGCATCCAGCTGGTTACTGTTGTTTCCGGTCGCAATAACAAAAAAATCGGCAAAGTCAGAGATCTTACTGATGTCGATGATCCTGACATCTTCCCCCTTTTTGTTTTCAAGGGCTGCCGCAGCAGCCTTCGCTATATCAAGATTTTGCATAGTAGTCGTAGGTCTCCTTTGTGGTGGGATCAACGGGTCTTGATCCCTTTGATAAGTAGTCAAGGGTATCGATAAGTATCCTTCTGACCGCGAGATCGATATCCGTAAAGGCAAGCTCCCGGATATCCGTAAGGCCCGGCGCCTCATTCCGGTTTAATTCGATGTAATCGGCAGTAAAAATGATCTTTTCGACAAGGCTCATTCCGGGGCGCCCTGTAGTATGGTATCTAACGGCATTAATGATATCCTTATCCTTTATACCGAAATCGTGTTCGGCGATATAAGCCCCGAGCTTCGCGTGGAGCAGGTAAGGCGCCTTCTTTTCGACCTCATTAAGGGCGATCTTATATTTTTTACAAAGAGCATACTTTTCATCATTGGAAATATTTTTTGCACAGTCGTGCAGAAGCCCTGCGGTAAAGAGCCTCTCCGGATCCTCGCGGTAGCGCATGGCAAGGGCTGCCGCAGTATAGGCGACCCCAAGGGTATGCTGGTACCTCTCATTGTCAAGAAGCTTCTTTATCTTTTTTTTGATTGCCTTATTATTACTGTTCATATAAGTGCTGTTCGTAAATAAACCTTCTGACCGCTTCCGGAACGTAGTACCTGACCGAGCGGCCGTTTTTAATAAGCTCCCTTATCATAGAAGAAGAGATATCAATATTCGTGGTATGCAGTAGCTCTATTTTAGCATCATAATGCTCTTTATAAAAATCAATATCCTTATTAAGCTCCGAAAGGCCCTCATTATTCCTGACGGAGGTGATAACGGTGCAGCCCGAAAATATCCGCTCGGGAGTCACCCATTTCTTCATCTCGTGAAGCGCATCCGCTCCCGTGATAAAGAAAAGAGCGTCATCAGGATACAGGGAATTAAGCTCCTCTATCGTATCCGCGGTGTAGGTATTGCCCCCGCGCCTTATCTCCATATCCGACACGGAAAAGGAGGGATTATCGGAAACCGCAAGTCGTGCCATCAAAAGCCTTACCTCCGCCTCCGGCATCTTCATATCCTTCTTTAAATAAGAATTGCCGCTTGGCATAATAAGTACCTGATCCAGCTTAAATTCCGATAAGGCCTGTTCAGCTATGATAAGGTGGCCGAAATGTATGGGATTAAAGGTTCCGCCAAGGATTCCGATCTTCTTCATTAAACGCTCTAATTCTCGTAGTAATCAAACTGGAAGCCGTAGATCTTAACAGTATCCCCTTCGTTGATGCCAAGGTCCTTAAGCTTATCCAGCGCTCCGATATCCCGCATAAAGTTCTGGAAGAACATAAAGCCCTTCTCGGAATCGAGATTCGTGTAGCCCAGCATCTTTTCGATACGGGGTCCCTCGATAACATAATAATCCTCTTTCTCATCAAAGCTTACCGTAAAAGGAAGCTCCTCCGCAATATGCTCCATGGGGTCATACTCTGTCTCATAGACCGTAACGCTCATGTCGGTCTTTGAAAGCATATCCTTAACGGCATAGATAAGCTCCCTTACTCCCTGCCGTGTAGCAGCGGAAATCGGAAAGACCCTTATGCCCTTCGGCTCGAATTCCTTTTTAATTCGTTCAACAGGATCCTCCTTACCCTCTAAGGTCTGAATAACATCCACCTTATTCGCGGCGATTATCTGAGGCTTAAGAGAAAGATCCACATTAAAGGATGCAAGCTCCTTATTTATCGCATAAATATCGTCAACGGGATCCCGTCCCTCGGTTCCTGCGGCATCCACCATATGGATAAGGATATGGCAGCGTTCGATATGGCGTAAGAATTCGTGGCCTAAGCCCACGCCCTCGGAGGCTCCCTCGATAAGCCCCGGAATGTCCGCAAGCACAAAGCCACCCTCGCCGTCTTTAAGATCCACGACTCCAAGGAAGGGATGGAGGGTTGTAAAGGGGTAGCCTGCGATCTCCGGTTTCGCATTGGTCACCGCGGAAATAAGGGTTGATTTTCCGGCGTTCGGAAAACCCACAAGTCCCACATCAGCGATACTTTTAAGCTCGAGGATAACCTCGGCCTCTACACCGTCCTGACCGGGCTTCGCATACTTCGGAGCCTGCATGGTGGAGGTGGCATAGTGCTGGTTTCCGTTTCCGCCGCGGCCTCCCCGTAGAACCGTAACGGTGCTGTTTTCGCCGGACATATCTACGATCACCTTATTTGTCCTGCTGTCACGGACAATGGTGCCCTCGGGAACCTTAAGGATAAGATCCTTCCCGTTCTTCCCATGCATCCTTTTCCCGGCGCCGTTTTTCCCGTTTTCGGCAGCAAACTTTCGTTTATAGCGGTAGTCGGAAAGGGTGTTCATTCCCTTATCGACCGTAAAGATGACGCTGCCGCCGTTTCCGCCGTCGCCTCCGTCGGGGCCGCCGTTAGCCACGTACTTTTCCCTGCGGAAGGATACGCAGCCGTCGCCGCCCTTTCCGGATCTTATTATTATTGTGGTCTTGTCCTTAAATGCCATAATCACATCAGGGGATCCCCGTTAAAATGAAAGGCTCCGGGAAAAACCGGAGCCAATAATATCAATACAGCTTAAACTTACTCGGCCTTTGCTTCAACCTCGTAAACGCTTGCCTGCTTTAAGTATCTGCCCTTTCTCTCGAAACGGAGAACGCCGTCAACCTTTGCATAAAGGGTATCATCTCCGCCCCTTCCGACATTCTTTCCGGCATGGATATGGGTTCCGCGCTGTCTGTATATGATGTTTCCGGCTAAAACAAACTGTCCGTCCGCCCTCTTGGCGCCGAGCCTCTTTGACTCGGAATCACGTCCGTTCTTTGTGGAACCGACTCCCTTTTTGTGGGCGAAGAACTGAAGGTTAAGATTTAACATAGCCATAATTCCTCCTTTTACTGCCTTTCTTCCGTGAGCTTCAGATACTCACTTCCGTAATTTCTTTCGCTGTCTCTCAATCCGTGATACATGCTTTCCAAAAGCAGTGCTGCCTTTTCGGAAGGAGGGATCTTAAATTCACAGCTTATCTCCCCCTTTTCCTCATCCGATAAAACCTCCATATTTGCCGCATCCTCCGGCAGCAGCCGGTCAATGGAATTTATGGTGTTTATCACGAGCATTGACACTGCGGCACAGACCACATCAGTTCCCTTGTCCGCATATCCCGCATGTCCGCTGCAGCTGAAGCCTGTGATACAGCCCTTTTCTGCTCTTCTCAGCTTAAAATGAATCACCTTTTATGCGTTGATCTTGTCGATCTGTACCTTGGTATACTGCTGCCTGTGGCCGTTCTTCTTGTGATAGCCTGACTTCCTCTTATAACGGTAAACAACGACCTTCTTGCCCTTAACCTGATCAAGGACCTTCCCTGATACAGATGCGCTCTTCACGTCGTCGCCAACCTTTAAGGAATCACCGCCAACAGCCTTAACATCGTCGAAAGTAACAGCACTGTCCTTCTCAAGGGGAAGCTTCTCAACGAGAATAACGTCGCCCTCCTGAACCTTATACTGTTTTCCGCCTGTTGCAATGATAGCGTACATAGGACACCTCCTGTCTTCTAAGGATCGCTGGGTTTTCCCGGTGATCGTCCGGTCTGTACCGGCCAATACTTTGATACCTTCCCAAGCGGCTCGCTACCCGCAAGCTTTGATAGAATATCATAATTCCCATATTTCTGTCAATACGGAAAAATATGCTTACCTTTCCTTTTCGCCCGCGATCTGTGCCTGAACAGCGGTGATCGCGATGACACCCTCCACATCATGTGTGTTACAGCCGCGGGAGAGATCGTTTACGGGCTTTGAAAGTCCTTGGAGAAGCGGACCGTAGGCGTCGGCCTTTCCGAGGCGCTGAACCAGCTTGTAGCCGATATTACCTGCGTCCAGATTCGGGAAAATAAGCACATTTGCGTGCCCTGCCACATCGGAATCCGGAGCCTTGCTCTCCGCTACCTCCGGAACTATGGCCGCATCCGTCTGCAGCTCTCCGTCAAGTATGAGTCCGGGGTATTTTTCATGGGCGATCTTAACCGCATTTCTGACCTTATCAACCAGCTCATGCTTAGCCGAGCCCTTGGTGGAATGTGAAAGCATCGCAACCTTCGGCTGTGCTCCGACAAGAGCCTTGAAGGAATTGGCGCTGGTACGGGCGATGATGGCGAGCTCCTCGGAGGTGGGATCCTGATTTAGGCCGCAGTCACCGAATACGAAGGTGCCGTTTTCTCCCATATCGCAGTCGGGTACGCACATTACAAAGAAGCCCGAAACCATCTCGACTCCCGGTGCTGTCCGT
The DNA here is from genome assembly GCA_017453865.1 of Lachnospiraceae bacterium. GTDB lineage: Bacteria > Bacillota > Clostridia > Lachnospirales > Lachnospiraceae > NK4A144. The sequence continues at coordinate 4,711 of JAFTEC010000012.1, forward strand.
AAGATCTGCAGTGCGGGACGAAGGGTATCTGCCGTAGCGTGGCAGGCTCCCGCAACCATTCCGTCCGCATCAGAGTTTTTTACCATCATGATACCGTAGGTAAGATAGTCGTTTCGGAGTATCTCATCGGCCTTTTCCTTAGTCATGCCCTTATGTGCCCTGAGTTCCACAAGCTTGTCCCTGTATTCCTCAAACCTTTGATCGGTCAGGGGATTTACGAAATCAATGTCCGAAATATCCACACGGAGCTTCTTTGCCTTTTCGGCAACCTCATTTTCATCCCCGACCATCACGATCTTTGCGATATTGTCTCTCATGGCCCAGGTTGCTGCCCTTATGACCCTCTTATCGTTTGATTCGGGAAGGACTATTGTCTTAATATCCTTTGATGCCCTGTCAAAAATCTTTGCAATAAACTGATTGACCTTGTCTGATGCTTCCATTTTCTCTGTTCCTTTCTAATGTATTTGTAACTATTCAGTACAGCCCGAAGCACCTGCTGCTGAGGGCGTATGAAAAACTTGGCATTTTGGCATTCGGTCCATCGCACGAAGTGCGATTTTTATTGGCCGAATGCGCCGTATCTATTCAGAATCCGGAGGGTTCTGAATAGATACATGTATTTTTATATGATCCCGTGTCACCCTAAGACGAAGGATCTTCCTCACGTTCCTCACGGCATTATGACATACCTTGTGATCCCGCAGTTCTCCCTGTAAACTCTTTTCCAGAGCTTCCAGATATATTTCTGTGAAATATACCTTCTCTTTATCTTACTGACATCAATGAGGGCGGAAACCTCCATAAAGAGCTCCCTCGCAAGCTCCGTCTCAAATTCTCTTTCCATATTCATACTCCGATTTTCCCCCTGTAAGCTGTAAGCGGTAAGATTCCCCGTGTAAAGCCCTGATCACGAAACCCTGAGCTTTATCGTAAACCGCTTATTCGATCCGTCAAGAAGCTTATATTTGACGGTTACGGTACTCCCGGATCTTTCCGGTGTGATGACCAGAGGATCCCCGTTTGTATCGTATTTGTCCACCCTTACTTTTTTCAGGTCGCCTTTTGGGATCATAGTATCATATACAAACCTTCCGTCTGCAAGATTGCTGTTTTCACTCAGGTCTTCAGTGAGTTTCTTTCTGCTTTTTTCATAATATACTCCGACAGAATTATCCGAAAGTGCTGCATAGGGATTCGCGATCTTCACAGCCTGCCCGCTCTTGACGCTCTTATCGGTCTTTCCGAGTATCTTCATATCCCCCCTCAGAAGCCCCATCTTCTTTACGGTTTCATGGATCTTAAGGTAATAAAATAGTTTATCGCTTCCGACCGTGGCAGTGATTATGACCCGGTCTCCGTCATCGCCTGAAGTACATTTCAGCTTTCCTTTTTTAATACTGACCTTATCGGGGTCACTGCTGGTCCAGACTGCGGACTTTGTGAGACTCTTGTTGCTTATCTTACCGTCGGAGTCTCCTATCATAAGCTTGAAGCTCTTTTTTTCACTGATATAGCCTGAAAGCATCGAACCGTAGTGTCCGGCCGGATCCACAAGAGAAAAAGACGGATGAAGATTATAGCTCTTTGAAAGATTTACCGCAGCATCTGCCTGCACCATCCCGTAGAGCTCCCTGTCATCGTAGCTGTACTCCTTACCGTCACTTGTGATCTCAAGTATGGTTCTTATAATATCAAAACGTCCACCGGTCCTTTCCTTCATAAAATCCGGATTGGAGCTAAGGCAGAGAGCAGCAACCGCCGACACCATCGGCGTCGCCTGGGAGGTGCCGGAACTAAGTCCGTAATAATTCTTCCTGCTGTCACCTTTAAGACTGGCCGACCTCCTGGAGGTGTATATATAGCTGGAGCGTATCGACTCTCCCGGTGCAACGATATCCACCCAGTCTCCGTAATTCGAGAATTCTGCGAGCATCCCGTTTTTGGTGCTTGCACCAACAGAGATACAATGCTCATATGCCGCGGGATAATGCTCTGTATCGGTGCCGTCGTTTCCTGCTGCCGCAATACATATTATACCCTTGTCATAAGCTTCATCAATAAGAGTGGCAAGAGACGCGGAATTTCCCGCAGACCCTATACTCATGCTGATGATATCTGCATTTCTGTCAATAGCCATCCTTATTCCGACAGCGATATTCTTTACACTGAATTGTCTCTCCTTAGTGATCTGTATGGAGTCTATACTGACTCCGGGAGCAACACCGAATCCGCCCTTTCCGTTATCCTTTGTGGCAGCTATTATACCTATAACATGGGTTCCATGTCCCAGGTTGTAATCACAGCCACTGTACTTTGTATCCACCTCGGCTCCGTTATAGCTTGCAAGTTCGGGGATCCACAGCTTTTCGATATATCCCGGACTATTCTTATCGGTAGTATTAAGATCCTCATGTTCCATATTTATGCCGCTGTCCAGGACTGCTATTTTTACCCCGTTTCCGGAGGTCGTCTTATGTGCTGCCCCGTCCTTAATGAGCGTGTGATAATACTGTTCAGCTGCCAGAGGATCGCTTGAATCTTCCCCTGTATCAAAGAGCTCCGCAGTGTAATTTGGCTCCACAAGGGTTGAAACCGAGGCAAGAGAAGCAGCATTATTAAGAGCCTCCGCAGTGCTCTCCTTAAACCTAAGGGTGGCAACACCGTAGTCGAAGCCCGTAAGATCCGCATCATACTCCTTTGCAACCTGCTCTGCCTCCGAAAGTGTTCCGGCAAGGAATATGCCCTCCCCGTCCACATAATCCTCACCCGGCGTAAGAGACGAAAGCTCCGAAGCCTCTTTCCTGAGCTCGGATGCTATTGAAGCCTCCTCCGATGCCGCAGCATCCCTAACCTCCGATACCGCAGCCTGAGCCTCTGATACCGAAGCCCGGTCACCCGCATAAGCATTGACAGCCGGAAGCACCAGTGCGAGACTTAAAAGTACTGCAAGTTTATTTCTGTATTTATTAAATAGACCCATAAATCCTCTCTCCGTTTATCAGAATATCCCTCTGTTCCTGTACCACTTTTCCAAAAGCTCCGGACGGCTTTTCCCTGTGCGTTTCTTTGCCTCCGTGAGCCGCCAGGCATCTACCGCAGCGTGGTCTCCCGAAAGGAGGATCTCCGGAACAGCCTCACCCCGCCACTCGGCAGGTCTCGTATACTGAGGGTATTCTAAAAGCCCGTTCTCAAAGGACTCACTCCCTGCGGAGTCCTCATTATTTAAGACCCCGGGTATCCTGCGGCTTACCGCATCCATTATCACAAGAGCCGGAAGCTCTCCGCCTGTAAGAACATAGTCGCCTATTGAAATCTCATCCGTAACGATACGGTCAAGTACCCTCTGGTCTATGCCTTCGTAATGGCCGCAGAGGATTATCAGCGCTTCCTCCCTTGAAAGCTCCTCTGCCATCGCCTCATTAAAAACCCTTCCGGCAGGTGAGGTGTAGATGACCCTTACCCTCTTTTCCTCCCGGCGGTCTCCTTCAGCTTCCTCGTCAAAGATACGCTCTGTACGGCTCAGAGCCTCCTGATATGCAAGCCACACCGGCTCGCAGCCGATAAGCATCCCCGCTCCGCCTCCGTAGGTATAGTCATCCACGGATCCGTAGGAATTCTGGGAAAAGGCCCGTAGGGATACGGTATTTAAGGAGAGGAGCCCTTTTTCGATTGCCCGTCCCATTATACTGTGGGACATGGCGTTTTCTATCATTTCAGGAAATAGAGTAATTACCGAGTACTGCATAGCAAATTATGACAGCATCCCAGGCAGCGGATCAACCGTCATCCTGCCCTTTTCAATATCAACCGAAGTCACGAATCTCTTTACCGCCGGTATCATGATCTCCTTTCCCGTTCCGTTCTTTATCACATAAACATCATTACCGGAGCCGTGGAGCACCTGTGACACGCTCCCAAGCTCCGATCCGGAACTGTCCTGAACAAGAAGACCGAGAATATCGGCGTCAAAATACTGATCCTCACTTAATTCCGCAATGTCCTCTCTCCTTGCCATTACCTCATAGTCCCTGTATTTTACCGCATCACTTATATCATCGATCCCCTTAAACTTAAGGATCACTGTTTTCTTGAAAAACTTAACGTTCTCGATCTCCACGGGAACAAGCTTACTCCCGGAACGGAGGTACACCTCCTTAAATAAAGAAAAGCGGCCAGGGTCATCCACTTCAGGGTAGACCTTGACCTCTCCCTTTATTCCGTGAGTTGTGGTTATCCTGCCTGCCGGCAGATAGTTTTTTTTAAGGCCTGCTTCATCCATCATCAAGTCACTTATTCATTATTGGTGATGTCCACATTCACCTTACGGTTATCCTTTGAAGATGCCGCCTTCACAACGGAACGGATGGATTTGGCGATCCTTCCCTGCTTTCCGATGACCTTGCCCATGTCGCTTTTATCAACACGGAGCTCCACATTTATCTCGTTCTCATTCTCCGTTTCGGTCACATTGACCTCATCCGGATTGTCCACAAGGGCTTTGGCGATCACTTCCACTACTTCTTTCATCATAGAAATGCCTCCTGACCCGGATTAAATGATCCCTGCTTTTTTGAATAATCTCTGAACAGTCTCCGTAGGCTGTGCGCCGTTCTGAAGCCACTTCTTTGCTTCTTCCTCATCAACCTTGAATTCTGAGGGCTCCTTTAAGGGATCGTAGGTTCCGATCTCGGCAACATTCTTTGAATTTGAAACCGAATTCCTGGCATCAGCCACAACAACCCTGTAAAAAGGTGCCTTTTTCTTACCGATTCTCTTTAATCTGATCTTTAACATTTAACTATCCTTTCTTTTTTGAAAACCTTTTTTCCGGTGATCATACCGGTATATCTGAAACCGTGCGGACACGGATAGATACCTATCTTAAGCCCTTCATCATTGAGGCGAGGTTTCCGATGCCTCCGAAACCGCCGAAGCCCCGTTTTCCCTTCATCATTCCGGGCATACGCTTCATCATCTTCTGCATCTCGCCAAATTCCTTGACAAGACGGTTCACATGCATGATGTCAACACCCGCGCCCCTGGCGATCCTGTGCTTTCTCTGGGGATTAAGAAGCTTCGGGTTTGCTCTTTCCGCCTTTGTCATTGAGTGGATAATGGCTTCATTCCGTTTAAGCCGGCTTTCGTCCACCATCCCGGAAATGTCCCTTCCTCCCGCGAGTCCCGGGAGCATCCCGAGGATACTGCTTAAGCCTCCCATCTTATTCATCTGCGCCATTGCGGAGAGATAATCGTCAAAATCGAATTTGCCCTTTTTGACGCTTTCCCTCATCTTTTCCGCAGACTCCCGGTCCACGGTGTCCGCAGCCTTTTCTATAAGGGAGAGCACATCTCCCATTCCGAGTATCCTTGACGCCATACGGTCGGGATAGAATTCTTCGAGGCCCTCCGGCTTTTCACTTACCCCGGCGTAATACACGGGAGTTCCAACCGTACTCCTTATCGACAGCACCGCTCCGCCTCTGGCATCGCCGTCAAGCTTTGAAAGGATGATACCGTCAAGCCCGATCTTATCATTAAAGCCCTTAGCCACATCCACAGCCGCCTGTCCGGTGCCTGCATCCACCACAAGGACGGTGTCGGTTATCTCCACATTGTCCTTTATGCGCTTAAGCTCCTCCATCAGCTCTTCATCCACCTCGAGCCGGCCTGCGGTATCAAGGATCACCACGTCAAAGCCGTGCTTCTTCGCGTGCTCCAGAGCATCGAGAGCGATCTTTACAGGATCCTTGCATTCCTCTTCCATAAAGAAGCCTGCCTCAACCTTTTCGGCATTTATCTTTAATTGCTTTGCGGCAGCGGGTCTATATACGTCAAGAGCCGCGAGAAGGCTCTTCTTTCCCTTTTTCTTAAGCCTGAGTGCAAGCTTTGCGGCGGTGGTTGTCTTACCCGCACCGTTAAGTCCGCAGAGCAGGATAACGGTGGTACTCTGCCCCGGCGCGAATTTAAGCTCCTCCGCCTCACCGAGAAGGGCAACCATTTCCTCGTTTACGATCTTTATGACCGTCTGTCCGGGATTTAAGCCCTTCAGCACCTCTTCACCGACGGCCTTTTCCTCTATGCTCTTTACAAAGGATTTGACAACCTTGAAGTTCACATCCGCTTCGAGGAGCGCCATCTTAACTTCCTTCATTGAAGCCTTGACGTCACTCTCGGTTAGCATTCCCTTTGACCTTAAGCCCTTGAACACATTCTGCAGTTTTTCCGTAAGGCTTTCAAATGCCATTAGAGATCTCCCAGTATTCTGTCAGCCAGGGAAGCTATCCTGCCTGCATCGGCATCGTTTTCCGATCTTTTAAGAATTGACTCTGCCGAGGCTTTGATCTCCCTGACCAGTCTGTCACTTTCCTCAAAGCGCCGGATAAGTCCCAGCTTTTCCTCGTACCCGCTTAAGCTCTGCCTGCAGCGGTTTAGCATTGCAGACACCGCCTGACGGCTGATGCCGTACTCCTCCGATATCTCGGATAAGGACATATCCTCCATAACCGAGGCCTCATATATTTCTCTCTGCTTATCCTTAAGGAGGTTTCCGTAAAAATCAAAAAGCAGCGCTTCCTTAAGTGCATCCTTCACTTCCGATACCGTCCTTTTTCCGGCAGCAAACGACCAACGGAGCATATCCTAACATAAAAAAATAAGCCTGTCAACGTTTATTGTTGACAGGCGTCCTTCACCTTCCAGCCTTCAAGCTCTCGTTTTTCTGAATCAAAATTCACCCCGACCTTTATAATCCGGTGGCTGTCCGCTGCGTAGGGTTTGTCATAGCCCTTTTCATCAATCTGTTTTAGGGCTTCCTCTGCGGATCTGTCACGCTTGAATTCAAAAAGTAAAATTAAATCCTTCGTCTCCACCACAGCATCTGCCCTTCCCTTTGCGCTGTGCAGCTCTGTATGAACGAACTGGCCAAGGAGCATAAACGTTATATAGATCACGTTCTGGAAATCACGCTCTATATACTTATCATTTCCGTCATTAGGATAAGGTATCCTTGCAAAAAGAGCTGTTAAACGGTCACGCAGGGAATCAGTATCTCCGTTCTTTATGTCCATGACAAAGCTCCTCACATCAAGAGGATCTCTTGCCTTTTCATCCCGGAGAAGCATCGGGGCAAGACAATTTAAGAAACCGTACTTTACTTCATCATTAGGATAACCCAGTTCATAGCTCCTGAATTCCCTGTCATATCCCTTTATTGTAATATACCCTGTCTGATAAAATAGCGGCACAGGATTTACATCATCTGTCCTGTATTCTGAAAGAACATCACGCGGTGTATGTAATTGTCCGTCGGTTATAATTTTCGGATCAAAATCCGTTTCCTTTAATTTCTTGATCAGGAATCCCGGCGTGCCCGATTCAAACCATTTAGAATCAAATTCGCCCGAAGAAAGTGCGTTCAGCAGGCTGTACGGATTATATATTCCTGCAGTATCGTGGCAGAAGTGATACCCGTCATACATTTGCGCCAGTTTTTCAAGGCACTCTGTTTCTTCCATCCCCTGCTTCTCAGCCATTGCTCTAATCTCCGGCATGAAGCTTTCCTTCATCTCCTTTTCCGTAATACCGCAGATCCCGGAATATCTCCCATCAAGCGAAATATCCTGTAACTGATTCAGGTCACTGAATATACTTACTTTCGAGAATTTCGTAACTCCGGTGATAAAAACAAATTTCAGATACTCATCATCGCTTTTCAGAACCCCGAAAAAGCCCTTGAAGGCGTTTTGATTTGCTTCATCTGTTACGGAATCCGATTCCAGCAGCGGCTTATCGTATTCATCCACAAGTACCACTGCTCTTTTTCCCGTCTTTTCCCTGGCAGACTTTAGTAAATAGTCAAATCTTAAGGCCAGTGTTTTATTTGAGGGATCATAACCGTAAATCTTCTCCCATTTACGTAAATGAGCATCCAACACCTCCTCAACAGGAAGCATCCTGCGTGTTCCGCTCTCCGTAAGCCTTCTGTCCGAAACAGAATAATCTGCAATATTAAAATCAAAATGAAATACCGGATACTCCTGAAAAGCTTCCGGATCATCCTTCAAAAGCTCCTCTATCTGAAGCCCCTTAAACAATTCCCTTTTCCCTTTAAAAAAGGCTTTCAGAGTTGATATGAGAAGGCTTTTCCCGAACCTTCTCGGACGGCTTAAAAAGTAGGCCTTACCGTTCAAAAGATGGCATATGTATTCAGTTTTATCAACGTACAGAAACCCGTCTTCCCGTAACCCCTCAAAATCCTGCACACCTATGGGAAACTTTCTTGCTGTCCTGCCCATGCTGATTTCCTTTTTTCCTGTGAATGAATATGATGATACAAACGCCAAAAGTCTAAATGGCGTTTGAACTTGTTCAAAAAGCCATTTGACTTTGGGCGTCAAACAACATGGAAAAATGTCCAGTGGACATTTTTCGGGCACGCTTTGATGCGCTGAGCGCATCAGTGCCCCGTCGCAAGTAGCAATTTACGTAGTATACTCGCAAACGCAATTAACTGCGTTTGCTCGTTATACCGTTTTGATACTGGCAGTTATTTACGTTACTGAGTATAAATTAGCGGATTGCGAGTGTTGTAGAATTGCGAGAGTTGCTGAAAGCAACGGAGCAATTCGTTGTATCAAAACAGTGATTCAGTACTTTTGGCGTCCGAATCATATGGTAAATATCAACTAGAGTATAGCATAATACTCACTTTCCTGCACAGAAAGAGGCAATCGGGATTTTTAGATTACGATTTTACGCATGACCCCCCTCGGACTCCTGATTTTGCAGGAGCCGGAAGGGCTTTAATTTCAAAAATGGGAATGATCGAATAATTTTCGTGGAATGGGAATGATCGAATAGTTTTCGTGTGAAGTGAAAGGTGAACTCCTCCCTGAAGGGGTCCGCCCTGCTCCTGTCAAGTCTCTTAAAATGTTACGGAAATATATTTTTGCGCCCGGATACCATCAATATCCATCACTGTTGTGGACATCAAAATTCATTCTTGACAGGCCATGCGGCTTGCTTATAAGAAATTATCTTTAATCTCTGCTTCCAGCCGCTTAAATAAGCCGTAATAACACTCTCTTGTGCTCCTCACAATATCCAGGGCAATATCCTCATTATATGAATGGGTCACATTATTACGGGACTGCAATGCCTTCAGCCACATTTCTTCATCATCTATCATTCCGGCTGAATATGCTGTTTTCAATATTTGCTTTGGTGAGCCGGTCCTTCCTTCCGAAAAACCATTATCCTCGAGGATTTCCTTCATGGCTTTCCAGGCCTGCTCAAAGCATATTTCAAAAAGACCCACAAGACCTGTTAATACCACGGTATCATAGGGCTCACTATAATCATTGATTTTCTCGAGATTAATGAGTGCATTACAGAAATTCTCAAACTTTTTCATATATAAGAACACCTTCTGCTTCAATGGAGGTTCTAAGGCTCTCCTGCACAGGTGAATTCATATCCACTATATCATACATCAGAAGGGTATGGGTTTCTTCTTCAGCATCCAAAGAAAAAGCGGCAACATTACCCCCGTATGCAGCAAGGTCGATATCGCTTCTTTCTTTATAGTCCCCTCTTGCCCTTGATCCGAAGAGTAACAGCTTCTCCAGGGAATGTTTTCTTGATAATCCGGTCAATTCCCGTATCAGATCGGGTCTTAAACCACCAATGCCTGTCATTCATTATCCCCTTTTGAGGGTTACCGGTATCTTTTCAAAATCCGATAAGCTCTGAACAGATACGGTCATTATAAAAAATAACCATGGGTTTTGCAACAGATAGCATTAAGTGTTTCCGGCGGGACGTTTTGCAGGATCGTAAATTTTCCATCCAAGCTCAATTTGCCGTCCTACAGCGCAGCGCGGACCTGCCTGGGGCTGTAGCCGTTTTTATCCAGGGCGGACAGGATCTGCTCCTTATGCTCCGTTCCGAAAGCCTCCAGCGTGATCCGAAGCTCCACCTCGGCGGAGCGGTTGGTGTTTACGAACTGATTATGCTCAAGCTTTATCACGTTGCCGTTCTCTCTCGCAATCGTACCGGCGACCCTCTCCAATTCTCCCGGCTTATCGGGAAGGAGAACCGAAACCGTAAAGATCCTGTCTCTTAATATGAGTCCCTGCTGCACCACGCTGGACATTGTGATAACATCCATATTGCCGCCGGACAGAATGGAAACCACCTTTTTACCCCTGCACTTAAGCTGCTTTAAGGCAGCGACAGACAGCAGTCCGGAGTTCTCGACTATCATCTTGTGGTTTTCCACCATATCGAGAAAGGCGATAACAAGATCCGAATCCGGAACGGTTATAACCTCATCGATATTTTCCTGAAGATAGGGGAAGATAAGCTTTCCGGGTGTCTTTACCGCAGTACCGTCCGCAATGGTGGAAGCGCTTTTTAAGGTCGTGACCTTTCCCTTCTTAAGTGACGCGCTGAGGCAGGCAGCACCCTCAGGCTCAACTCCTATAACCTTAACCTTCGGATGAAGGAGCTTTACAAGTGTAGAGATACCCGTTGCCAGTCCTCCGCCGCCTACAGGCACAAGAATATAGTCGACAAGGGGGAGCTCCTTAAAGATCTCCATTGCAATCGAGCCCTGTCCGGTTGCCACACAGAGGTCGTCAAAGGGATGGACAAAGGTGTAGCCGTTTTCCTCCGCAAGCCTTAGCGCCTCGGCACAGGCATCATCATAAATGTCTCCATGAAGTATCACCTCGGCTCCGAGAGCCTTGGTACGGTTAACCTTTATTAACGGTGTAGTGGTTGGCATCACGATCACCGCCCTGCAGCCGAAGGACCGGGCCGCAAAAGCCACTCCCTGGGCATGGTTTCCGGCGGAAGCGGTGATAACCCCCCTGTCCCTTTCCTCTTTTGAAAGACGGCTTACCCTGTAATATGCGCCGCGGATCTTATATGCTCCGGTCCTCTGCATATTTTCGGGCTTCAGATACACCTGGTTCCCGCTGGTTGATGAAAAAAAGTCACTGTGTATAAGCTTTGTCTCTACCGTGACTTCCTTAACCTTTTCCGAAGCCTCCTCAAAGGCCTCCAGACTTAAGTATTCAAAATTATTCTTAACTGACATCTCCTGCTCTCCCGTATAATAAACTATTAAATACCTTGTGATACTGAGGGCTTAGCCCGAAGGAGCTTAATTTCCGTCCCTCTTAAACAGATTCCCCACAAACTCATCCGGATCGAATTTCTCGAGATCCGTGATCTTCTCCCCGAGACCGATAAATTTAACAGGGATCTTCAATTCATTTTCAATGCTTAAAACTATGCCTCCCTTGGCGCTGCCGTCAAGCTTCGTAAGGATTATCCCCGTTACATCCGTTACGGACATGAATTCACGTGCCTGGCTTAAGGCGTTCTGCCCCGTGGTCCCGTCGACCACCACAAGGGTCTCCTTCTTCGCATCGGGATACTCCGAGCTTATTATGGTATTTATCTTCTTTAGCTCATTCATGAGATTCTGCTTATTATGGAGCCTTCCGGCAGTATCACACAGCAGGAGGTCGATCCCTCTTGCCTTCGCGGCCTTTACGGAATCGAAGACCACCGCTCCCGGATCGCCGCCCTCGACACCCCTTATGATATCGACCCCGGCTCTTTCAGCCCAGACCTGAAGCTGGTCTATGGCAGCTGCCCTGAAGGTATCCGCAGCGGAGAGAAGCACCTTCTTTCCCCGGTTCTTATAGATATGGGCAAGCTTCCCGACGGAGGTGGTCTTTCCGACTCCGTTAACTCCGACTATAAGTACCACCGAGGGGCCCTCCTCAAAGTCATAGAGATCCCCCGTATCAAAGCTTTTCAGGCTCTCCTTCATACTGTCCATAAGGAGCTCTCTGCACTTCTCAGGCTCGGAGATACGCTGCTCCTGGACCCTGACCTTCAGATCCTCTATAAGCTTCTCGGTTGTGGCGATACCCACATCACCCATTACGAGAAGCTCCTCGAGCTCCTCGAAAAACTCGCTGTCTATTTCCTTATATCCCGTAAAAAAATTAGCAATCTTTTGAAAAAATCCCATCAATCATAATCCTCCAGATCCACATTGACCTGCGTGGACACGCCCTTCTCCTGCATGGTGATCCCGTAGAGCCTGTCCGACCTAACCATGGTGCCCCTTCTATGGGTTATCACGATAAACTGCGTATGCTTTATAAGGTTGCAGAGGTAAGAAGCGAAGCGGTCCACATTGGCTTCATCCAGTGCCGCCTCGATCTCATCCAGAAGACAGAAGGGAGAGGGCTTCAATGCCTGTATCGCAAAGAGCAGGGCAATGGCTGACAGTGCCTTTTCCCCTCCTGATAGCTGCATCATGTTTTGGAGCTTCTTTCCCGGGGGCTGGGCTATTATCCTGATATCGGTTTCTAAAATGTTCTCGGGATCGATAAGCTCAAGAGTCCCCTTGCCTCCGCCGAAAAGCTTCTTAAAGACCACATCATACTGCCTTGCGATATCCTCAAATTTCTTCGAGAATAGCGCCTTCATAGTGTCGTCAAGCTCGGCGATTATGTTTTTAAGATCCTCCCCGGCTTTTATCAGGTCATTTCTCTGACCGTCCTCAAAGGTGTATCTCTCAAAGAGGTTCTTATATTCCTCAATGGCATTGACATTCACATTTCCAAGCTCCCTTATGGCGTTCTTTACCGCGAATGTCGCCTTCTTAAGCTTTGGAAGCTCCGTCATCTCCTCATTCCTAAGCTCCAGCGCGGCGCTTCTCGTCATCTGGTACTCGTCCCACATATAATTTGTGAAGCTCTCCTCATCGCGCTCGCACTTTTCTTTCTGGCTAAGGAGTCTGTCTATCTCACGCTCAATGCTGCCCTTTCTTTCGCTGATATTTCCGATCTCCCTGAAGATATGCTTCTGCTTCTCGGAAAGCTCATTCTTTTTGTCATACAGGGCCTTAAGCTCCTGATTCTTGGAATCGTTGTCGCTTCCGTAATTTTCTATCTGTTCCTCTAATGAGCGTATTTCAAGGGTCTTTTTCTCCCTTTCCTTTTTGTTATTGTCGATACTTTCCTGATTTATCCTTATTTCGCTTTCACTGCGGCTTAAGGCATTGGAAAGACGGTTAAGCTCCTCCTCCACATGGGCCTGCTCGCCGCGGAGGGATACGTTTTTCTTATCCTCCTCGGAAAGCTTCTCCTTAAGCTTCTCTGCCTTTTCACTTATCCTTTCGATCGCGATATTTAAGTCCTCGACCTCTCCGGAGATCTCCTTCTCCTTATCAAAGGAGGCCTGAAGCTCTGAATTAACCTGTTCCTTAAGGGAGCTTATCTCTGATATCTGCTCCTCTATAGCCTTGTTTTCCTTAAGTATGCCGCCGCTTCCTTCGCCCAGCTCCTTTTCACGGTCCTTAAGCTGCTTAAGGCTTAAGGAAGCGGTATTATATTTTAATTCAAGCTCCTTTCTCTTTTCGGAAAGGTTATTCCTCTTAATGCTGTTATCAGTCTTTTTCCTTCTGAGATCTTCAATAAGTTCAAGGCACTTATCAACCTCTGCGAGCGTTTCCTTAAGCTCCTTTTCAAGAGCCTCTATCTCCCTTGTTCTGCCGAGAAGACCTGCATTATTCTTGAATGCTCCTCCGGATATGGAGCCTCCGGGATTCAAAGCCTCCCCGGAAAGGGTCACCATTCTTACCCTGTAGTGGTATTTTTTTGCGATCCTAAGAGCATTGTCAACATTGTCGACAACGAGGTAATTACCGAGAAGTGAGCCTGCTACCTTCTCGTATTTTTTTTCAAATTCCACCAGAGTATCCGCGCGTCCCAGAGCCCCCTCCTCGTTTAAGAGGGCAGCATCGGAAAGATCCCTTGACTCTATGGATGTAAGGGGAAGGAAGGTGGCACGGCCTGCGTGCTCCTTTTTCAAAATCTCTATAAGCCTTTTCGCGGTATTCTCATCCCTTGTGACTATATTCTGGAGATTCCCGCCGAGAGCCGTTTCAATGGCGGTCTCGTACTTTTTCTGCACCCTTATCAGGTCGGCAACAACTCCTTCGATGCCCTTTTCATGGCGCCTTTCCTCCATGGCACGCTTAACGGCGCTGCCGTAGCCCTCGTAGCGTTCCGCCATATTCTTAAGGCTCTCTAGCCTCGACTTCTTTTCGTGGTAGATTATCTCCAGGGAATGATGGTCGCTGTCTGCCTTTTCAAGCTCCCTACGGACCTTGACGTCCTCATTTTCCAGGCTTTCAAGGCTGCCTTCAAGCTTCTTTAATGAGGAATCCGCCTCGTCAAATTCCTTTAAGGCAGCCTCTATCTCACCCTTTATCTCCTTTTCGCCGGTATGGATCCTGATAAGGCTCTGTGAAAGCTCGGATTTCCTGAGCTCCGCCTGCTCCAGCATGGTATCGTATCTCGCGATATTCCCCTTGATATCATTTCTTCCGTTCAGGAGGTCGATAAGGGCAGCCTTCTTTCTTTCAAGCTCCTCACTCTTACTGTTATTCTCCTGGGTATATTGATCTATCTCTTCCCGGAATTCATCGAGTCCGGTATCTATTTTAGACAGCTTTTCATCGATCGTTGCCTTCCGGACAGTAAGCTTCTGCTTTTCCTGCCTGTTTTTTTCGGTCTCGCTGTTTAATTCATTTATGCGGTTCGTAAAGTGCTCGTCACTGACCTTCAGGGAATGGATCTGCTCCTTTAAGACATTTATCTGTCCCTCTATCTGTCCCTTAAACAGCGTGGAATTGGAGATCTCCGCCTTTTTCCTGTCGATCTCCTCGTCAACGCTCTTAAGCTCATCACCGATTTTAACATAGCTGCTCTGGCTCTCAGTGTACCTTTCGCTTATTTCCTTCAGATCCGTTTCCGCTATGCCGCTTTTCTTCTCTATTTCCTTAAGCTCTGCATCGTTTCTCTCGGTTTCCAGAAGAAAAACATTTGCATCAAGCTCCTTTAAGTCCTCCTTTTTCTGCAGATATATCTTTGCCTTCTCGGACTGGCTCCTTAAAGGATCCAGCTGCTTTTCAAGCTCATCAAGCCTGTCGGTAACACGAAGGAGGTTATTCTTCTCATGTTCAAGCTTCCTTATCGCAGCGGCCTTCCGCCTCTTAAACTTGACTATGCCCGCGGCCTCGTCAAAAAGCTCCCTTCTTTCCTCACTCTTTCCTGAAAGGATCTTGTCGATCTGTCCCTGACCGATAATCGAGTAGCCTTCCTGTCCAACGCCCGTATCATAAAAAAGCTCCTGCACATCCTTCAGTCTGCAGGCGTTTCCGTTCATCAGGTATTCGCTTTCACCGGATCTGTACACCCTTCTCGCAACGGTGACCTCGTCAAATTCCACCCCCAGGGCGTGATCCGAATTGTCCATCGTGATCGCAACGTAGGCGTAGCCCATGGGTTTACGGGTCTCAGTTCCGGAAAAGATCACGTCCTGCATGGAGGAGCCACGGAGCTCTCTCGCACTCTGTTCTCCGAGGACCCAGCGCACCGCATCCGCCACATTGCTCTTTCCTGAGCCGTTCGGTCCGACGATTGCCGTGATACCGTCCTTAAACTTAAACTCTATTTTATTTGCAAAGGACTTAAAGCCCTGAATGTCGATACTTTTTAAATACATTTCCTTGTCAGCCCGAGGGAACTTTTTCCTTCCTCAGGTACTCATATGCGGCCTTCTGCTCCGCGCTCTTCTTTGAGCTTCCCTGTCCTTCGGAAGCTCTAAGACCGTTAATATAAACCTCCACGGTATAGACCTTTTTGTGGTCGGGACCGCTCTCACCCGCAACGATATATTCAAGGGTATCCCCCTTCTTCTGGCATCTTTCCTGAAGTATGGATTTTGCATCATAAAAAAGCTGCTTTCTCTCCATATCCTTAAGCACGAACCTTTCAATGTGCCTCGAAGCAGCTTCAAATCCGCCGTCCAGATATATAGCCCCTATAAGCGCTTCAAAGACATCCGAAACAATGGAAGCCCTTGTCCTGCTTCCCTGCCCTTCTTCCCCGCGTCCGACAAGGATAAAATCGGAAAGGGAGATTTCTCCCGCACATTCCGAAAGCGTGGGCTCACATACCAGTGCCGCCCGGAGCTTCGTCATTTCGCCCTCCGGCTTTGCAGGGCTTAGATCATAGAGATATTCGCTCACAACGAGTTCAAGGACAGCATCTCCCAGAAACTCCAGCCTCTCATAGTCGGGGTAAGTATTTATCTTAAGCTCATTTACATATGAGCCATGTGAGAGCGCCGAGCGTAAGAGCATCCTGTCCTTAAAATGATAAGCTATCTTTTCTTCTATCTCTTCAGGCCTGAACTCCAGCATATTAAAATCACTCTGAGGTTCCGCGGATAGCGTTCACCGCATCCTGAACAGTCACGATCTTTTCCGCATCCTCCGTATCAATGGTAATATCGAATTCTTCCTCGATCCCCATTATGATCTGGAATACATCCAGGGAATCCGCCCCGAGATCGTCAACAAAGGTGGTCTCCGGAGTTATCTCCGACTTGTCAACGCTTAAGACATCCGCAACAATACTCTGAATCTTTTCAAATTCCATGATCCTTATTTTCCTTTCACTTTTCCAGCTGTTCCCTTATCCTGTCTGCGATCCTTCCTTCCTTAAAGGAAACGCACTGCAGGATGGAGTTCATTATTTCCCTGGCCTTTGAATTGCCGTGTGTCTTTACCACAAGTCCCTTTAACCCGAGAAGGGGTGCTCCCCCGTACTCACTTGCATCATATTTTTTAAGAGCTTTTTTCAGATTCGGCGCCACAAGAGCCGCACCCAGCTTTCCGGTGACGGAGCTCAGCATCGCTCCCTTAATCTCCTTCATCAGCGTCTTTGCAACGCCCTCCATCATCTTCAGGCAAACATTCCCTGCAAAGGCCTCGCACACTATGACATCCACATTTCCGTTTATCACGTCTCTCGCTTCCACCGAGCCTGTGAAGTTGATGCCGGGAGTATTCTTAAGCATTGGGAAGGTCTCCTTAACAAGGGCATTTCCCTTATCCTCCTCGGCACCTATATTAAGAATGCCGACCGTGGGATTCTTTACCCCGATGACATGCTCCATATAGACAGAACCCATCTTGGCAAACTGTACAAGGTGGTTTGGTCTCGCGTCCACATTTGCACCGCAGTCCACAAGAAGGGATACTCCGTTGGAAGTAGGGATAAGGGGCGCAAGAGGAGGTCTCTCCACTCCCTTTATCCTTCCTATGAGGAGCTGGCCTCCGACCAGTACGGCACCGGAAGACCCTGCCGATACAAAGGCGTCGGCGGTTCCCTCCTTTACGAGGTTTAAGCCCCTTACTATGGATGAATCCTTTTTCTGGCGGATCGCCATTACAGGCGGTTCCGCGGTCTCGATTATCTCTGTGGAATAAACCGGTATTATACGGTCGGAGGGGTAGGAATACTTTGAAAGCTCATTGTCCACAGCCTCCTTTGTTCCCGTCACATAAACCACGATATTGTCATTCAGATTTACGGCGTCAACAGCCCCCTTAATCACCTCTACGGGGGCATTGTCGCCTCCCATCGCATCCAGAGCCACTTTTGTGATGTCAGACATATACTCTCCTGAAAACATCCATTTAACAAAAGCCTGCCTTTACCGGGCAGGCCTTGTCAAAACAATCTCTATCAGATCATTAATCTTCAACGTTGATGATTTCCTTCTTATTGTATGTTCCGCACTTCTTGCAGACTCTGTGGGGGAACATAAGCTCGCCGCACTTAGGGCACTTCACGAGATTATAAGAAGCCATTTTCCAATTGGCTCTTCTCTGATCCCTGCGTCCCTTGGACGATTTATTCTTCGGGCAGATAGACATCCTAACACCTCCTCTTCGATTCTAGTCGCACCCGCTTATTATAAGGAACAATAAAACCCTTGTCAATAACTATTTTTCAAGCTTATACGATAGCGTTGTAGGTGCTGTTGTCGTCGGAATTCTTTTCGGAGGTTCCCTCAGCATTGTAAACCTTGCTGTTACTTAATTTATTCGCTGCGGAATTCTTCATGACACCTGCCCTTGAGGCCGTGGAATCGGCAAATGACCCCTGTCCGCTGAAGAGTGCCTTTATGCTGCTGATATTCGCTTCGTTGAATTTGTCCCTGTCTATCGAAAGAGTTCCGTCCTTGGCAACACTGATGCCTACCTGGCCTAAAAGACCGGAATTTGTCCTTGTGTTCTTTAGCATCCTTACGGTGACATCATTAAGCGAGGAAAGGTTTTCCGAGGAGCCGTTCTTTATAAGTGCATTGTAGCTGTCGGCAAAATCCTTGACCGCACTGTAAATCTTATCGTAATCATACTCGGCATCGCTTTTCGTACCGTCCTTTGCGGTCTTCTGGAATTCTCCCTTCTGATAGATGCTTGACGAGCTCAGCTTATCAACTGCCGCGGAAAGCTCCTCAGCCGAGGACTTTACGGTATTGTAGGCATTCTTTTCCGTAGTGCTTATACTGTTCTTTGCTTCCTTCGTGCTTTCCTTTTCCTTCGCATAATAAGCCTTATAGAGCTTTGATGCGCTTCCGTTCTTTAAGGAAGCATAGTCGCCGAGACTGTCATAAAGGGTTGCGGGTTTTGAGGAAGAAGCTCCCCCGAATAAATAGGAAAGATCGTTTCCGCTGCTGATGGTATTTGACATTATATAAACCTCCTTGTGTTCCAGCTTGCTTTAATTCTGCAATGAGATCCCGAATCCGTTCGGTAAAAGAACATAATATTGCTATGGTTCTTTTCTAACAAATATATCGGCAAAAATCAAGTTATGTTTACCCCTTGTTTGTTCAAAATCAGATACAATGTTATTTAGGAACCAAATAGACTCTACAGTGTCATTCTGAGCGAAGCGAAGAATCTTTATATACGAGAACATGAAATGTGTCCCGGCCTGACAACTGTTTTTTTGAGCAATCAGCACGTCCCGCTTAGCGAATCCGAGGCTTATAAATTTTGCGAGTGCGAAGGCCGGACTTGCGTTTGTAAAATATTTGTTATTCAAAATGTAAATACGCAAGAACGGAACGGCGCCGAGCAAAATTTTGTAATAAGACGAAGGATGAGGTTAGCGGGATCGTAGCGCGAAAAAAACAGTTAGCAGGCCGGGACACTTTTAAAAAAGCCTTTTTCGAGTGTGTAGGCCGCGTTTTCGCCGTATCTCAGAAAGACCCGGATTTACAAAATGCTTTAGGTAGTATATGATGAATCGGATGCCCTGCCAAACGTTTCGAAGAAACCAGGCGGACGGTCATAGATTAAATTAAGGAGAACATCCAGAATGAAGACCAGATTGCTTCCAGTAATAACAGCAGTATGTTTGATATTATCAACGGTGACAGTAAATGCCGCTACTGTTATGATAGATCCGGGGCATGGAGGCGCAGGAACAGCAGGTGCCGGTGCCATTTACCCTCCCTATATGGAAAAATCGCTGACTCTCGATGTGGCGAATCAGCTCTGCGCGGAGCTCAATGCCTCCGGTATTTCGGCAGAAATGACCCGAACAGGTGATACCGCTCTGTCTCTCCCCGAGAGAGCTGCGATCGCAAAAAATTCCGGTGCAAAGCTTCTCGTCAGCATACATTTCAATGCCTCGGCCGCACACGACAAGAGCGGCTGTGCCGTATGGACATCCATGTTCGGGAATCATTATAAAGCCGGAGCGGAGTGCGGAAATGCCATATTATCGAATCTGAGCTCCTTAGGCTTTGTAAATAAAGGAGTATGGACCAAGGCCGGATCACAGGGTGATTATTACGGGGTTGTACGCTACGGTACCAGTGTGGGAATACCTACCATCATCGTGGAGCATTGCTATATGGATAATGCAAAAGACAGGGCAATCCTTGAAAGCGTCGGCACCGGAGCCCTGGCACATGCTGATGCCGCGGGAATAACGGGCTTTTTCAGCAGTGCCACCGGTCAGGCTCTTACAAACGGAAGTCTCGATACCACCGCCGCAAATTCTGCAAGCTCCGTAACGGTAGCCACCGGTTCCGGAAAAAGCAGCGGAACCGGCAGCAGCTCTTCAGCAAATCTGAAGGCCAATTTCTCCGATGCCGAGTGGCAGTGGCTATTAAGCCAGTGGGCCTATACGGGTAATGCCGAAACCGTCATCACCCAGGTACCCTTATCCGACCTGAAGGCACTGATCGAAGAACATAATAAGGGAAACATTTAACCGGAAGAAAACAGATCCGTTTATGAGTATTTCGGATTTCTTCCCTTCTGGGCGATACCGATATATGTCTTTCCCGTATTAAGCTTTATCTCATTCCCTGCATCGTCATAGTATTTTGTAGGGCTGTAGTCTCCTGTCTTCTTCCAGTGGATATGGATGCATTTCCCCCTGGTAAAGAAGTAGCCGTCCTCCGTCGAATCCAGCATGGTGAAGCCAAGATATCCCTTCTTGTCCAGCTGGCTCCACTTGGTATTCTGGATAATCACATTCGCAAAGGAGATCTGCCGCCCGTTTATGGCATCCTTCTGGGCTCCGCCATGGATATTCTTGTAATAAAGCCCGTCAGCCGCGTTATAGGTAAATGAGCTCTTGCTGTATGGAAAGATTTCCGAGAGGTCGATACTTGTGGCACTTTCTCCGCCGGGCAGGTCATTCACACCGTCTGCAAAGCTGAAGTGCTTAGGATTATAAAATCCTGATCTTAAATTCGTGAGATAACCCTGCTGCATACAGGCCCTTTGAATACCGGAGGCCGAGATGTAGGCATTATGCGGTGCCTGTCTGTCAGAGGTCCTGAAAAACTGTCCGGCTCCGGGTGCTTTTCCGCCTACGCCGTATTCATAGGTTCCGGAAATATTATTCATGTCCGGAGCATTGATCACTCCCTTCATATAGGCAACACCGCCAAAATGGATAAGTATCGGATCCCACTCCTTTGCAGCATAGATATAATAAAGCCTGCAGCTCCTTAAGTTTCCTATTCTGGAAAGATCCGTCCAGTTGGGAATGATGGCCATCTGCCTTGATATTCCTCCCTCCTCCATGATCTCATAGAGGATATCCGCCCGGCTTATTCCGTAGGAAGGCTGCGCAGCCCTGTCCGTAGGCATCATAACCGCAAGAGGCCGGGTATTTGCCTGGGCAGAGGTCACACTTTCATTTGTATAGACACTTTTTGTGCTTCCCTCCTTATATACGCCCGCAACCGTCTTCGGTAAAGGAGTGCTGTTATCCTCTGCACCGTCTGCCATCATGGAATCAATGTCGGTGTCGGAGCTGTTCTTCATCTCATCCGCAGCGGTTGAAGTGTTCACATCAGATCCCTTTACAGATCCGGTAAGCACACCCGGCGTGTAATGTCCCAGATATTTCCCGTAATAATTAGCCCAGGAGTAGCTGTATTTCCCGAGAGGTGCGCTCTTTCCGGCTCCCAGCGCCCTATAGCTTGCAGACTGGTTCTGGGCATTGAGTACGGCAGCATCCTCAGCTGCGGCATAGGCCTTCACGTCAAAGGAAGCATTTCCCTGTTCCCCGTTCCCAATACCGGTTTCCACAAAGTAACGTAAAAGGGCGGCACTGTCACCGCCGAGCTCCGGATGCTTCGCCTGATAGAAGGCAGCATCAAAAACCTTTGAATAGTCCCGTCCATTGTAGGTGGTTCCGGTCACTACAGCCTCCGGTCTTCCCAAAAGATAGGGATTATTAAGGCAGGAGGACATTATATTATAAAACGAATCCTTCTCGCCGTTCTTTTTTCCCAGATATTCCTCGCAATATGAAGAAAGCGTGTTGTAATCTAAGGTGTAACCGTTATCAAGTAGCATCTCCAGATTACGGTAATTATTCTTCGCCATATCGAGGGTAATTTCCTTCGATCCGAGATATGACCGGGGAGCGAAGCTCCAATAGGCGTTTTCAACCTCTGTAAGGTATGAAGGATTCCAGGTATCGGGGTCAGTTGTCCCCAGTTTCTGCATCATTTCCGATGCAGAGGTAAAACGGGTATTCCTTGTGACAGCAGCAGCTGCAGCTGTAACAAAGAAAAGTGAAAGACAGAGACCTAAAATTATTACTCTAAGAATATCATTTCTAAAGTGTTTCATATCGGTTTCATCCATATTCTTTATGATTATTCAATCTGTAAAAAGATTCTTCGGGCTTCGCACTCAGAATGACAATAGCCTTAAAAAAATCCCGTGCCGGAACTTCCGGCACGGGATCAAAATAACTAAGCTGGAATTACTTTCTTACTGCTTCCCACTTCTTAAGAGCATCCTTATAGGCTTCCTGAGCTTCCTCAACCTTCTTCTCAGCCTCAGCCTTTGCCTTTTCAGCAGCATCCTGAGCATCGCGCTTTACCTTTGCAGCTGCTTCATTGGCATCATTGGTTATAGCTCTCTGCTGAGCATCTGCAGCAGCGATCTTGTCATTAGCCTGCTTTCTTGCAAGAGCAGCAGCCTCTTCAGCATCACGTGCAGCCTTTGCGGCATCGGTTGCAGCCTTGAAGTATGCCTCATCGATTATCTTGCCGGCATCGATGGAAACCTGATTTGCATTGAATGCATAACGTGCAGCGATGGCATTGAGAACCTCGATATCAACAGCAGCATCCTTTGCAGCCCTGAGAGCAGCATCATCAGCGGCATTGGCAGCCTTGCGAACTGCAGCATCGTTATCATAAGCAACAAGTGCCGCATCCTCATAAGCCTTCTTAGCCTTGTCAGCAGCCTCAAATTCGGCAGCAGCGATCTTTCTGTCACGCTCCTTTATAGCCTCAGCCTTGTCATTGGTAACCTTGCTCTCAACAGCAGCAGCCTCAGCCTTTGCATCCTTAACCTTCTTATCAAGCCTCTGGATCTCGGAAAGGCTCTTCTTATCCTTCTTTGCCTGCTTCAGGTCGTCCTCGGCATCCTTAACAGCATCATTTGCCTTCTTAAGCTTCTCATCAAGCTTCTCAAGCTCATCCTTGGCATCATCCCTTGCCTTTGTGATCTTGTCGTCACAGGCATCAGCTGCATCCTTGGCGATCTCGTCAGCCTTATCATTGGCATCCTTTATGGCATCGGCAGCCTTCTCAGCAACCTTGTCAGCAGCATCATAAGCGTCCTTTGCGATCTCGGCAGCCTTATCATTGGCATCCTTAATAGCATCGGCAGCCTTCTCAGCTTCCTTGTCGGCCCTGTCGTAAGCATCCTTTACTGCTTCCTTCTGTGCATCCTCGATGTCCTTGGCAGCATCGTCATACTTTTCAGCCTTCTTCTTTGCTGCATCGGCAGCATCCTTCTTTGCCTTCTTGGCAGCATCGTTAGCATCATCACGTGCATCCTTTGCAGCCTTCTCAGCCTTCTCGATAGCCTTGTCGGCATCTTCTCTTGCCTTCTTTGCCTGATCATCGGCAGCTTCCTGAGCCTTCTTCTTTGCCTCGGCAGCCTTCTCCCTGGCATCCTTCAGAGCCTCTTCAGCATCCTCGACCCTTTCCTCGGCAGTCTTTGCAAAGGTAGTCATCATTCCAACGCTTGCAAGCGGCAGATTAGCCGTCATTGCTGCAACGATAACTCCGGCGACAGCCTTATTAAACTTCCTCGTCATAACTAAATTATCTCCTTTCATACATTTTCATAAATGATTGCAGAAGCTTTTATTTACTCCTGCGATACATTATAGCACCGTTTAATAAAGTAAACAACTTATATTTGTGATACAAACGCCAAAAATCCGATTGGCGTTTGTATCATTAAAAATTATTTATAAAGTTCAACAAGTCCCTGCAGATGGGCGAAATGCTTCTCGGCATTGTCCGCAGCAGCCTTGAAGAGCCTGTCTGCCTTCTCGGCATTAACCTTCTTCAGAGCGGTGTAGCGGGCCTCTCCGTCCAGGAAGTCCTGATACGGGATCGTGGCTGCCTTTGAGTCAAGCGTAAACTTGTTTGTCTCTGCTGCGGGATTGAACCTGAAGAGGTTCCAGTATCCTGCATCGACAGCCTTCTTCTCCTCATCCATTGCCTTGCCCATACCAACCCTGATCCTGTGGTTGATGCAGGGAGCATAACCGATTATGAGTGAAGGTCCGTTGTATGCCTCTGCCTCCGACAGGGCTTTAACAAGCTGGTTCATATTTGCACCCATGGAAACCTGAGCCACATATACATAGCCGTAGCTCATTGCAATGGCTGCCAGATCCTTCTGCTTGATCTCCTTACCGCCTGCAGCGAACTGTGCAACCGCACCGGTAGGTGTGGCCTTACTTGACTGTCCGCCCGTATTTGAGTAAACCTCGGTATTGAATACGAATACATTCACATCCTCGCCGGAAGCAAGCACATGGTCAAGACCGCCGAATCC
The DNA here is from genome assembly GCA_017453865.1 of Lachnospiraceae bacterium. Lineage (GTDB taxonomy): Bacteria > Bacillota > Clostridia > Lachnospirales > Lachnospiraceae > NK4A144. Next base: position 29,009 of record JAFTEC010000012.1, read on the forward strand.
GATATCGTATGCCCAGCCGTCACCACCGAAGATCCACTGTGACTTCTTTGAAAGGAAATCCTTATTCTTTATTAGTTCCTTTGCCTCGGGAGCGGAATTGCCCTCAAGTGCCTTAAGGAGCTCATTTGTAGCGTCGGTATTCAATGCTGTGGAATCATAGGTCTCGATCCACTTGTCAACAGCCGCCTTAACGGAGGAATCCTTCTCTGCAAGGGCAACCGCCTGCTTCTTTAAGTTCTCACGGAGTGTCTTCTGTGCGAGATGCATTCCGTAGCCGAACTCTGCATTATCCTCGAAGAGGGAATTATCCCAGGCAGGTCCGTGTCCTTCCTTATTAACGGTATAAGGAGTCGAAGGTGAGGAGTTACCCCAGATACTTGTACATCCGGTTGCATTTGAGATATACATCCTGTCTCCGAAGAGCTGGGTGATAAGCTTCGCATAAGGAGTCTCGCCGCAGCCTGCGCAGGCGCCCGAGAACTCGAGGAGGGGCTGCTTGAACTGTGAACCCTTTACGGAATCGATCTTGAACTTATCGATAACCTCCTGCTTTTCGGGAAGCTCAACCGCATAGTCGAAGTAAACCTGCTCTGCCTTCAGCTGATCGTCGAGGTTCTTCATTTCAAGGGCCTTATTGCCCTTCATTCCGGGACATACGTTTACGCAGGAGCCGCAGCCCAGGCAGTCCATATCGGAAACAACGATCGAGAACTTGTAGCCCGGTACTCCGTTCAGATCCTTGATCTTCATATCCTTGGGAGCCTTTGCAACCTCGTCGTCGGTCATTGCAACGGGACGGATAGCTGCGTGAGGGCATACATATGAGCAGAACTCACACTGGATACAGTTATCCGCATTCCATACGGGAACGGATACGGAAACGCCTCTCTTCTCGTATGCGGCGGTACCTGAAGGTGTTGAGCCGTCGGTATATCTCTGCACGATGGATACGGGAATCGAATTTCCTTCCTGTGCGGAAACCTTTATCTGTACGTCATTGACGAAGTCGATGACTTCCTTTGTGCCCTTTGTTGCCTTCGGATAATCAAGACCCTCGTCCTTGGCATCCTTCCAGGAATCGGGAACCTTCACCTCTACGATGCCGGTAGCTCCAAGATCGATAGCGTTCCAGTTCTTCTGTACAACATCGTCGCCCTTTAAGCCGTAGGTCTTCTTTGCGGCAGCCTTCATAAGCTCGATAGCCTTCTCCTCGGGGATGATGCCGGTGAGCTTGAAGAATGCTGACTGAAGGATCGTATTTATACGTGTGGGTCCCATGCCGGACTCGATACCGAGCTTCACGCCGTCGATCGTGTAGAACTTGATATTGTGCTTTGCGATATAGGACTTAACCTGTCCGGGAAGATGCTCGTCCAGCTCTTCTCCTGTCCAGGGGCTGTTAAGAAGGAAGGTTCCTCCGTCCACAAGCTCCTGAACCATGTTGTACTTTCTCACATAAGCCGCATTGTGGCAGGCAACGAAATTAGCCTGGTGTATAAGGTAGGTGGATTTGATGGGCTTATCTCCGAACCTTAAGTGAGACATGGTGATACCGCCGGACTTCTTTGAATCATAGTCAAAGTAAGCCTGAACGTACTTGTCGGTATTGTCGCCGATGATCTTGATGGAGTTCTTATTTGCTCCGACGGTTCCGTCAGCGCCGAGACCCCAGAACTTACAGCATACGGTGCCTTCGGGTGTGGTAACCAGAGGTGCTCCGGAATCCAGTGAAAGATTGGTCACATCATCGGTGATGCTTATGGTGAATTCCTTCTTGTCGGTATTGTGGTAAACAGCAACTATCTCGCTCGGAGTGGTATCCTTCGAGCCTAAGCCGTAACGGCCGTGGAGTATCTCCACATCCGCAAACTTCGTGCCGCGAACCGCAGTCATGACATCCTGTGCCAGAGGCTCTGCTATGGAGCCGGGCTCCTTTGTACGGTCGAGAACGGAAATGGTCTTCACGCTGTCGGGAATAGCCTTCACGAATTCCTCGGTTACAAAAGGTCTGTAGAGACGTACCTTGATAAGGCCTACCTTCTCTCCCTTTGCTGCGAGATAATCAATGGTCTCCTCGATGGTGTCGTTTACAGAGCCCATTGCAACGATAACGTGGGTCGCGTCCTTGGCTCCGTAGTAATTGAAGAGCTTGTAATCGGTACCGATCTTCTTATTGATCTTGTCCATATATTCCTGAACGATGGCAGGAAGGTCATTATAAGCCGTGTTGCAGCTCTCCCTTGTCTGGAAGAAAAGATCCGGATTCTGTGCGGAGCCCTTTTCGCAGGCGTGATTGGGATTCAGTGCATTGGCACGGAACTTATCGATGGCATCATAGTCGATGATGTCTTCAAAATCCTCATTTGACCAGCAGTCTATCTTCTGGATCTCGTGTGATGTACGGAAGCCGTCAAAGAAGTTGATGAAGGGAATGGAGCCCTTTATCGCCGAAAGATAAGAAACCGGGGTCAGATCCATGACTTCCTGTACGGAAGATGCACAGAGCATCGCGCAGCCGGTCTGACGGCAGGCATAGATATCGGAATGATCACCGAAGATATTGAGTGCGTGTGTAGCTACGCAGCGCGCCGAAACATTGATAACACCGGGAAGCCTCTCTCCGGCTATCTTGTAGAGATTGGGGATCATTAAGAGCAGTCCCTGTGAAGCGGTATAGGTGGATGTCAGCGCACCTGCCACCAGGGAACCGTGAACGGCGCCTGAGGCTCCTCCCTCCGACTCCAGCTCTACGATCTTTACCGTATTGCCGAAAATGTTCTTTCTTCCTGCTGTTGCCCATTCATCGGTGTGCTCTGCCATCGGTGAAGAAGGCGTGATGGGATAGATAGCCGCGCAGTCCGTAAAGATATACGATGCATGAGCCGCAGCTTCATTACCATCCATGGTCTTTTTGAATCTTGCCATTTGATAATCCTCCTACCAAAAATAAAATGTTTACAGTATATTCCAATACGCCCTTCCCCGCCGGGACAGCATATGAAACATCAAAAACCGGTACCCGTAAAGCAGCTGACCCGGCATCAGCCTGAACCCGCCTTGGTCAAACGCTTCACAGCGTAAGCTTTAGTCTAACATAAATCAAGACTCTTGTAAAATCAAACCTCGTCGCCGTCAAAATCATCATCATGTAGATACTCGCGGCTCGAAACCCTCTTTCTCTCCCTCTCCTCTTCCACGAGCTTTGACAGCTTTTCCATAACCTCCTCCGGGGTCTTGATATTCTTTATCTCGAAATTCTTCATGCTCTTGTCGGCACTCTCGCAGAATATGCTTCCCACCCCGAAGATCCTCTGTCCCAGGGTCTGCCTGAAGGACAGGTCCATTACCCTGTAGAGCCTCACCTCGTCCAGCCTGATGGTGAGAAAGCCCCTTTTGATATAAAACCTCTCCTTGTCAAAAGCGTAGGTGGTGAAGGAGAGAGGAAGACCGAAGATCGTCCGCTTCTTGTCCCTCCACAGGTATTCCTTGCTGTCCTTTGCCATATTTTTGCTCCTTTCCGTGTCAAAACTTAAGCTCAAAGTATCCTTCGCTCCGCTCAGGATATGAAATTCTCAATGCCCCGAAAACAGCTTCTTCCTCACGGCGTTAACTATCCTTCGAACCCCCATGTATTTTTTTAAATACGCTCTGTCGTAGGAAATATCCTCCTCTATGGGACTCACCTTAGCGCAGGGAAGCTGCATCGTGCCGTAGCTGAAGTCCTCGAAGCTCATTCCCGTGGTATGGGTCGCATCCTCCCGGTGGAAGCCGATATTATTTATCATATTGGACGCAGGCACTATGCCGAGAGCCCCTCTCTTCATCCTGCAGTAATCCCACTGGAGATCCCAGGTGTCCTTGCCCCCGTTATAGACCAGGTCTGCATCCCTCTTGAAAAGACCGTAGGAAAGGGGTGTACGGTAAACCTGCTTCAGTCTTTTCTTATTCTCAATATCCGCCCAGTCCTTCATGTCCGGATCGTAGTACCTGGTCCATGCCCTGTTCCAGGTGCCCCAGCCCCAGATCGATGAAAAGAAGGAAAAGGTATAGTCCCCCTTTATCCTCTGCCCTTTAAGGAGATTCGTGCCGCTCACCATCATGACCTTTTCCTCGTATCTGTACTCGGTCAGCATCTGCTGCATAAAAGGGAAAAAGTCAGGTGAAGGCACCACGTCATCCTCAAGGATTATTACCGACTCCTCATCCTTAAGTGCTCCTGAGATACCGCTTGAGACACGCATCTTGCAACCCATGTTCTTTATTGCATAATCCTTTATGACCTCGCAGTCCCAGTCGATCATGCTCTCTATAAGGTGCCGGCACCTACCCACCTTCTCTCTCTCGTCATCCCTTCCGTCCCTCGCGGCATCGGATACGAGGTAGAGCTTTTGGGGCCTTGCCTTTTTTATCTCTTCAAAGACCTTAACGGCGGTATCGGGCCTGTTGAATATTATAAATACTACAGGTATCGTCAGCTTAAAATCCGTCATCTCATAAAACCCTTTTACTGTCCTTCCACTCGTCCTTATCGAGGAGCATCACGTAAAACACCTTTCCGTAGAACTCACTGTCCACATACCTGCCGCAGTCGATGACCTCCTTCACCTTCCCCGTCTTCGTGATTATCCTGTAATCCACATAGTCCTTGCAGTAATTTATGTTTTTGTCGATCTGCGCCCAGATGATGTCATCAACCAGCTTTATCTCATCGGGATGGACTATGCCGTCAAAGGTGCCTCCCGTATATTCCATAAATTCCTCAAGGGAGCGGCATTCAAACAATTTTACAAGCTCGTCATTCGCATATAATATCTTTTTATAATCATCGGCTTCATAGACAAGTATCGCTCCGGGTACATGCCTGACCACATTCTTTACATTAAAGGCCAGATTCAGTCTCTTTGAGGATTTTATATCCCGGCTGTACTGTTTGAAGCCATGCTTACCCGCGCTCTTTACGGAATAAAGAGCGGCATCCGCCTGCCTTAAGAGCATGGAGAGATCGTCTGTCTGCTCCGGATAGCAGGAATAGCCTATGGAGATCATAAAGGAATGGTGTATGCCTTCGAAATCAAAGCCATGCTCCATTTCCGAAAGCTTCCGTATGAGAGGATACGCCCCGGTAGAGCCCTTATTGAGAATAGTGACACTGAGCTCGTCTCCTCCGGTCCTTGCGATAAGTGCACCGTTACCGAAAAGTGAGGTAAGGTCCCGTGCCAGATTCTTCAGCACCTCATCCCCTGTCTGATGGCCGTACATATCGTTTATTATCTTAAAATCATCCACATCGATCAGCACCAGCGTAAAGGGATCTGAGGGGTGCTTGAAAAGATAATCCTTCATCCGCGAATGGTAACCGTGGCGGTTTAATAACCCGGTAAGCTCGTCATGATTACTCATGATATCCAGCCGGTTAAGGAGATTATTGGCTATAAGCCTTGAAGAGATAAAATAGGATATCTCCTCCAGAAGCCTTCTTGTGGCCGGCGACTCGTTCTCATTAAAATTATCAACCCCCACATAGCCCAGGAGCTTTCCGTCATTGTCATTTAAGGGAACCAGGATATAGGAACGGATCCCCTCCCAGACCAGGAACTCATAGGTCTTCATATCGATCTTCCGGATGATCTCAACATCATTTACGACAATGCAGCCGTCCTCCAGGAAGGAATACTTGATATCCCCGATATCAAGATCGAGACTCAGGATATTATTTCTGTTTTTTCTCGGAAGTACTCCCTCCGAGCACCATTCGAAGACGGGTATCCCGTTTTCATCCAGGACATATACGCGGTCGGGTTTAAGAACTCTCCCGAGCTCCGAAAGCGATTTATAGATACCGTTACCGAAATCACCCTTATTAAGGAAGCGGGCTATCCTTATTATGGCATTATCCTCTGCATGGCCTCTCGTAAGAAGCTCTCTCTCGTTTCTGGTATCCTCCACGGGCCAGAATACGATACTGCAGCAGCCAAGGATAGATGAGGGAGTCGCGGTATACTCCATCCACTGCCCGAAGGATGGCTCGTAAAGTCTTCCGGACACAGTCTCACCGTTTGCCGCACGTCCGGTATAGCTCACCCACCCGGGGATATCGTCAAAGCACTCCTTATAGCCCCTGCCCATTATGTCTATCCGGCTTAAGCCCGTGTATTCGCAATATTTATTATTTGCAAAGACGATTTTCACATCCGTTACGCTGCCAAGATTCAGGACCGGCCTTATGATTATAAAGGGTAGTGGGATATCCTTAAATACATCGGGATTCCCTACGGAAAGGGTATCATCCCCGATTCCTACCTTAAGCCTTTCCTTTTCATCACTGAAGCGCTTTAATAAGAGGGCGAACATCTCATGGAGGGAATTCTTCTCTCTCGACTCGGCAAAGGCAGTAACCACCGTGATATCACTGTCCGCATTATTGTTTCTTATCTTATCCACTGCGCTCTTAAGGCAGTCAAAAGCTCCATGGGCCGATGAAAGCTTATCACAGACCGAGAAGGTACAGTTACCGGTCCTTGCAATGACCACGCCGTCCGGATATGTTCTGCTTACAGTGCTTAAGACATTGGAGAAAAGCTCCTCAGCCTTATCCTTCCCGTTTTCCACAAGGATGCGCTGATACTCCGGGATCTCAAGCATTGCCAAAGAGTATTCCTGTCCGTAATGCCTGTAATTATCGTCAACAGACTGAAGGACAAGAAAGAATCCCCTTGAGTTTAATAGGCCGCTGTCCACGTCGATAAAGAGGGCATGGTCCATTTCCTCCCCTGACTCCAGAATCCTGTCCGTATCTATAATGTAGCCTATAAGTCCTTCGATCTTCCCGTTTTTGTAAATAGGATATTTGGTGGCAAGGATATTGACCTTTGCTCCCTTTGCATATACCTGCCCCGGAGAATTGCGGATTATGGCGCCCTTCTTTATGACATCGAATTCATCGCTCCTGTACCGGGTGTCATCGGGGTGCCAGCCCATTTCCTCATCATTTTTGCCGAGGATGGTCTGAACGGAATCAAAGCCGTAAAAATCAAGGAAGGACTTGCTGGCACCGAGGAAGCGTCTGTCCGCATCCTTCCAGAAATACTTGACATCCGATATCTCCATAAGGGAGTTCCAGAGTGAGGCATCGGTAATACCTGAATTATCCGCATTCTTCCCGATGCTTATCACCTGTCTCGACATCTCAACGAAATCGTTCTTGTCCTCACCCTCTATAAGGGTGGTGCAGCAGATAAGCTTCTTCCCGTCACTGTCCGGAACAGCGCTGCAGCGGATGCTGGCCCACTTGTACTGTCCTCTGATCTTCAGGCGGAATACATTTAAGCAGGTACCCTTTTTCTGAACCGAAAAACGGTTCCTGAGATTCACGGGATCGTAGAACTGGAGATATCTCTGGACATCGGCTTCGTATATGACCCCGGATTCCGCAAAGCGCTTGAGTATCGTCTCATAATGGGCGGTATCACCGCTTCTGTGACGACCGTAGTCGGCCTTTATGACCTTAACCGTATCACTGTTAAGGTCTATGAGATATACATTCGAAAAGGAGCTTAAGATATCCTTCAGGGTGTCTGTGATGATATCCTCTTCGCTGCCAATATCCTCCAGATCCTCCGAAAGGAACATAAGGAAAATGCTTCCCGCCTCATTCATCGCAACAGGCCTGGTATCCAGCCTGAAGTGGCGGGTATTGATATTAAAGGTGATATCATCCTCCGAGCATTTCTCTATTATCCTTACGGCAGCATCCCTGAATTCCTCTGCCGTCCTGTCGTCCGACCCACGGTTCAGTATCTCATTAAGATCCCGTCCGGTTCTGGAAACTATCCTGAAGAATTCATTATTCGTAAAGAAAACGTCAAAGCTCTCCCCGTCAAACCAGGTAAGAGCCATTGCCTGGGGAGTGATGATATTGATAAGGCCGGCCTCGGAAAAGAGAGCCCTCTCCCCGGATCCCTCTCTCTCGGAAATCCTTTCATCCTTAAAGCTTTTCATCGTGTCTTCATAGGATCTCGAATTTCCAAAGTAAAAGCCCTGAACGGTCTCACAGCCGATACTCCGCAAAAATTCCAGCTGTTCCCTGGTCTCCACTCCCTCGGAAACCGTATGGATCTTTAAGCTTTTTGCCATGACCACGATGGATTCCACTATTTTCCGGCTGCGTTCACTTATAGACCTCACAAGCCCCATGTCGATCTTCAAGACATCAAAGCGGAAATCATTCAGCATATTGATGGAGGAATAGCCGTTCCCGAAATTGTCGATGGCAACGGGAAAATGAAGGGCATGGAGCTTCTCTATCTCCTCTTTCATAAGATCAGGATCCTTAAGAACGGTCTTTTCCGTGACCTCGATAACAATGAGGGACGGATCTATGCCGCTGTCCTCCACTATGGCTCCGACTGTGCCGGGAAGATCCAGAACAAGGAAATCCGAGTAAGTCATATTAACGGAAATTGGCAGGGGATTATAGCCGGAACCCGCCGAGCGGCCGATATTCTTCACAACCTCCCTTATAACAAAGGTGTCCAGCTTCCAGGTGAGATTATTCTCCTCAAGGACCGGGATATATGAGGATGGCGGGATGGTTCCCCTTTCGGGATCCTCCCAGCGTGTCAGCGCTTCGGCGCCGCAGTACTTGTCGTTTAAGAGACGTACCTGAAGCTGGTAGACAACCCTGATGTGGCCGTTCTTTATGGCATTGTCGATATTATTAAGGACAAAGGTGCGGATATCCAGCGCTTCGTCCATTTTCTCGTCAAAGTAGCAGATCCCGGAAGCATTCTCCCGTCTGTTGTTCCTGCAGGCAAAACGCGCCTTGCTGCAGGCTGACTCCATATCATCCCTGTCCTTACGGAAGCCGCAGTAAACACCGGCCTTCACCACCAGCCTGTCATCCTCCGCAAGCCTCCTCATATCGTCAAGAATGGCGGGGATATCCTCACTTAGGCCCTTATTGTCCGTAAAAGCATAAAAACAGAATCCCCCCGGGCGGGAACTCCGTGTATTGCCGAAATACTTCCGGAGGAGGTCCGCAAAGCCTTTTAGAAGCCGCTCACCCTCATCGTCTCCGTATCTCGCGATATAGGGCCTGATCCCTTCGAGATCAAAGAAGATCATGGCAGGATCCTTTCCCTTATCGCAGGATTCATCAAAGTATTTCTCCGCCTGTCCCATAAATGCCGCCATTATGGGAAGACCTGTCAGGCTGTCATATTGATTTAATGCTTCATCCGTAGATCCCACTTCTCCTGTCCCAAAAAACCCACATCAGAATCAGGGCTGAACCTCTTCCGTTTCCCCTGAACCGTATCTGATTGTCTTATATAACTCTGCCGAAGAGCAGTTAAAATAGGGCGCGGTGTAGAGTATCCCAACGATCCCGCAGGATATGACTGCCAGCAGGTTCCAGCCTATAAATGAAAGATCAAAGCAGAAGGCCTTCCACTTATTGCCCTTCATAAGCTGTCTTGAAAATGTAATGACCTCCATAGGCTTCATATCGGGATTCTCGGCCAGGATATAGGGAACCAGCCTGTAGGAATACATCTTTACAAAGCCCGGTATGATAAAAAGGCAGAACCAGAGACCCAGAAAGAGATCGGTTAAGAACATAGTGATCACATTATTCAGCCACTTTGGCTTAAAAGCCCTCGTAAGCTCGGAAAAATCCGCAGGAGCGTCACTATTCTTAATGAAAAAATTATAGCAGCCCACGTTCAGGGGATTGAAAAGGAATACCTTAAGCACAAAGCCAAGAGCGATTATTATCAATATCACGCTTAATATTGCGGCAACTATTGCCATAACCTGCTCCGTGGCAAGGCCGGATTTTTCCAGGACTCCGCCGAAGCTCCTTGCTCCGTTGGATCCTGCATAGGTTCCGCCGGCTCCCGCAAGGAAGGTCATGATAAGGGATACAACTATGGTCATCCCGTAATTCTCCTTCATTGCGGCTTTTCCTTTTTCCTTTAATTCTGCTGAACTCCACATGGGGTTTTTCCTCCGGTCTGTTATACTTAAATCTTATTGTGTAATAACTTCGCCCTTATAATTATTCTTGAAGGATATCTTAAAGGCATTGCCGGAAACGGTGGTATAGCTGTAATCATCCTTTTTCGGCTTCATCTTTATACCGTCAGCCGTGACAGTAAGCTTCTTTATCATCCCTTTCTTAACCTTGAAGCTGACCATGTCCCCGGTGACCGCCCTTTCAACCACCTCGAACTCCATCTCGGTCTTCTTTGTGCCTTCCTTATAGGGATCGCTGTTCTTTTTCCACTTTATGAAAGCAGTGGCGCTGCCCCTCTTTTTGTTATTCTTGAAGCTTATCTTATAATCCTTCTTATACTTGTAAAGAATCCCTTTATAAACAATAAAGGATTTCTTTGAGGGAGTGATCTTCTTTCCCGTAAACTGGCATCTGGGAGGATCCGCAGATATTCCGTTTTCATCACTTATGTAAAGGACGTCCTTCCCGTCCTGGGTCCTGTAGGTATTATACTCCGTATTGTGGATAAGGGTCACTTCCTGTCCGGAAGCATCCCTTACCTTTTCCTCTATTTCAGGTGGATAGGTATCATCCGTGAATACCGTATGGGCGGAGATACAGAAATTTCCCCATCCGCTTCCTTCATTCCAACCGTCTTCGTCAGAGAGGTCCTTCCACTGGCCATTCTCCACATAAAAGCTCTGGCCATTCTTTAACCCGCACTTACTTTTCACATTAGTAAAATCAAGGTCGGATTCAAAGCACACGGAGCTCTTTCCGGTACGAACCACCACCGAAAAGGTGGTATTCTTTTCAAGGAGGGCGGGGGAAGCAAGGGGAACCGTGTATATGCCGGGAAGGGCAAACTCGCCCTTTGTGGTGGATTCTTCGAGCTTTATCCCGCTTATCGGGTTGCTGCTGCTCCTCAGATTCCTGTATATTTCTATCTGATAATCCGTCGGCTCCTGGAATTCCAGAGTAACCTCATTAAGATACTCATTACTGTCCTTCTGCACCTTATACACATTTGCGACGCTTGCACCGGTATTAAACCATCTGGGATTATGTATCTGGGTGTCATAGTAATAATTATTGTCGTAGCGCTTTACGTCCTTTGTGACCTCGAATATATATGCGTTGTCTGTAAGTCCTTCATCGTAATAGGAGAGCCAGAAATAATTTTGGTAACTGTAAAAATTCTCAGTACCCTTATAATTCCAGCTGTTTCTTACGAGCCAGGCTCCGTCATGTCCGGGATCTTCATTAAAATAACTGCGGGAAAAACCGTCATTCCAGCCGACAACGGTAACAAGATGATTCTGACCCCCACTATTAGAACAATAATATGCATTAGTTGATTCATTGTAGTATTTCTCGTATAATGTACCGCTCGTTTCCGCATCAAAAAATATCCCTACGGCGCCGTTCTGTATA
>JAFTEC010000132.1 GCA_017453865.1 Lachnospiraceae bacterium
AAGGGAAATGGATATACGGTACTTTCCTTTCACTTAAGGGACTTGTCCTGTAAAGAAATGCCTTATTGGCGATTTTAATTCGGCTGGAATTGGCTAAAATCACCCGGCTCTGAATGGCGAAAGTCTCCCGGCTCTAACACCCTTGCGATCACAATGTATTTTCAGATACGGATATACAGGAAAAAGCAGCAGGAACTCAATGTGGCACTGCTTGCAGCGGATGAGGCAAACAGGGCGAAGCGCGATTTTCTCGCAAAGATGAGCCATGATATCAGGACACCCTTAAATACCATTCTGGCAACGAACGAGCTTATTGTAGCGAATACCTCATCCGCGAAGATCAGGGAATGGGTAAATGACAGTAATGTATCAAGCCGGATACTTATGTCCCTTATTGACGATATGCTTGACCTTACAAAGATCGAGGCGGGAAGGATGGAATTTCTGGAGGAGCCCTGGGATACGGGAAAGCTCTTTGATGAGATGGCCAAAATGGTCAGGACACAGGCGGAGCGGTCAGGGCTTGAATTCATTTATGATCTGAAGGATGAGGTGCCGGGAACCCTCATAGGGGATCAGGATGTGATAAGGAAGATAACGACTAACCTTCTCAGCAACTCGCTGAAATACACGAGATCCGGAAGGATCCTATTTACGGTTGGATTGGAAGGGCGGGATCTTCTGATCACGGTATGTGATACCGGTATCGGTATAGCGCCCGAGTATCTTGATGATATCTTTAAGCCCTTTGAGCGCGGCGCACAGAAGATATACAGGGAGACCAGCGGGAGCGGACTGGGGCTCGCCATTGTAAAGGAGCTCGTGGATGCCCTGCAGGGAAGTGTAGAATGTGAGAGTGTCGTAGATGAAGGCACAACCTTCAGGGTGAGGCTGCCTCAGAGGGAAATACCGGATAAGGACGCTCTGAGACCGGAACCGGGTGAAAGTACCGGGCGGCTTGAAGATGATGAACAGTTTATCGCGCCGGACGCCAGGATCCTGGTGGTGGATGACAACCCGTTAAACAGGAAGGTGATCGCATCATTTCTGGAGCCCACACTTATCGGGATAGATGATGTGGAAAGCGGTTATGAAGCGCTGGAGATGCTTGACATCAAGGAGTATGATATTGTACTCATGGATCTTCGTATGCCAAAGATGGACGGAGTGGAGACCCTTTCCAGGATAAGGGAGGAATACCCCGAATTTTCAGCTCCTGTGGTGGTGATACGGCAGATATAATGACCGGAGTAAGGGAGCGGCTCCTTGAAAGCGGCTTCACTGATTTTCTGGCGAAGCCTGTGAGCTCCGCATCCCTCATTGGGATCGTCAGAAAATATATACCGGGGAAGATCATAAAACTGGGTACGAAGCAGGAAAGCACGATGACCCTGTCGAGAGTGGAGTGTTATCAGGAACGGCTGCTGCCCTACGGGATAGATCTTAAAATGGCACTTGAGACGAACGCCGGAAATACGGATGAATTCCTGATGCGTGCAACCCTTTTCGAGCAGTATGCCGATGAAACGATAAGTGCTCTTCAGAACCCCGTATCGGAGGAGGATTTTTATCTCCAGCTCCATTCCGTCAAGTCCATAGCAAGAGGGGTCGGAGCCTGTCTTCTGGCCCGGCTTGCGGAAATGGCAGAGCTTCGACGGGATCCCGGCTACTCCAGTGAGATACGGAGCATTATTACAGAGGAGTACGGCAGAGTCCGTGCAGGTCTCGTTACTCTAAAGGAAGAGGCATAGAAGCCATGAACAGAAAAAGGATAGTTATAATAGATGATGACGCGGAAACCCTGGAGCTTATGGTCAGACAGCTTGAGGTTCTGTACGATCTGGAGGGGTTTTCCTCCGGAGAGGATGCCCTTGAAGCCCTGATGAGAGCAAAGGATGGAAGGCTGCCGTCTCTTATCCTTCTCGATATTTCGATGCCCGGAATGGATGGATACGAGGTTTTGAGAAGACTTAAGGAAAGCGAAAGATATAAGATGATACCGGTGGTATTCCTGACCGGAATGACCGATGAGGTATCGGAATGCCGCGGGCTGGAAATGGATGTGGTTGATTACCTGAAGAAACCGGTTTCGGGTAAGGTGCTCTTCGCAAGGATACAGCACTATCTCGACCTTTATTCCAATGCGGCGGGTGCGGGCTCACTTAATGAATATATGCTTGAAGCCCTGTCATCCCCACTCACCGGTAGGGAGCTTGATGTTGCGAAGCTTATGGCGGAATTCAGGTCGGACAGTGAGATAAGCGAGATCCTTTTTATCTCCAAGCCTTATACGAAAAAGCTGGTTGCATCGGTGAAGGAGAAGCTGATGCTTGAAAAACGCGGGGATATCCGGAGGTACCTCACTTAACGGATCAGCTTCCAAAAGTATACTTTTAGTATGTATTTTTATTTAATTGCTGCTTTTATAATCATAAAGGCAGCATTTTTAATTGGAGGTAAGAATTGCTATGAAAAGAACCGGATTACCAGCATTACTATTATCTATCCTGCTTATCATCCCGGTCCTGACAGGCTGCGGTAAGTCTTCCGCGGCGGCGGATGCCGGTGACCCCAATGAGGGCAGGGGAGATCTTATAACCGAGGAGCCTCAGTCTGAGGAGACTAAGGAAAAAGAACCGGAGGAGGGGTCTGAAGAACAGCCGGAAGAGGAGAAGCCTGCTGACGGAGCAGGCGCGGAAAACACTCTGGTCATAAAAGGAGCGACCTATACCGGTCTCAGTAATCTCAGGAATGACAATAATGAAGACGGCACTTACTTCTATGAGGATATGACGGAGGACAGCATGACCCTTATCACAAATATGTGCGCACCCGCTTCCTCCGGGGAGGACAGGGATCCGGCCGCTTATGCCGAAAGCTTTGTAAGCGCCGAGGTTGATAGTGACGCGCTTGTTACGGAGACAAAGGAAGATACAAAGCTTTCAGCGGCATTTTCCTATCCGGTTTACAGGGTTTCCTGGACAAGCGGATCCAATGAGGACACGAAACAGGCAGAGGGAGTTGTTGTCCTTACGGACAGCTTTACATTCTATTACGGCTTCAGATGCCCTATTGATGAATATGACAGCAATGCAGCATTTTATGAAGGCGAGCTTGACGGCCTTGAGCTTATGGATTTTGGGGAAGCTGCTTCCGATACCGCTTCGGACACGGGAGAGGGCGGCGGAGCCTATGAAGCCCTGTATCTCGGCAAGGTGAATGAGTTAAGCTCGGAAGGACTTGCGGACCGCTTCGGTCTTTATCATATAGATAATGATGATATCCCGGAGCTCATCGCCGCCGATTCGAACGGTTCCTTTGACCACGACAATGCCTTTATCTTTTCGGTATTTGACGGGAAGGTCGTTCAGCTTGCAGGCGGGATAAGCGGAGTAGACGGGACATCAATAAGCTTCAGCGAGAAAAAGAATCTTATACGTGAGACCTCCGGAATGGCCGGGGCTACGGAGATTTTCTCCGAGATAAAGGACGGTGCTCTCTCAGAGGTCTTCAAGGCTGAGATGATAAATACCCTTCAAACGGATGAGGATGATAATGAAATATTCAGCTATTCCGTAAACGGTAAGGAAACGGACGAAGCGGCATATTATAAGGAGCTGGCGGGGTTTGTGGCAGATTACGATCCTATGATGCGTGTTGATTTTGACGGGCTGAAGGTGATCACCTACAAATCCGGAGACGGAAGCGGATACTTCGAGGAGACAGAAACTGAGGCTTACCAGAGTCTCGAGGAAATAACCGGACTTTTGCAATAAGAAGGGAGAGGAAGTAAATGAGTGATGAGAATCTGAACAACAACGAGGAAACTGCGGCGCTTTTTGTCTCAACCCAGAAGAAAAAGCAGGCAGAGGAGGAGGCCAGAAGAAAGGCCGAGGAGGAGCGGGCAAAACGGGAGGCCGCCGAAGCGGAAGTCCGCAGAATGGAAGAAGAGGTAGAGGAGAGAAAGAGGAAGGCAGAGGAAGAAAGAAAAGCCCTTGAAGAGGGGGAAAAGGTAGTAAAAGCAAAGGGAGCGGTAAAGGAGCCTGCACAGCAGGATAAGCAAAAAAAGAGTCCGGCGCTTTTTATCGGTATAGCTGCCGCGGCAGTTGTACTTATCGCAGTTATAGCGGTCTTTGTAGGAAAGGGGGGCGGCGGCAGCAAGAACTACTCGGATCTTGAGTTTAATATGGAATACACGCCCGAGGCGAAGGGCTTTGATATTCCCATAAGCTACCCTGACAGCCTTTATACAGATGTATTCGAGACCTCGTCGGACGGGGATCTGCAGGTATCGTTCCAGCCGAAGAAAGGTGGCGATATTTACGCCTCCTTAGACATTAAAACGGCCCTTACCGAAAAAGGCGATATCGTGAACAGAGAAAATGTGACATTCAAGACGGTTGAGGAGTGGAATGAGCTGATAAAAAATACCGTTATGGAGAGTATTTCAGATACCTTCCCGGGAATTGAGATATCAGAGGAGGCTCAGACTGAGTATAACGAAGCTGATCCCGGTATCTATTTATATTCCTGTTCCTTCAAGGATAATGAAGGTGCCTGCGGAAAAGTCTATGGCTGGGTAGAGAGTAACAGTGATGAGGAATACAAGATCGTCATCAGCTGCTTCTTTAAGGAAAAAGAGGACCTGGAAGCGGTTGCCACAGTCGCGGATCTCTTCATGGAGAATAATTCATATGATGGTCTTCTGATGCCGGGAGCGAATCCGCCGGAAAACACGAAGGCTGACGGATTGATCGGAAACGGAGGTTTACACCTGGGTCTTCCCGTACCGGACGGGCAGTTCATCCAGTATACGGGAGTAACAAATTATGACTTATGGACAGATACAAACGGAGCCATGATCATTCTCGACGCGATCCCCACAAATGTTGATTTTGACGATGAATCAAAGACATGGGATGTTGAAACGATGAATGCAGAAATGAAGAAAAACGGGGATCTGGGAATCACAGGATATCTGTCGGACATTGATAAGAGAACACTCATTAATGAAGAATGGGTGAATGACGGAATATTCGGATATATTGCGGAGTACGAAGAGGAGAGAGAGGGTGTTCCGTATTGGGAAAAATTCCAAATATCATATTGGACCGATATCACGACAGGGGAACACTATTTTGTCATTATAAATACAATAGCGCCCAAGGTGAACCGGGATGATTATCAGACCATTTTTGACTACATGCTCAATAATATGGAAGACGTTTGATGATTTCAGTATCAGTCTGATCGGAGGAGGACAAAGATGAGTTTTTTATTAACAGCCGTATTTGAGAACGGTTTTTGCGAATTATATCTTCCCAGCGTGGACAATAAAAAGGTACCGCTGGAAATAAAGCCATATATCAGCGGAAGGGATGAGGACATCATTCTTCCCGTTGAGGTATGGGACGGAGTCTGGACGTTATCAGGACAGGGGAAGTTTGTTATCACCAGGGACGAGAAGCCTGTGGATTCCATAACCTTCAGTGAGGGAGTTTTTGTTAACTGTGAGTTCCCGGACGGGCAGGTATTTTCCATTACCATAAAGGAGATCGGTGAGGGAGATACTAATTTCAGGAAGTATCTTCTGAGCAATGATTCCACCAAAACCATCACTATCGGAAAGGACGCTTCTAATACGATCTGCTATTCCAATAAATTCGTGTCGCCGAAGCATGCCGAGATAAGCATTACGGGGGATGTAGCCAAAATAAAGGATCTCGGCAGCATGAACGGAACCTTTGTAAACGGAAGGATGATACAGGGAGAGCAGGTCCTGGTATTTGGAGATACCATATATGTCATAGGTTTGAAGATCGTATATCTGGGGAATTCCCTCGCAATCAACAATCCCGATGACAGCTGCAAGGTAAGCGGACTTAAGGAGATAGTTATCTCTTCATCGGGGAGCGGAGATGATGAAGACACAGAAGCTGAGGAAGAAAAATACTTCCTCCGTACCCCCAGAAAGCTTGAGCTGCTTGACACGGAAACTTTTACTCTGGAAAAGTGCCCGCCAAAGCAGAAGTATGAGAAGCAGCCCCTGAAGTTTACGGTAGGACCGGCATTTACCATGATCATACCTATGGCTCTCGGCGCCGCAATGTCAGGAGGAAGCGGCTTCGGAGGCTTATTTATGGGGGTCGGAGCCGCCGGTATCGGTGCTTTCTGGGCGGTGGCCAGCAATAAATACGAAGAATCCAAGTATCAGAAGACTGAAAAGGACCGCGTAGAAAATTATGAAGCCTACGCGGTAAAGATGATGGAGAATATCAAGGACAGGATGCAGTACAATGCCGGAGTCCTTGAGAGGATGTACCCGAGCGTGGAAGAGGCAGCACGTCTCGGCATAAGTGTGGATCCCGGCCTTTGGAGTAAGAGTGCTTCCCACGACGATTTCCTGGATGTCCGTCTCGGTAAGGGTGACATACCTTCCTTTAATCCCATAGAGATCCCGAAAGAGCAGATAATGCAGGAGCATGATCCCCTAAACAACAAGACTGCGGAGATCAAGCTTGCCATGTCTACTTTGAAGGATGTTCCGGTGTCCATCTCACTTTACGATAACCGTTTCGTAGGTATCCTGTCTTCTGACAGAGAGAAGGCTCTGAATCTGGCAAGAGTCATAAGTGTACAGATAGCCAGTGCACATCCTTACACCGATGTCAGGATGTGTATAGTATTTCCGTCCAAGGAAAGGGATGACTGGAGCTATTTCAGGTATCTTCCCCATGTATGGGCTCCTGACGGAAAGCTTCGTCTGATGTGCTGTGACACGAACAGCGTCGGTGATGTGATGTACTTTATGTCAGGCGTCATCAGAGATCGTATGGATAAAAACATAAGGGCCGGTGAGGAAGCGGATAAGGAGAAGAAGATCCTGCCGCATTACGTATTCCTTATCGCAGATTATTCTCTTATAGAAGAGGAAGCGATTTCAAAGTACATACTGAATCCCACGGAGGATATGGGTATTTCGGTTGTGATGCTGGCAGATTCCGCGGATAAGCTCCCGAGCAGCTGCAATGCCATAATTACGGATGATGGGGAGGTACATAATTTCCTGTCAACTGTCAATGCCTTCCCCGAGAGGGATAATGTTACCTTTGATCATATTCCACAGAAGATGGCGGAGAATTTCGCAAGGTCGGTTTCGGGAGTGCATCTAAGGGAGACGGGGGTATCCGCAGGCATACCGGATATGCTCACCTTCCTTGATATGTACAAGACCTCAAGGGTCGAGGATCTGAATATTTACCACAGGTGGCTTGAAAACCGCACCTATGAGAGTATGAGAGCAATGGTCGGATACAAATCCGGAAATCAGCCTCTTTACCTCGACATTCACGAAAAATACCACGGACCACACGGTCTTGTTGCAGGTACTACAGGATCCGGTAAATCGGAAACACTGCAGTCTTATATCCTGTCACTTGCAATAAATTACCATCCCGATGAAGTCGCGTTTATCCTCATCGACTATAAGGGCGGCGGAATGGCCCAGAGCTTTGAGGGTCTTCCCCATGTATCCGGTGTCATCACGAATCTTGGAGGGAATGCCACAAACAGGGCACTTCTTTCGATAAATGCGGAAATCAAGCACAGGCAGAAGCTCTTTAATGACTATAAGGTCAAGCATATCGATGCCTATATCGAGCTGTACCGCTCAGGTATTGCGACAGAAGCCATGCCCCATCTCCTTATAATCGCAGATGAGTTTGCGGAGCTGAAGAAGGAGCAGCCGGAGTTTGTAAGATCTCTGGTATCGGCAGCCCGCGTGGGACGTTCTCTCGGTGTGAACCTTATACTTGCGACTCAGAAGCCCTCCGGAGTTGTGGATGACGAGATCTGGTCAAATACAAGGTTCCGTCTGTGTCTGCGAGTTGCGGACAAATCCGATTCCAATGAGATGATAAAGAGACCGGATGCTGCATACATAACCGGTACGGGCCGGGGTTATTTCCAGGTCGGAAGCGATGAAATATTCGAAGAGTTCCAGTCCGGATGGTCGGGTGCGGCTTATGAACCGGAGATCCCCTTCTCGGATGAGAAGAACGCAAAGGTGGAGCTTATCAATCTGATCGGAAAGAATGCGGTTCCCGGGAAAAAGGACAAGAACAAGAAGTCGGACAATATCCAGAAGGTGACACAGCTGGATGCCATCGTAAAGTCAGCTGCAAAGATCGCAGAGGAACATGGTATCGCTTCGGTCCGCCAGATCTGGCTTCCTGCACTGGAGAAAAGGATCTATCTTGAAGAGCTTGATACTGAGAAAGCAGAAGGCTTCTCATTCCGGCTGCCTGTCGGTCTTGCAGACAATCCTGAGATCCAGAGCCAGTACCCTGCATATGTTGATTTTCTTGCAGACGGGAATCTCCTTATCTGCGGTCCCTCGGGATCAGGAAAGACGACTCTCCTTCAGACCATCCTGTACGGTGCTGTCACGAATTATAAGCCTTCAGAGGTAAACGCCTATATTCTTGATTTTTCATCACGCACTATGACGGTATTTTCGTCAATGCCTCATGTCGGCAGCGTATGCTTTGACGGGGATGATGACAAGCTGAATGATACCTTTGAATATCTGTCCTCCACCCTTGCCGAGAGGAAGAAGAAGTTCGCGGGCTTAGGCATCGGTTCCTTTAAGGAGTATGTCCGGTATAATAATGACTGTCCGGCGATCCTCCTTGTGATCGATAACTTCACGGCCTTCTACGAAAACTATGACAGATTTGAGGATGATCTTTCGGTGATCACCCGTGAGGGTGTGAGCTACGGTATTTATACTGTTATCACATCCAATGCTTCGGGAGATCTGAGGAGCAGGCTCAGACAGAATTTCAATACAGGTATAGGTCTGCAGATGCCGGACCGCTTCGAATACGAGGCAGTTACGGGAGAACGCAGTGAGATACTTCCCGAAGGAAAGACTCCGGGACGCGGTCTTATCAAGGCACCCTCCTGTGTTGAGTTCCAGGTTGCACTTCCTGTTGTGGAGAAGGATGGCTTATCCCAGGCGCAGAGCATAAAGAAAAGCCTTGCATCCGTGAGTACGGAGCCCGGAGCGGGCGGTGCGAAAAAGCCCGGACAGACCATTGATTCCCTAAGCATAAAGGAGATACTTAATGAGGTAAAGAGTCTTCCGGAAAACAGCTTTGCTTTAGGTAAGACCATTGACGGGGAGAGTACGGTAACTCTTGATATGGATAACGAATACTGCGTAAGCCTTATCGGACTAGGGAAGACCGGCAAAACCAATCTTTTAAAGGCTCTTGCCCTGCAGGCCAGGGCAAAGGGCGATGAGGTCATTCTCTTTGACGGAAGAGAGGAGGAACTTAAAGACTTCGCTTCGGAAAATAAGATCGCCGCTTACGTAAGTAATGACGAGGGGCTTTTTAACCTTATGCAGGATACTATCGTGGGAAAATTTGGAGAGAGGAACGCGATAGTAAATTCTGCAAGAGAAAAGGGAGGCTCTGTAAAGGAAGCACTGAAGGAGCAGAAAAGGATAGTGATCCTCATCAACGATTATTCACACTTTATCGAGTCGGTATACTCTGAGGATTACGGAATGAGCGGCTTCTTCGAGACTGCTCTTGAAAAGGGAAGGGATCACAAGATACAGTTTATCGCTGCCCTGACTCCGGATGATGTGTCAGACTGTGCAAGGTATCAGGTATCGCGCCAGTACACATCAATGGAGAGCGGAGTGAACTTAGGCGGATTATTTGACCAGCAGAATGTGCTCCACTTTGAGATGAGTTCGGCAGATGCCGTGAGACAGCTTCCCGCAGGATATGGATATGCACTTTCCGATAACGGAGCGGCAGTAAGGATACTGACACCCCTGGTATAAAGAGGCGGAGTAGTCAGAGAGACTGTAGGTCAGAAATAAATGGGGCGAAAACCCCTTTATCAGAGGAGGAATAATTATGAGTAAGATATACCTGGAGACCCGGGTTCCCGGAATAGCCAAAACCTATGAGTTTTCGGCAGATTCAGTAATGACGGTGGGAACCGTAAAACGCGCTATGATCGAGGAGATAAGCGCCATTGAGAATTTCAAGGTGTTTCAGGATCCGGATAAGGTACTTGTTTGCAGCATAGACCTTAAGGGTCTTCTTCAGGACAATGAGACACTGGGAAATATAGGAGTAAAAAGCGGCGGACAGATCATGCTGATTTAAAAGAAGGAGTTAATTATGGCAGATATGACAAATGTTGATGCCGGCAAGCTCAGACAGTCGGCGTCCAGGGTGGGAAACCTGGCAGGTGACCTGTCCGGTAATGTTACCAAGATAAATGAGATCTTTACAGGGCTCTCAAAAAGCTGGCAATCCGATGCTGCCACGAAATTTATGCAGAACTGGCATACGGATGAGGAAGCACTTAAGGAGATGATAGAGCAGTATAATGAAGTCTCGAATCTTCTCTACGAGCTTGCACAGGACTTTGAGGCTTCGGAAAGTGAAGTCGAGGGTCTGGTGGGTAAGCTGAAGATATGATCTAAGGAGGAAGTATGGCAGCAGGAAATGAAACAAAGGTTGATACGGCGTTACTTGCAAAAACCGCTGAAAGCTTAAATCCCCTCATCAAGAACCTTGAGAACATCTTTGAGCAGTTCCAGCAGGAGATCAAGAGCTCCAGGAGTGAGTGGCAGGGAGATGCTTCCGATGATATAAGGAATACGGCAGCACAGTTAAAGTCCAGTTCCGCTGAGATAATAAAGGTTTTGAAGGGATACGTGAGCGGACTTCAGGAGCTTGCCGGAGTATATGACAAGGCTGAGAGTAAGGTATCAAATACAGGGAAATCATTAAAGTTTGACTCAACATTTAAGTGAGGTAAAAAAACATGGCGATAAAATTCAACTATCAGCAGACTGTTGAACAGGCACGGAAGCTTGAAGAAATGGCGTCATCACTTTCGGGAAAGACGAAGCAGAAGCTAAGCGGGACCAGGGACATCCTGAACGCAGCCTGGACAGGAAATTCGGGAAAAAGCTTTGTGAAATTCCTTACTGAGGCGGAATCCGATCTGGACGCCAAGGCCAAGTACTTAAGAGGCGTTTCGGATTACCTTAAGAAGACCGCAAAGAAGATAAAGGAAGCGGAAGAAGCCGCACAGGCATCAGCAAAGATCTGAGGAAGGTTCAACGCCGTCATAGGGTGCGGCGTTACTGCCGGGTGAAAGGAGCGGCATTACTAAAAATGGCAGCGAAAAATACAGTTAATATCCAGAAAATGAGGTCAGCCATCACAGAGCTTGAAAATATCCATTCAAATATGCAGAAGCATATGAAGAATCTTGATGAAACCATGTCCTCCATAAAGAAGGTGTGGACCGGAGAGGCGGCAGATACCTATCTAAATTCCTATCAGAAGAACCTGAAGGACTTTCAGAATATGGCAAATGCCATAAGATCGGCATCAAATGCACTGGCAGAGTCCTGCAACGTATATGAAGAGACCGACAATCGTGCAATGGATATAGTTGACAAGATGGGCAGAAGAGGCTGACGGGAGGTAAAACATGGCTGAAGTAAATTTACAGGTAGATGCCGGAAAGTTAAGAGCTCTTGCCGAGTCTGTAGACAGGGCGCAGACCGGGCTCAGAGATTCCTGTTATTCCGCCAAGGCACAGATAGACTCTCTTAAGAATGTCTGGACCGGAGAGGCTGCGAATACTTATCAGACAAGCTTTCAGAAGCTTATGGATTCCTGCGCTGAGTCTCTTGAAACCCTGGGGAAAATGGTTAATTCCATCTATGAATCGGCTGACAGGTACGAAAGGACAATTAAGGCCGTTGAAAGCGATGTAAAGGATATTCCGAAGCTGCCTACAAATATGTTCAAGTAAGCTGAACAGATAAGTATTTTTACAGGCGGTCAGCGCCACTTAAAAGGGCAGCAGGATACAGTATGACGAGAGGAGCGGCATAGACGATAATGGCATACAAAGTTTCATATAAAGTTGTTTCAGAGCAGGGCGGGCAGTTAAAGGCCGTTGCAAAGGATATGGATAATTATGTAACAGAGATAAACGGGATCGTGTCAAAGCTCGGTAATGACGAGCTGCTGCAGTCTGTGAGGAATGATCTGAATAAATTCAGACAGCAGCTTGAAGAGGAAAAGACGGTGCTGAATTTCGCCGGACAGGTGATAGTGGACGCTATGCAGAGCTATACTTCTGTCGAGAAGAAAAGCGTTGCAAAGGTAGATAAGGCGAAGGCGCATAACCGTGATTTTTATAAGCGTCCCGTTTCTGTTCCATCAGCAGGCACTGCGGCGACCGGGGCAGTGGCCGGAGCTGTGGGCTCAGGAAGCTCAGGTTCGGCAGTGAGTCCGGGTGTAGTAACGACTAACACGACAACTATTTATAATACAGAGATACTCGGAGCGGCACCGGCAGCAGCTGCTGTTGAAACAGCCGCAAACGGGATGGGAGATGTGGCAATTACGGCTGCTGTGGGAGCCGTAGCGGCAGCGGCAGGAGCAGCGGCCGGCGTTAATCTTGCTGAGAAGAAGAAAGACTCAGTGGGGGCAGAAGCAGAAGCATAGCAGCTGTCAGTTCCGTGTGATATATCCGTCGGGATCAATGTTTACGTTGTCCGTGGACCATTCGCGCATATTATTTAATACACGGTCGTAATCGGCGGAGCCTTTAGGAAGCTCGCGGGCAGAACAGTTTATCTGCATACAGGGGATAAACTGCAGGGATTCTATCTTTTTATCCTTTATGACAGCTTCCACAAGGCAGTTATCCAGGGTTTTTGAACTAAACCAATAATTACCGAGGCTGTAGAAAACAGGAGTCTCATTGATATATTCGATACCCTGAAGGACATGAGGGTGGTCTCCGATTATCAGATCGGCACCGGCTTCCTCGTAGACCTTTGCCAGTTCCGTCTGTGCAGCCTCGTATTTATTAACGTTTTCACTTCCCCAGTGTACATAGACAATGACGAAATCACTGTTGTCTTCTGCCTTTCTTATCACGGACAGAAATCTTTCCGGTTCAAGAGTTCTTAGTACGCCGGGCTCTGTTTCAGTCGCTTCTTTTGTGTCCGGAGGAAGGCTTCGCTCGATCTGTGTTGCGGATACAAAGGCGATCTTCATTCCGCCTGCGATAAAGTAGACAGGCTTTTCCGCTTCGTCTATATTATGCCCCGCGCCCACATATGGGATCCCTGCTTCGCTCAGGGTGTCGAAGGTGTCAAGGAGGGCATCCGGACCGTGGTCATACGCATGGTTATTTGCAAGGCTTACGATATCAGCACCCTGGTCAAGAAGAAAGGACACAGTCTCAGGTTTTGCCCGGAATGTGAATTTCTTATTGGGAGTGGGTGTTCCGCGTTTGCTGTAGGGGAATTCATTATTGATCATAAAGATATCCGCAGAATTCGTGCGCTTAAGAAGGGAAGCATCGATACAGCCTGCTATGCCGTTTCCGCGGTTCCGTAAGGTGTTCATATTTGCATAGCGGTCATCAAAATTGATGTCTCCGGCAAAGACGATCCGTACAACGCCCTCCTCTGCAGTACTCTTCAGGTATACCCCGTTTTCTGAGATATCCTCTTCCCCCAGAACATATCCCTCAAAAGAGTTTTCCGCTTCCTCCGGTCCTTCGACGGTGACGGGAGGCTCTTCCTCTTCCACCGGAGGGTCGCTTACCGGGATCCTGATGGTATCACCGGACTCCGGCTTTTCTATATCTGCTACGGCTTTTCCCGACTCATCAAGGATGATATCCTTTGCAGGCTTTTCCTGAGGTTTGGAAGTAAAATCAACAGAAGTCTGCAGGTTTTCATGCCCGCAGGCGCATAAGAGAGAAAAGCATATTAAGAAAATGATGAACAGTCTGTTTTTTTTCATATTAGAGAACTCCCGGATCAAAAGCAGGCAGACAAAGCTGAGACAGAGGCTTATTGCTCTTCATACTCGATATTGCAGCCGGTAAAAAGCTTCTTTATATTTTTATCCCAGAGAACGTCAATATCGTGATCCGGGATGAATTCCTTCATGGATGTGCCTGTGGTAACGGAAAGACCCGTATTATCGAATCTGATCATTACGAGAAGAGCGCGTATATTGGGGAAAGCCGGCAGCTCCCCGTAGGGCAAGGTGTTTCCGTGGAAAACAAATTTCATAAAAACAGGAGTGTGTTTACCCTTAATAAGATCCCGACAGCTCCCGCGAAGCAGACCCCAGGGGGTGTAGGGGTCGTCAAAGCCGGACTTTCCCGCCGTATCATCGCCGTCAAAGAAGCCGCGCTCATACAGGCCGTCGATATTATAGGAAGCGAAGGTTTTTATCACAGCCTCTTCAAGAGTAAAGCCGTCAAAGGTGTCGGTTGAGAAAAGAAGGTTCATAAACTGTTTTACGTTTTTTATTTTCAGTGCGATCATAGACTGATTAAACTACATTGAAGAGAAAAATACAAGATGTTATAATACTTCGGTAACGCTTCAGAGAAGCAGTAACAGGCAGGAAGGCAGGAAACAGGGTTGAAGGTCAGGTTTGTAGGGGACAGCTGTTGTGAGTTCCCGCAGGATTTTAAGGAAAAATACGAATGTATATCCGTACCTCTGACTATTGAGGTCGGCGATCATGTAGTGATAGATGATGAAGGCTTCGATCAGAAGGATTTCCTGGAGAGAGTGGCGGCTTATCCCAAATGCCCCAGATCCTCCTGTCCTTCGCCGGAGGCATACATGAAAGCTTATGAAGGAGAGTATGACCTTCTCTTCGTGACCACGTTGTCTGCAGAGCTCTCCGGTTCCTATAACAGTGCGGTGCTCGGAAAGAAGCTCTATGAGGAGGAGCATGGAAAAAGGAATATCCACGTATTTAATTCCTGTTCCGCATCCGGCGGGGAAATGCAGGCGCTGCTGAAGGCTGCCGAATATGTGGAAGCCGGGTTTTCCTTTGAAGAGATAGTAGAGAAAACAGAGCATTTTATCAACGACGAGCTGAACACTTTTTTTGTGCTGGAGAGCCTTGAAGCCCTGAGAAAGAACGGACGCCTGTCAAGGCTTAAGACCCTGGCTGCCACAGCTCTTAATATAAAACCGGTGTGTGCCGGGGATAAGGGTACTATTGTCCAGCTTGCACTTGCCAGAGGTATGAAGAGTGCGCTTTCCAAAATGATAGAGATATCACTTGAAAAGGTGAAAAATACGGAAGAGAGGATACTCTTCATAAACCACTGCAACTGCAGGAAGAGAGCGGAAGAGGTGCTGTCCTCCTATATCAGAAAAGCTAAATTCGCAAAAACCTATATCCTGGATACAGCGGGGATCAGTTCCCTCTATGCGGGCGACGGCGGGATCATAGTCACTCTGTAGCCTTACATAAAGCTGAAATTGTAGGGTGAAAAGAATAAAAGAAAAATAAAGGCAGCCACATACAATAAAAGAAAGAAGGGCATGCCGATAACGAATTTCAGGTGCTTCGTCTTATGATGAAATAACCGCATTCCCAGGAGGCAGCCTAAGGCTCCTCCCAGGATCGCGGGAATAAACAGGGAGAACTCACTTATACGCCAGTGGCTCCGCTCAGCCTTTCTTTTGTCGATGAACATCAGGATAAATCCCCACAGATTAACTATAAGGAAATACGACCCGACAGCAAGGAGCATTGTTTTCATGCGTTAGCTGTTCTTTCCTTTTTCTGCCTCATTCATCTTCATGGCACGTACCTTTGTGGACAGCCCGAAGAGGGTGATAAAGCCCTGGGCGTCATGGTGATCATAGAGGTCGCCGGTCTTGAATGAAGCAAGGCTTTCATTATAGAGAGAATAAGGAGAAGTCTCACCGCACTTGATGATATTTCCCTTGTATAGCTTGAACTTCACCTCTCCTGTTACATATTCCTGGGTGGTCTTTATAAAGGCTGAAAGTGCTTCCCGTAAGGGTGTGAACCACTTTCCTTCATATACGAGCTGGGCCAGCTCATCGCTTAAGCTCTTCTTTACCCGGGCACACTCCCTGTCAAGGATAAGCTCTTCAAGCTGCTCGTGTGCCGCATAAAGAATGGTTCCTCCCGGTGTTTCATATACACCGCGGCTCTTCATACCCACAACGCGGTTTTCAACTATGTCTATGATACCCACACCGTGCTTTCCGCCAAGCTTATTCAGGGTACGGATGATGTCGGAGACCTTCATTTTCTTTCCGTTGACGGAGGTGGGAACACCTTTTTCAAAGGTCATGGTCACATATTCGGCTTCATCCGGTGCATCCTCGGGTCTTACCCCAAGCACAAGGAGATGCTTATAATTCGGCTCCTCTGAAGGATCCTCCAGCTCAAGTCCCTCATGGCTTATGTGCCAGAGATTCCGGTCCCTGCTGTAGGACGAGTCTGCGCTGAAGGGGAGATTAATGCCATGCTGCCTGCAGTATTCGATCTCAGATTCTCTGGAATCCATTGTCCAGGCGTTGTCACGCCAGGCGGCTATGATCTTCAGGTCGGGAGCCAGAGCCTTGATACCGAGTTCGAATCTTATCTGGTCATTACCCTTTCCGGTAGCCCCGTGGCAGATTGCGGATGCATTTTCCTTGCGGGCGATCTCCACAAGCTTCTTAGCAATAAGAGGTCTTGCCATGGAGGTTCCGAGAAGATACTGGTTTTCATAAACTGCATGGGCCTGAACACAGGGGAGGATATACTCATCCGCGAATTCGTCCGTTACATCCTCGATATAGAGCTTTGAAGCACCGCAGGATTTTGCGCGTTCTTCGAGTCCGTCAAGCTCCTCCTCCTGTCCGCAGTCGATGCAGACACAGATCACTTCATAATCATATGTTTCCTTAAGCCAGGGAATAATGGCGGTGGTATCCAGTCCGCCGGAATATGCGAGTATTACCTTTTCTTTTTTAGCCATTTGGTTTATCCTTTCATTGTGCTGATGTCTGACGCGGTATCATCATACAACTAATTTGTCCAATGCGCAAGAGATTTATTCACTAAATTAGAATAAATATTCACAAAAAATAGATAAATATGCACAAATGCTTGCATAATATACAGAGATGTTGTATATTTATGCAACGATCGGATAAAGGCAGAGTGATATAGGAATAAAAGGAAAGGAACGAATATGATCAAAGCCGGAATAATCGGAGCAACAGGATATGCAGGAAACGAGATAGTAAGGCTTCTTCTGGGACATAAGGAGGTTGAGATAGAGTGGCTTGTATCAAAGAGCTTTGAAGGCCGGAATTACGCGGATATATACAGGAACTTTTTTGATATCCTTGATATTGACTGTCTGGGAAGCGAGCTTGACAAGCTTATCGATAAGGTGGATGTGGTGTTCACCGCAACGCCCCAGGGATATCTTTCCTCCGTATTAAAGGAGGAAATGCTGGAAAAAGCGGTTTTCATCGACCTTTCGGCAGACTACCGTATAAAGGATGTGGAGATCTATGAAAAGTGGTATGGTATAAAGCATGCGTCACCGGAGCTTATCAAAAGATCGGTATACGGACTGTGTGAGGTAAACCGTGATGACATAAAGGGCACAAGGCTTCTCGCTAATCCGGGCTGCTTCACCACCTGCTCCATACTGACTGCCTATCCGCTCATAAAGGAAAAGCTTATAGATCCGGATACACTTATAATAAATGCCCTTTCCGGAGTATCGGGAGCAGGACGTGGAGCGAGGGTTCAGAATCTCTTCTCCGAAGTAAATGAAAGTGCAAAGGCCTACGGGGTCACTACCCACCGTCACACTCCGGAGATAGAGGAGCAGCTTTCTTATGCATACGGGGGAAGGATCACCGTGAACTTTACGCCCCATCTCGTCCCGATGAACAGAGGGATTCTTGTTACCGAAACTGCTTCCATGAAGAAGGGAGCAGATGAAGACAGCATCAGGGCTGCATACGAAAAGCACTTTGGAAAAGAATTCTTTATCAGGCTCCTGAAGGACGGATATAATCCCGAGACCAGATTTGTGGAGGGAAGCAATTATACGGATATTGGTTTCAAGGTGGACATCAGGACAAACAGGGTAGTAATGATGGGAGCACTTGATAATCTGGTAAAGGGTGCAGCGGGACAGGCTGTGCAGAACATGAACATTATTTTCGGTTTTGATGAGACGGAGGGGCTCAGAACCCTGCCAATGGTGCCTTAAGAATGAATATAAGGATAATGAAAACAGAGGACTATGAGGGAGTCCACTCCCTTTGGCTTTCAATAAAGGGCTTTTCCATAAGGAGTATAGACGACAGCCGGGAAGGTGTCGAAAGGTTTTTGCGGCGTAACCCGGACACCTCTATAGTGGCAGAGGAAAATGGCGAGATCATAGGCGCCATACTCTGCGGGCATGACGGGAGAAGAGCCACCTTCTACCATGTCTGTGTCCGTGAGGACAGGCGGAAGCAGGGAATAGGCAAGGCTATGGTGATCATGGCAATGAATGCCTTAAAGAAGGAAAAGATAAATAAGGTTGCCCTTATTGCCTTTACGAGAAATGATGTGGGTAACGCATTCTGGAAGAGCATTGGCTGGAAGCAGAGAACGGATCTGAATTATTATGATTTTGTTCTTAATTCCAAAAATATAGAAAGCTTTGTGGCGGCTGAGTAGAGAACTAAGACAAGGTGCCTTTAACATTTGGACAGCAGTATACGGAAGCAGGATTTTGACGGGAGACTTAGAAGGATGGATATCAAGAGGATCGAGGGCGGTGTGACCGCCGCAAAGGGTTTTAAGGCCGCCTGTACCGCGGCAGGGATAAAGTATAAGGATCGTGACGATATGGCGATGATCTTTTCAGGGGAACCCTGTGAGTGTGCGGGAGCTTTTACAAGAAATAAGGTGAAGGCTGCCTGTGTGAAATGGGACAGGAACCTTGTTTCAGCGGGAAAGAAGCTGCACGCCGTGGTCATCAATTCGGGTATAGCAAATGCCTGTACCGGAGAAGAGGGCTACGTTTCCTGCAGAATGACCGCGGAAGCTGTGGAAGGGAGCCTTAATGTCCCTCCGGACTCTGTTGCGGTTGCATCCACGGGAGTGATAGGTATGCAGCTCCCCGTGGAAAAGCTGGTGCAGGGTGTTAAAGACATGAGCGGAAAGCTCTCTGAAAGCAGGGCGAGCGGAACAGCTGCGTCAAAGGCCATTATGACCACGGACACCGAAAATAAGGAGGCAGCGGTCCGCTTTACGGTCGGAGGGAAAGAGGTCACTATCGGCGGAATGTGCAAGGGCTCGGGAATGATACATCCGGATATGTGTACCATGCTTGCCTTTCTCACAACCGATGCGGCTATAGAAAGGGAGCTTTTGCAGAAGGCGGTGAGCGGGGTCATAAACGAGACCTTCAATATGATCACGGTTGACGGGGATACTTCCACCAATGATACATTTATGCTCCTATCGAACGGACTGGCCGGAAATGAGAGAATAAGCTCAGAAAATGAGGATTTTGAACGCTTTAAGGAAGCTCTGTTTATGGTCTGCAGGGAGCTAGCCCGAAGAATGGCGGCTGACGGAGAGGGGGCAACGAAGCTCTTTGAAGCTAAGGTTGTCAATGCCCGCAGTAAGGAGGACGCAAGGACGCTTGCAAAGGCGGTGGTCGGATCAAATCTTTCAAAGGCCGCGATATTCGGCTGCGATGCGAATTTCGGCCGTTTCCTATGTGCCATGGGCTATTCCGGTGCGGATTTTGCGGAGGAGGATGTGGAGCTCTTCTTTGAAAGCGAGGCAGGAAAGCTTATGGTTTTTGACCATGGAGTGCCGCTTAACTTTGACGAGGAAAAGGCAGTAAAGATAATGAAGGCGGATGAGGTCACGGTGCTTATTGATATGAACGAGGGAACAGAGGAGGCAACTGCCTGGGGCTGCGACCTTACGTATGATTACGTGAAGATCAATGCGGATTACAGGACCTGAGAGATCCTTCGCTAAGGATAACAATGATGCTCGTGGAAGGTACGGAAGAAGGGAGTGATTACGGAAGATATGAATGATTCTGAGATGCAGAGATTACAGGAAAAGGCCGGGGTGCTTATCGAGGCGCTCCCCTATATACAGCAGTTTAACAGGCGGATAATCGTTGTAAAATACGGCGGCTCCGCAATGACCAGTGACGAGCTGCGTGAAAATGTGATAAAGGACGTTACCCTTTTGAAGCTCGTGGGCTTTAAGCCGATAATAGTGCATGGCGGCGGGAAGGAAATAAGCAGCTGGGTTTCAAAGGTCGGAATGAAGAGTGAGTTTATCAACGGGCTCAGGGTTACGGATGCGGACACCATGGAGATCGCCGAAATGGTCCTTAATAAGGTGAATAAGGATCTGGTGAGATATGTGGAATCCCTTGGAGTCAGAGCCGTGGGAGTCAGTGGAAAGGACGGAGGACTGCTGAAGGTAAAGAAGAAGTATTCCGATGGGCAGGATATCGGCTTTGTGGGAGAGATCACGGAGGTTGATCCGAAGATACTCTTCGACCTTCTGGAAAAGGACTTCCTGCCTGTGGTTGCACCTACGGGACTGGACAGTGATTACAATACCTTCAACATAAATGCGGATGATGCGGCCTGTGCCATCGCAAAGGCCGTGAACGCGGAGAAGCTTGCCTTCCTTACGGATATTGAGGGCTTATATAAGGACATCAATGACAGGTCCAGCTTTATTTCGAGGATCACGGCGGATGAGGCAGAGGAGCTCTTAAACAGCGGATATATCGGCGGAGGAATGATACCGAAGCTCGGAAATTGCATAGATGCGGTAAGGAACGGGGTAAACAATGTCCATATCCTGGACGGAAGGATACTCCACTGTCTGCTTCTGGAGGTATTTACAAATAAAGGAATAGGAACGGTGATGGTAAAATGAGCACATCTGAGGTTTATATCGAAAAAGGGGAGAAGAATCTCCTCCATACTTACAACAGGTTTCCGATTGTTCTGGATCATGGCAAGGGCGTTTTTCTCTATGACGCCGACGGGAAGGAATACCTGGATTTTTCGGCGGGAATAGCGGTATTTGCCCTCGGGTACGGAAACGAGGTTTATAATGACGCACTTAAAAGGCAGATCGACAAGCTTATCCATACAAGCAACTTATATTACAACGCACCCGCGGTCATAGCGGCGGGTGAGCTTTGCAGGATAAGCGGCATGGACAGGGTCTTTTTCACCAACAGCGGGACGGAGGCCATAGAGGGAGCCATAAAGTCGGCGCTTAAATATGCCTATACAAAGAAGCCTGCAAATGATTATGAAATAATAGCCATGGAAAACAGCTTCCACGGAAGGAGCATGGGTGCGCTGTCCGTAACGGGGAATGCCCATTACAGGGAGGCCTTCGGAACAGGCATCGGACATATAAGGTTTGCGGAATTCAATAACCTTGACAGCATAAAGAATGCCATAACGGATAAGACCTGTGCGGTTATTACCGAGACACTGCAGGGAGAGGGAGGGATCCATCCCGCAGATGAAGCCTTCCTCAAGGGCTTAAGGGAGCTCTGCAATGAGAGGGATATACTCCTTATCCTTGATGAGATCCAGTGCGGCATGGGCAGGACCGGCTATATGTTTGCCTTCGAGGAATACGGGATAAAGCCGGATATAATGACTGCCGCCAAGGCTCTGGGCTGCGGCTTCCCGGTGGGAGCCTTCCTTATGACCGAAAGGGTCGCGGAAAAGTCACTCGTTCCCGGAGACCACGGATCAACATACGGCGGAAATCCTCTGGCAGGGGCTGCGGTAATGGCCGTGCTTGACGAATACGAGGAAAAGAATATCCCGGGGCATGTAAAGGAGCTCGCTCCCTATCTCAGCGAAAAGCTGGAAAGCATAAAGACAGAATTTGATATCGTCACCGATCACAGGGGCAAGGGCTTCATGCAGGGACTGGAATTCAGCATTCCCGTGGGGGACATCATCAGGGACTGCCAAAGGGAGGGCCTGCTTTTAATAAGTGCGGGGGCTCAGATAATACGCTTTGTTCCGCCCCTCGTGATCGAAAAAGAGCACATTGACAGGATGTACGAAATATTAACAAAAGTATTACAAAATCGTTAAATAGCCTGTTGTTTTTTTTACGTCCTGAGAATATAATTACCTTACATTTGGGACGCCTGGCGGAGGAAAGTCAGGTGTAAATTGAGGAAAAGAATATTTGCTGTGCTCATTTTTGCCATGATCTTCTGTTTCAGCGGATGCGGCGAAGATGAGGAGATCGTGATAAGTAACGGGGAAACCGCAGAGGACGCTCAAAAAGAGGAGCAGAGTCCGCCCACAGAGGAAGAAGCGGAAGACGCAGAAGACCCTGATAAAGCAGAGAGCTGCTTTGTCTATCTTGTCGGAGCCGTGAAGAAGCCCGGGGTTTATGAAGTGCCTTCGGGAACCCGTATTTTCAAGGTGATAGATTCCGCGGGAGGCTTCAGGGAGGATGCGGCAGCGGAAGCTCTGAACCTTGCGGCAGCGGTGACTGACGGATCCGTCATAAGGGTTCCGGACCGGCAGGAATATGAGGAAAGCCTGGGGAGTCAGGAGCCTGTGTCCGGAGCGCAGGAGGTTATGTCCGGCACCGCGGGAGCTTTTGACGGAAAAGGACTTATCAATATCAATACGGCTTCGCTTTCCGAGCTTACGGAGTTAAACGGGATCGGAGAAAGCCGCGCACAGGCCATTATCAGCTACCGGGAGGAAAACGGGGCTTTCGGAAGTGTTGATGAGATCAAGAACGTAACGGGTATCAAGGATGGTCTCTTCAATAAGATCAAGGATCAGATTACGGTTTAGATGGCGAGAAAAGTTCTTGTTGTAGATGATGAAAAAACCATAGTCAAGGGTATCAGCTTCAGCCTGAAGCAGGACAATATGGAGGTTGATACCGCTTTTGACGGCGAGGAGGCCGTTGAGAAGGCACGGGAGGGTGATTACGATATCATCCTTCTTGATGTGATGCTTCCCAAGCTTTCGGGCTTTGATGCCTGCCAGGCCATCAGGGAGTTTTCAGATGTGCCGATAATTATGCTTACCGCAAAGGGCGATGATATGGACAAGATCCTCGGACTGGAGTATGGTGCCGATGACTATATCACGAAGCCCTTCAATATTCTGGAGGTAAAGGCAAGGATAAAGGCCATTATGCGGCGGATCGAGAAAAACGCCGACGGTAACGGCTCCAGGAAGCTTCTGGTCAAGGGTGCGCTTAAGATGGATCTGGAAAACAGACGCCTTTACATCTATGATCACGAGATAAATCTTACAGCCAGGGAGTTCGATGTCCTCGAGCTTCTGGCGAAGAATCCAAATAAGATATATTCGAGGATAGATCTCTTAAATCTGATCTGGGGTAAGGATTATCCCGGAGACGAGCGGACGGTTGACGTCCATATCAGGCGCCTCAGGGAAAAGATCGAGGAAAGTCCCAGTAATCCCCGGTATGTCCACACAAAGTGGGGCGTGGGCTACTACTTCCAGGCGTAGAGTATGCAGCGAAAAAACAGAACCCTTAGTTCAATTATTTTTTTTATAAAGGAGGCAAACGTGAGCGAATATTTCAAGAATGTACCAAAGGTAAAGTATGAGGGACCGAAGAGCAAAAACCCCTTCGCCTTCAAGTTTTATGATCCCGACAGGAAGGTTGCCGGGAAGACCATGCGTGAGCAGCTGAAATTCGGTATGGCCTGGTGGCATACTCTCTGCGCCAACGGCCAGGATATGTTCGGCTCTCCCACCATGGACAAGAGCTTCGGAAACAAGGAAGCAATGGACCTTGCAAAGGCCAAGGTGGATGCGGGCTTCGAGTTTATGGACAAGCTGGGGATCGATTATTACTGCTTCCATGACCGTGACATCGCTCCCGAGGGCAGGAATATAGACGAAAGCACGGAAAATCTGAACACCATCGTCGATATCCTGAAGGAGAAGCAGAAGGAGAGCGGAAAGAAGCTTCTCTGGGGAACCGCAAATCTCTTTAATAATCCCCGTTATATGCACGGAGCAGGTACCGCTCCGAATGCGGATGCCTTTGCCTATGCCGCTGCACAGTTAAAGGCTGCTCTGGAAGCGACTAAAAAGCTTGACGGTGCAGGCTATACCTGCTGGGGAGGACGTGAGGGCTATGAGACCCTTCTCAATACCGATATGGGATTAGAGCTTGACAATATGGCAAGGCTCTTTAAGATGCTTATAGCGCATGCGGACAAGATCGGATTCACAGGTCCTTTCTATATCGAACCTAAGCCGAAGGAGCCCACGAAGCACCAGTATGACTTTGATGCCGCTACCTGCGTGAACTTCCTCCGCGCATACGGACTTATGGACAGGTTCAGACTCAATATTGAAACAAACCATGCTACCCTTGCGGGACATACCATGCAGCATGAACTGAGAGTAGCAAGAGTGAACGGAGTATTCGGTTCGGTAGATGCAAATCAGGGTGATATGCTTCTCGGCTGGGATACGGATCAGTTCCCTACGGATGTGTACGGAGCAGGCCTGGCAATGTACGAGATACTTAAGGCAGGCGGATTTACGACCGGCGGACTGAACTTTGACGCAAAGCAGAGGAGAGGATCATTCACACTTGATGATGTTGCCATCGCCCACATTGCAGGTATGGACGGCTTTGCCCTGGGTCTTCTCCTGGCAGACAGGATGATAGAGGACGGACGTATTGACAAATTCGTGGAAGAGAGATATGCGAGCTGGAAGAGCGGCATCGGAAAGAGCATCATAGACGGAAAGGAATCTCTGGAATCTCTCTATGCCTATGTTCAGAAGATGGGCGAGGTTACCACAAATACCAGCGGCAGACAGGAAGAGCTGGAATCTGTTATGAACCAGTGCCTTATGAGTATTGATTTCTGAGAATAATGTACAGAAAAAGCTTTGAAGCCTTTGAACACAAAATCTGGCTTGCAAGCCCCACCATGCATGGTGAGGAGATGGAATTCGTTAAGGAAGCCTATGACAGCAACTGGATGTCTACCGTAGGCAGAAATCTTGACGCTTTGGAAGCCGCCGCTGCGGAAAAGACAGGCTGTAAGTATGCAGTCGCTCTGTCCTCAGGCACGGCGGCTCTCCATCTCGCCATACGGCTGGCAGGGGAAAGGCTCTACGGCATCCATCCCGCAAACAGGGGGAGCCTCGCGGGACACAGGGTTTTCTGCTCTGACATGACCTTTGATGCCACGGTGAATCCCGTAGCATATGAGGGCGGTGAGGCTGTCTTTATTGACGGGGAATATGACACCTGGAATATGGATCCCGTTGCACTGGAGCAGGCCTTCGGGATCTATCCGGACACGAAGCTTATCGTAGTTGCCCACCTTTACGGGACTCCCGCAAAAATGGATGAAATAAGGGCTGTCGCCAAAGCGCATGATGCCCTGATAGTTGAGGATGCGGCGGAATCCCTGGGCGCGGAATATAAGCATAGGCAGACCGGAAGTCTGGGAGACTACGGCGTGATCTCATTTAATGGAAATAAGATCATAACCGGTTCCTCCGGAGGTATGTTCTTAAGCGATTCAAAGGAGGATGCGGAAAAGGTACGGAAGTGGTCGACCCAGGCAAGAGAGGCCGCTCCATGGTATCAGCATGAGGAGCTGGGCTATAATTACAGGATGAGTAACGTTATAGCCGGGATAGTAAGAGGACAGTTCCCCCATCTCGAGGAGCACATCGCTTTGAAGAAGGCGATCTATGATCGTTACGAAAAGGGCTTTTCAGGGATGCCGTTAAGGATGAATCCCTTTGACCGAAAGAACAGCTCACCAAACTACTGGCTCAGCTCGGTTATTATAGATGCCGATCATCTTTGCAGGGAGGTGAGGAGTGACAGTGAAAGTCTGTACCTTTCAGAAGAGGGAAAGAGCTGCCCTATGGAAATACTGGAGACCCTGGGGTCACTTAATGCGGAGGGACGGCCGATATGGAAGCCTATGCATATGCAGCCTGTTTACAGCTCCAATGCCTTTATAACCCGTGAGGGTAACGCTCGGGCGCGTACAAACGCCTACATCGCGGGAGGTGACAGAGGCAGTGACGGCCTTCCGCCGGATATTGGAATGGATATTTTCAAAAGAGGGTTCTGCCTGCCGAGTGACATCAAAATGACGGCGGAAGAGCAGGACAGGGTAATAGAGATAGTAAGGGCGTGCTTTGAATGAGGCACGCCTTATGTTTTAATTAAAGAACAATATTTTTTCAGATTTCCCTTGTCGGATCCTTTTTTTTGTAATAATATTGTAACAATCTGTTTTGACCTTATTGGGTATTCAGATAATGAAGACGATTTTTCTGGTTTTTCTAAATAAGCTTAAGGCTCTGAAGAGTCTTAGATTTCTGTTGATCGTTCTGTTTTTTCTTGCAGGTTTTATTCCCGCAATTGTTATTTCCGAAGCAGTGGTTACGAATTACAGAACAAGGGCGGTTTCCGTCCGGACCACAGAGGCGGTTGATCAGAGCAGGATCCTTGCCACCAGGCTGGATTCTGAAGGGTACTTCCTGAACCCGGAAAATGATTCCATAAACAGCGAGATGGATCTTCTGGCAGGCATATATAACGGCAGGATCATAATTACCGATAACAGATTTGTTATTATCCATGATACCTACGATCTTTCAAACGGCAGAACCATGATCTCACAGGAGATCATAAAATGCTTTTCTTCGGGGGCAGGTTCCTCTGTTTACGACCAGGAAAATGAGTACATTGAAATCTGTGTTCCCGTGAATAACATAAAGACCGGTGAAACAGAGGGGGTTCTCTTTGTATCAGCCGCCACGGATATGATAAGGGACACGGTGGAGGTTCTGAAAAGAAAGCTTAATATTATGCTTTTTACCATGGCGCTGCTTCTTTTTGCCCTTTCACTTTTTGTGTCCTATCTTCTGACGAGACCCTTTAAGCGTATCACCGCAGCCATCAATTCCGTTAAGGAGGGCTTCGGGGAGACACAGATATCCATACCCGATTATTCTGAAACCGAGGCAATAATGGATGCCTTTAACAGCCTTATGGACAGGCTGAAGACGCTGGACGAGTCAAGGGATGAATTTGTTTCAAATGTGTCACATGAACTGAAGACCCCGCTGACTTCCATGAAGGTGCTGGCGGATTCACTTATCTCTGCGGATGAGGTATCCAATGAAACCTACAGGGAGTTTATGATAGATATTGCCGAGGAAGTGGACAGGGAGGATAAGATAATCAATGACCTCCTTTCGATGGTAAAGATGGACAAGGCTACTGAGGAGATAAATGCCGAGGACACGGACATCAATGAGCTTATAGAGCTTCTCTTAAAGAGGATCCGCCCCATAGCCGATAAAAAGGGCGTACAGATAGTATTCGAAAGCAAGAGACCGGTAAGTGCCGAGGTGGACAGGACAAAGTTTACACTGGCCATAATGAATCTTGTGGAGAATGCAGTGAAATACAATAAGGAGAACGGCTGGATAAGGGTTGGACTGGACGGTGATCACCAGTTTTTCACCATAACCGTATCCGATTCAGGGATAGGGATCCCAGAGGATTCCGTGGATCACATTTTTGAAAGATTTTACAGGGTTGATAAGTCACATTCCAGGGAGATCGGCGGCACGGGCCTCGGGCTGGCGGTTACCAGAAGCTCGGTACTTATGCATAGAGGCGCGATAAAGGTCAGCAGTGTTGAAGGAGAGGGAACAACCTTTACCGTCAGGGTTCCCCTTAAGTATGTGGCTGTCTGAGGGCGTATGACCCCCGTATGATTACCGGAAGGAGTAGCGTCAAAACAGTATGAAGGGATTAAAGCATAATTTCATAATATCCATGTTGCTTCTGCTCTGTGCCCTGCTTATCCAGGGGTGTGCAGCCGGTAAGGAGAGTAAAACAGCCGGAAGCGGATACGGGGTATATTACCTGACTCAGGATGAGTCACAGATAAGCTTCGAGGAGAGGCCCGAGCTTTCAGAGAACTCAGGGATTTCCGATTACATTCTGGAGCTGCAGAAGGAGCCCTCGGATGTAAGGCTGAAAAAGACCATGGGCAGTGATGTCATGCTGATCGATTACAGAAACGAGGACAAGGGGACCATACTGAACTTTGATGACAGATATTATGACCTGAGTGTTGAAAAGGAAGTGCTGTTCCGTGCAGCGGTGGTACAGACTGTTCTGCAGGATAAAAGCATAAAATTCGTATTTTTTGAGGTCAACGGGGAAGCCCTGAAATATCCCGGCGGTGAGGAAGTCGGAAGCATGACCGACAATTCATTCATAGACAACGCGGGAGATGAGCTCAGCTCCTATGTAAAGAAAAACATCAGGCTCTATTTTGCCGGTAAGGGGGGAAGCTCTCTTGTACAGACAAAGAGAAATATGGTTTACAGCAGCAATGAGCCTCTCGAGAAGGTGGTCATGGAGCAGCTGATAGCGGGACCCGGTGAAAACGAGGGCTATGCCACCATATCGCCGGATACGAAGCTGAATACCATAGCTATCAAAAACGGCATCTGCTATGTGAGCCTTGATACCGCACTCGTGGATAAGCCTGTGGATGTGACGGAGGAGACGCTGCTTTATTCCATAGTCAATTCCCTGACCGGCGTTCCGGGAGTGAATAAGGTACAGATATCGGTAAACGGGGAAACGGACAGGGTACTGCGGAGCAATGTGAGACTTGACGAAGCCTAT
Organism: Lachnospiraceae bacterium; assembly: GCA_017453865.1. GTDB lineage: Bacteria > Bacillota > Clostridia > Lachnospirales > Lachnospiraceae > NK4A144. Next base: position 28,653 of record JAFTEC010000132.1, read on the forward strand.
TCATTTAATGAGGAGATAGTGAGCAGTGATTAGAAGACCTCTTGTCTTTATCGCCTGTCTCTTTCTTATGATAGCGCTGATACTTATGAAGCTGCACCCCATAAGGGGAAATCCGCCGGACGTTCCTGACAATTCTCTTATTACAGTCGGCGGAAAGCTTTCCGACAGGCAGTACAAAAACGATTCTTTTATCATTATTCTTGAAGAAGCCGCTCCCGAAAAGGGAGATCCGGACAAAACCTCAGTTCTTATTTACCTTAAAGATCATTACGACAGCTTATCGGACCTGCCTCCAATAGGATCACGGGTCACGGTGAGGGGTAAGTTTTCTCTCTTTGATGAAGCCACTAATCCCGGACAGTTCGATATGAGAAGGTATTACCTGATACGGGGGATAGATTACAGGCTTTTCAACGGACAGATATTGTCATATGGAAAGAGATATGATGTTTTACGGGAAAGGCTTTTTTCCCTGCGCTGCCGTCTGGGAGACGTATTTGACAGGCTCTTAACCGAGAGGGACAGCGGGATACTGAAGGCTATGATACTCGGGGACAGGACCTCTCTGGATCCGGAGATCAGGGAATTGTATCAGGCGGCGGGCATAGCCCATGCCCTGTCCATATCCGGTCTTCATATTTCCATACTTGGTTACGGACTGTACAGGCTCTTAAGGAAAATGCGGATACATCCCGTGGCCGCCTCAGTGCTTTGTATATTGTTCATTTCACTGTATTCGCTTATGGCAGGAGCAGGTACGGCAACCGTTAGGGCGGCTATAATGTTCGGGACCTGCATGCTGTCCGAGCTTGTGCATAGAACATACGATCTTTTAAGTGCCCTTGCACTGTCACTTATGACCATTCTGTTTACAGATCCGCTGTATATCTTTGATTCGGGCTTTATGCTGTCCTTCGGGGCGGTTGCGGGAATAGCGTCGATAAGTCCGGTCCTGAAGAAAAGCCTTCCCCTTGGGGAGAAGAAGCTGATGTCGGGCTTGGTCGCGAGCCTTTCCATAAATCTGTTCACACTTCCGGTAGTTCTGTTTTTCTTCTACGAGGTGCCCGTATATTCACTGATCTTAAATCTTCTGGTGATCCCCTGTATGGGCGTACTGGTAGTGTCAGCGGTCCTGACCGCTTTCCTTGGCTTATTTCTGACGATACCGGCAATGCTGCCGGCGTTTATCTGTCACTTGATCCTGCTGCTTTATGAAAGGGGGTGTATCCTATGCCAGTCTGTTCCGGGAGCCGTTTTATTGCCGGGAGGCCGGAAACGGCGGGAATTATCCTTTACTATTCATTATTGTTCCTTATCTGCATCGTGTGGAAAAGGAAAAACAATATCTCATTTCTGCCGCTCCTAATGCTCCTCCCCATAATACTGTTCCTTCATTTTCCCCGGGAAATGAACTACACAATGCTGGATATAGGACAGGGAGACTGCAATATCTTAAGCGGCAGAGGGATGGAGACCGTGATGATAGACTGCGGCAGTTCTTCCGAAAAGGAGATCGCAAAATACAGAGTGCTTCCCTACCTGAAGTATATGGGAATACGGGAAGTAAACGCAGTCATTCTGACTCATACGGATAATGATCACATCAGCGGCTTCCTGGAGATACTTGATATCAGAAATATGGGCGGCATAAGGATAAAGAACCTGATACTACCGGAAATAGGTGATCCGGATGAAAAATACGGAAAGCTTATCAGCAGCGCCGGGAGAGCAGGAATAAGAGTTTCCAAAATAAGTGCCGGAAGCAGCTTCAGTGTGGGAGGGATGGATTTCATATGTCTCGGACCCGGAAAGGGCTTCCATGCCACGGATCCCAATGAATATTCGGCAGTAGTGAAGATGAAATACGGGGAATTTTCAGCGCTGTTTACCGGAGACATACAGGGTGAAGGGGAAAATGAGATGATTGGGAGACTGTCGGGAAAGGAAAAAATGACAGTGCTAAAGGTCGCGCATCACGGTTCAAGAAACTCCACACCGGAGGAATTTCTGGATATCATACGACCGGAGGCATCCCTGATCTCATCGGGGAGAAATAACTCATACGGTCATCCCCACAGCGAGCTTCTGGAAAGGCTGGAGGAGGTAAATTCAGCCATCTTCCGTACGGCTTACGGGGGAGCAATAACCGTCCGGTCGGACGGACATAAAGCAAAAATAAAACAATACTTAAGACAGAAAGAGGAGGAAGAAAATGAAAAGAGTTTTAACTGAATTAAAGAGGAGTTTGTATAAGGCAGCAAAGTATGTCCTGCTGACGATGCTAAGTCTGGCCGCGGTGCTGGACACTTCTGTCTGCAGTGTCTATGCTATTGCCTATCTCCCGAGATATCCGTCCTTCTGCAAGGAATACGGAATTAAGCTATCGGAAACCGAGAAAACAGTGAAGTCTGTTACAGCCATGGTTGTGAAGGACAGCGTCAACGGGGTATTGTCAAAACCGGGTGAAATGATCTTCTGCTGGGACTCTGACAGATTCGACAGGGAAGCGGCGATAGGTACCACCCACGTTTTCACGACGAATGGGGAGCATTGTCTGAACATATTTACCGGAGACGAGGAAATGCGTTCACGTTACGGGACCTTACTTTTTACCCTGAATAATATCGACAACAGCATACCGCAGATGGGAAAAATAACCGCAAAGAAAAACGGGTCAAAATGGGATGTTGTACTGGAAAGCTGTACCGATGACAAAACAGAAGAAAAGAACTTACGATATATGTGCCTGACAACGAAAGAAGCAAAGGCATACCGTCTGGGTAATGGCTGGAATGAAGACAGGCTTTTGTCGGAGGGGAGCTGGGGAACGAAAAAGAGCTTTTCCGTGAACGAAGGAAGCTATTGCATTTTTGCAAAGGACGGGGTCGGAAACATAGCCGAAAAGGATTTTGACGCAGGCCATATCGATACTGACGCACCGGTCATAAAGACCGGTCCGTCCTTGAAGAACGAGGGAGCGGTAAACGGAAATGCGAAAAGCGTTCTGATCAGCGTAACCGGAGAGGATAAGGGGGATGGCCTGTCGGAATATCCCTATTCCTTCAACAACGGAAAGACCTGGCAGAAGGAGAACAGCTTCAGAACTGATAAAAACGGAACCTTTACGATACTGATAAGGGATAAAAACGGAAATGTAAGCAAGGCGCAGAGTGTAAAGGTCAGCAATATCGACAGCAGCGCGCCCAGAATGGGAAAGCTGAATGCCAAGATAAACGGGGCAGAGTGGAATATAGAGATAGAGAGCTGCAGTGACGACAAAACCGGAGAGCAGAGCATCAAGTATCTCTGTATCACAAAGGAGGCAGCCGAGGGCTTCAGAACGGGAGGCTCCTGGAATACGGATGCTCTATTAAAGGAGAAAAACTGGAGCACGAAAAAGGACTTCATTGTCACCGAGGGAAGCTATTGTATTTTCGCAAGGGATGAGGTAGGAAATATTGCCGAAAAGGATTTTGACGGAGCTCATATAGACGCGGAGCCGCCTTACTTTAACAGTGATCCCGAATTCATAAAGGAAAGAGAAGTAAACGGCTATTCCAGGCGCTGCGAACTCTCGGTGGAGGGCGGAGACAGCGACGGTCTTGCGGAATATCCCTATTCCTTTAATAACGGCAGGACCTGGCAGAAGGAGAATACCTGCATCATAGAGGAGAACGGAGAAGTAAATATTATCATAAAGGACGGTATGGGAAATCTGAGCGAGACCAGAACTCTCGGGATAGACTTTATCGACAGTACCCCTCCGAGGATAGGCAGGATAAATGCGGAGATAGTCGAAGGACAATGGGATATTGAGATCGAGAGCTGCGAGGATGATATAACATCTGAGGATGGAATGAGATTTGCCTGCCTGAAAAGGGAGGAAGCTGAGCCCTGCCGGCTGGGAGGAGGCTGGGATGAGGAAAGGCTTCTTAGCGGAGCGATCTGGGGCAGCGAGAGATCCTTTACACTTGGAGAGGGGAGCTATTGTATTTTTGCGGCCGATGAGGTGGGCAATATTTCCGAGAAGGATTTTGACGGAGGACATATCGATACCGAGCCGCCCTTCTTCAAAAGCGAGCCCGCCGTCATAAATGAAAGGGAGGCAAACGGCTATGTAAAGGCTGTATCCATCGCAGTTGATGCCGGTGATGAGGACGGCCTCGCAGAATATCCCTATTCCTTTAATAACGGAAGAACATGGCAGAAGGAAAATGAGTTCAGGCTTAAAGAAAACGCCGGGATCACCATACTCTTAAGGGATATGATGGGAAATATCAGTGAGGCGAAGACTCTGGAAATAAACAATATTGACAGCACCGCTCCGAGAATGGGTATGATAAATGCCGGTATAAACGGCGGTCAATGGGATATAGACATAGACAGCTGTTTTGACGATACCACACCGGAGGACAGGATAAGATATGCCTGCATAGAAAAGGAGGAAGCGGAAGGATACCTGTCAGGGGGATCCTGGGATGAGGACAGACTCCTGACCGAGGCCGCCTGGAAAACAGACCGGAGCTTCAGGATAAATGAAGGCAGCTATTGCCTGTTCGCAAAGGATGAGGTCGGAAACGTGTCGGAAAAGGATTTTGACGCGGGACACATTGACACCGAGCCTCCTTATTTTGCAGATGAGCCCGCTCTATCAAATGAAGGCGAAACCGGAGGATATGCGAGAGCGGTGGTTGTGAGCGTCGAGGGCAGAGATGATGATGCCCTGTCAGATTATCCGTATTCCTTTAATAACGGCAGAACCTGGCAGCAGGGAGGGGAAATGCGCTTCGTGGAAAACGGGGAGGTGAATATCCTTGTCAGGGATAAGATGGGGAATGTAAGTGAAACCAGGACAGTAAATATCGGGAATATAGACAACGACCCTCCGGGACTTTCAATATCGGGTCAGGACAAGGCTTCAAGTGACGGAAGCGCTGTAATAAAGGTCTCGGCGGCAGATAATATGTCGGGTGTAAGTGAGATATCGTACCAGAATGATGAGATAGGTGTTCCGGTTATTCTTTCGGGAGGGAGCGGCTTCGTTAACGGGAGTATCAATACCTCGGTAACTCTGAAAAACAACGGAAGCTATACCTTTACGGCAAGGGATCTCATGGGGAACACCACTTACGAAAAGATAAATCTGGTAAAGACGGTAAAGACCGAGTACAAGGATAAACAGTCGACGAAGAAGAGTGATGATGACAAAAATAAGGAAAAGGACCGTGAGAAAAACAAGGATAATAAGGATAACGGCAAAAACAGGGAAACAAAGGTAATAGACTTCGGAGACGGTAACAGAGAGCAGAAGGAAAACACAATAAAGGATGGAGGGGGAGACAAAAAGATCATTCTGAGGGATGATGGCAACGATACCGGTGAAGACAGCGGGAAAAACGGCACATACAAAAAAGACGACCGTGAAATAAGCGGAAACGGCGGGGTCTACCGCAGATCGGAAAGCGGGGGCTCCGGTGGAATAAGGATCACCGCAGGGGAAGCAGATGAGGACGGAGATGAAGACAGTACGGAGGGAGGAACCGATACCGAAAGTACCGAGGTAAGAGAGGTTACCCTTGATGAGTATCTTTCCCGGTCACCCGGAGACACGGTGGTTGAGAAGGAGATACTTCCGGAGCTTCTTGATCAGGAGGAGAAGGGAAGCAGGGAAAAGAGTAACAGGTCAGGGAAGATCGCGATGATAATCCTCATACTTCTTCTCCTTACAGCACTTACGGTAGTACTTCTTATAAAGAAGGGTATGATCTCCTTGCCGGAGGGTGAGGAAGATGAGAAAGGAGAGGATGAAGAAACCGGAACCCTCGGCTTTTTCGACAGGCTCAAGGGTATTTTTGCCAAAAATAATTTGACGTAAGATAAGCGCTGTGCAAAAATAACCTTTATGGACAGCATAAAGGAAGATATTAAGAATGAAAGCTTCAGGAGGCTCTATCTTATATACGGCAGCGAGTCCTATCTCGCAAACCTGAATAAGAAGAAGCTTTCCGATGCGGTTGTGCCGCCGGACGACACAATGAACAGGACGGTTTTTTACGGAAAGGATATCAGGGTAAGGGATATCATCGGTCTTTCCGAAACCCTTCCGTTTATGTCGTCCAGGCGGCTTATTCTGATTGAGGACAGCGGTTTTTTCAAGAAAGCTCCCTCAGACGCCGATGAATTACTGGAATATATGGGGCATATCCCGGAGGAAACGGTCATCATTTTTTCAGAGACCGACGTGGATAAAAGAGGTAAGCTTTTCAAGGCTGTCGGAAAATACGGAACCGCAGTATTATGTGAGGAGCAAAAGGAGGATGCGCTGGCCGGATGGATCGGATCGTATTTAAGCGGCAGCGGGAAGAAGATAAGAAAAAGCACGGCTGCCCTGCTGCTGGAAAGAACCGGCAATGATATGTATACGTTGAAGAATGAGATGGATAAGCTCATTTCCTTCAGCGGTGACAGGGATGAGATCACGGAAGACGATATAGATAAGGCCTGTGTCTTAAATTTACGCGCATCTGTTTTTGCAATGATAGACGACATCACGGCGCTCAGACAGAAAAAGGCTCTTGAAAGATATTATGAGCTGGTGCTTCTACGGGAGGCTCCGATGAAGATACTCATACTTATCACCAGGCAGTTTAATCTACTGCTGCTCGCAAAGGAGCTGTCAGCTGAAAAAAAGAATTATAAGGAACTGGCGGGTATAATGAAGATACCGGAGTTTTCGGTAAGAAAGTATGTGTCGGCAGCGGGACGGCTTTCAAAACAGAGGATCTTAAGCGCTGTCAGGGACTGTGTACAGACGGATAACGATATTAAAAAGGGACTTATAAATGACAGGATCGGTACCGAGCTTCTGATAATGAAGTATTCTGCCGCTGAGGCAGAGGAAAATCGGGCATAATTATCCGGACCGGCATAGAAGGAGATGGACAGGATGCGTGAATTACCGGCGGCGGGAATGATATACAGACATTTTAAGGGATCGTATTACAGGATCATATGTATTGCGCGGGATTCGGAAAACCTTGCGGAAATGGTGGTATATGAAAACAGGGATGACAGTGAAAAAAAGTTTGTGAGACCCCTTTCCGAGTTTATGAGTGAAGTAGATACGGAAAAATATCCCGGCTGTCGCCAGAAATACAGGTTTGAGGAAGAGAGTGCGGAATCCGCTGTCTCTCAGGCAGACGAAGGGGGCGGTGTATCGGAGGATCTGATGGCATTTCTGGATGCCGAGGGAAATGAAGCAAAGCTTGATGTTCTTCAGAGGATACGTTTGAGGCTTAATGATGATATAATAAATGCCATAGCCCTTTCACTTGACACAGAGGTGAGGGAGGGGAGTACAGAAGAAAGGTATGAGGAGATCAAGGAGTATCTTCTCACCACAATAAAATATGAAGGAGCGAGACTTAGAACA
>JAFTEC010000133.1 GCA_017453865.1 Lachnospiraceae bacterium
CCTTATCGTCTGAGGCAGGGACGTGAACACACATGCGGCTGCAAGCGTTCCTGCGAGCAGTTTCTTAAGCATTTCTATTCCTTTCATCTTTTTCCTCCTGTAAAGCTATAGGTTACATAAAAATCAGTCATAACATTATAACTCTGAAGGAATTTTTTTCCTACGTACAAAAGGGCAGGTTTACATAACATGGCAACGAAGCAGAGAAAGAGAAAAACGTACTAAAGTACGTAGCCGGAGCGGGGAATATATGAGATACTAAAAAATACACACACCCAAATTGTATACATTTCGTCGTTTGCTGTAATGATTGAAAACGGCTGATCTCCCGGCAGAAGGGGTTACCAGAGAGGGTCAGGTTGGTAAAGGGAAGACTGAAAACCGAAAGAATACTTATCATATGGGCAGTTTTGACTGCTCTCTGGCATTATATTTCCTATTTTACGCCCATAGGAAATATTACATCCATCTCTTATACCTGCCTTATAATCTTCTGGGTTTTTTCCCTTAAGGACGAAATATCTGACACTTATATAAGACGGATAATGAGCCTCGGAGGAGGACTTCTTACCCTTTTATTCATATTCAGATTTATCCGCTGGAATATTTTCACGGGGCATACCTTTTATAACAGGCTCATGTGGTACGGATATTATATTCCTATCCTCATAACGCCGCTGCTTTCCCTTATGATAAGTCTTGCGATCGGCGGAAAATTCAGAGAGAAAAGAGGATGGTATCTTCTCCCGCTTAAGCTTGTCTGCGCCCTGCTTCTTATCCTTGTGCTTACAAACGATCTTCACGGTCTTGTGATCAGGATATGGTATGAGGACGGCAGGGAGCTAAGCAGCGGGGGGCCATTGTATTATCTGTTCTTTTTCTGGTATATTCTCCTTATGCTGACAGCCTTTACCATAGCATACCGGAAATGTATGCTTTCCTCATACAGGAAGCACTGGATCATACCTCTTTCGGTGGAGCTTTTCGGATTCCTGCTCTGGTTCTGGTACTATGTCGTAAATAATGGTTCGAGTCCGAAGTTTAACGGGTATTCTCTTTATAATATCCAGGAGGTTTACGTCCTGCTTTTCATAGGCTTCTGGGAGTCTCTGATCTTAATCGGGCTTATTCCGTCGGTTTCACTGGCGAAGGACAGGGCGTGGATAAGCGAGGGGATACTGGTTACTGTTTCTGACGAGATCGAAGAGATAAGGGATATCCTCGAGAGGATACGGGAGGCAGAGGATGAAGTATTCCGAAGGGGCATTATACGCATCGCTTTTATCGGGGCATATATAAAGAGGAGAGCAAACCTTGAGCTTATTACTTCGGAAAACAATCTGTTAAGCACCGCGGAGCTTTCGCTGGCCATACGCGAAGCTCTCGATTATTTCGACTTTTCAAGGATAAGCGCGGGCTTTGAGGAGAGCGGGGAAAGCGTAGAGGTCCCCTCCCTCCTTATTTCGGGTATTTTTGAGCTCTTAAAGAATGTGATATACAGGACGGTAAGCGCCTGCTATGTTAAGCTCGTTACCGGAAGAACAGAGGGCTCTGTAACAGTCACGATGACTATCGAGGCGGATATGGAGCCTGCGGGTCTGACTGACCGTAACAGACCTGACTGTGACAGACCTGACTCTCTGGCGGACATGGAGCTTTTTGACGCGCTTGGGGCGACCCTTTATATGCGGGAAGAGGATGATACCTGGAAGCTCACGCTCAATGCTTCCTACCCGGTTTTAAAAAAAGATACCTCCAGGGGATCCTCATTATACGGAAGAACGGGATATGGTCTGTCGCAGATAACGTCCTACCTCTCCCTTGAAAAGGAGGCTCTTCTTACTAAAACCCGCATCCATGACGGACTCGGCAGATGCCTTCTTATTACAAAGGCTTATCTGCTCGGTTCGGATACAATTACCAGGGAAGCCGTCCTTTCGGAGTGGGACCGTGTTCTGGCGGAAATGTCCGAAACAGAACCGGCTGCCAGGCTTTCGGGCATTGACCGGACGGGTCGGGATTACTTTATCTCGCAGGCAGAAAGCATGGGCGTGGATGCCGTGATTTCAGGCGATATACCTGATGACAGGAGCTTAAGGGATATCTTTAATACCGCGTTTACGGTACATATTACGAATGTTCTAAAGCATACCGGGGGAAGAAAGGCATATATCGACATTTCAGCTTCCGATACCGCCTATGTGCTCACCTTTACAGACGATGATGCTTATTTGGGCGGGGAGATCGTTGAGAAGGGCGGCCTTAAGAATCTCAGGCAGCGTACCGAGGATATGGGAGGGACTATGGTGATCGAATGGAAGCACGGGTTTAAGATCATACTTACGCTCCCGAAGGACGGGAAATGAGGAAGGAAAGATGAAGCCATACAGAGTACTGGTCGTGGAAGACTTTCTGATGTCCCGACAGCTTTTTGAAAATATCGTTAATTCCGCGGAGGATTTTGAGCTTGCGGGCTCTCTTTCGAGCGCTGATGAGGCCGTGAACTATGTCGGTAAAAGATACGTGGATCTCGTTATCATGGATATAGTCATGAATTCGGGGCAGAGCGGGCTTTCGGCGGCTAAAAGGATTAAGGATATCCGTCCTGAAACAAAGATGCTTATCGTTACCTCCATGCCCGAGATAACCTATATTGACAAGGCGCGGAGGATCGGCGCCGAAAGCTTCTGGTACAAGGATATACAGGAGCAGCCGATACTTGAGATAATGCGGCGCACCATGAAGGGGGAATCCGTTTATCCTGACAGCACTCCCGTAATAAAGCTCGGGAACGCTGTAAGTACGGAATTTACCGAGAAAGAGGCCGAGGTCCTCAGAGAGCTCACGGATGGCGCTTCGAACAGGGAGATCGCGGAAAAGCTTGGGATATCCGAACGCACCGTCAAGATGCATATTTCGAATATGATCCAGAAAACCGGCTTCCGTTCGAGACTTGAGCTTGCCGTGAAGGCCCGGACCGGCGGGCTCGTTATTCCGGAGTAACGGACAAGGCCAATTTTGACTGTTCCTTAGTGAGTTTTTTTAAAAAGCCGGAAAAAGACTTCGCAAGCTGGTAGTTCGTGAACGCGAAGGCCGCGTAAGGAGCGTTCATTCTTAAAACGATGACGGTATCGGGGTAGGATATGATCTGAATATCCCTGAAGGCCGCTGAGGATAGAAGACTCAGCTTAAAGTTCGGCTCCGATTCCGGTAGTCCCGCAATCGCCGCCATATGCTCCTTTTAGAGCAGGAGAAGATAAAAAGGCTCGTCGAGGAAAAACATGCTGCCGTTCTCAGGGCAAATACCGAGGTGATTGCGCTTACCGAGCGTTTAGACGCTAAGAATTAACGTAGGCCGGAGGTTCAAAAGCAGGGTGGGAGGTTTTATGAGCAGAATCTGGGAAGTATTGACTGATCCCGAGGCAATTCTTGTATTTGATATAGACGGGACGCTTATAAGCTATAATTACGGGGAGTTCAAGGCGCACCATGAGCTTGACGGAGTTCTGACGGAGGAGAAATTCAGGACGGTGGATATGTATAACGGAAGCCGGGGGATCCCCGTTATCCGTGATTTTATCCGTACCAGGGACCCTGAGCGTATATACTGCGTTTCCATGGAGCCGCACAGGCATGACGAGTCCAAGAAAAAGGCGGTAAATCTTTATTATGGCATCCATCCATCTAAGATCTTTCTTGTTGAGGATCACAGTCAGAAGCCGGGGATGCTTAAGAAAATAGCTGAATTATCCGGGGTATATAAGAATAAGCTTGTTTTTATTGATGATAATTCAACGGTGCTTCGAAGGGTCGAGGAGGAGACTCCGTATCTTACGGCCCATGTGAGTGTTTTCTTCGAGGACCGTGAGGATACTATAAGGTTTTAGGGATGAAGGCGGATGCGCCTTACTTATC
>JAFTEC010000134.1 GCA_017453865.1 Lachnospiraceae bacterium
ACCCGAGCAGACAAAATACTACTTCCTGTCCGGCTTTACAGCAAAGCTTGCAGGAACAGAGCGCGGCATAACCGAGCCCACACCTACCTTCTCAGCCTGCTTCGGACAGGCATTCCTGGAGCTCCATCCCACAAAGTACGGTGAAGAGCTGGTTAAGAGAATGGAGAAGAGCGGCGCAAAGGCTTACCTTGTAAATACCGGCTGGAACGGCACAGGCAAGAGAATCTCCATCAAGGATACCCGTGGTATCATCGATGCCATCCTTAACGGCGACGTGCTGAAGGCTCCCACAAAGAAGATCCCTTACTTCGATTTCGAGGTTCCCACGGAGCTTCCCGGAGTTGACCCCGGCATCCTGGATCCCAGAGACACCTATGCAAATGCTTCCGAGTGGGAAGAGAAGGCAAAGGATCTGGCAGGAAGGTTTATCAAGAACTTCAAGAAGTATGAAGGAAATGACGCAGGCAAGGCCCTTGTTGCAGCAGGCCCTTCACTTTGATAAACACAGGGCTTTATTGACAGAAGGCTGAATATTGAGAAGCCGGTGAAATGATCAAAAGAGGACGGAGTGAGATATCTCCGTCCTTTTCTTTGTCATTCTGAGCCTATCTTTGTCATTCTGAGGGCGTAGCCCGAAGAATCTTTCGAAGTATCTTACCCTTACCTTCCTCTTCCCAGCCTCGTTACCACAAAGCTCCCGGCCGCAGCGCTTAAGAACAGCCAGAAAATGATACTTACCGGGAAGCATAAAAGAAGGAGAACCGCTACCGTCAAAGGCTTCCTCAGCTGGGATCCCAGCATTGCCGCCGCGATCATGCCCGCTGCAAATACAGCGTGCCCGGTCTGACCGGGGAAGATAAAACCGGAAAGACCGTAGCCCATTGAGGTACAGGCAAAGATCACCGGGAAGAAATGACCTCCTTTAAGCCCGAAGCATATGCAGAATGCAGTCATCAGCATTTTAATAAGGCAGACCGCCGCCAGGAATAATGGCGCATAGGCTCCCGGGTCCTTCATTAACAGAGCCATTTCCTCTTCTCCGGAGAAGAGCACTATAGGAAGAAACAGGCTTATTATCCCGATCAGAAGACCGCAGACGGCTTCCCTTATGATATCCGGTACTAAAGCCGACAGCCTCTTTATAAGCTCCTCACTTTTTTCAAAAAACAGAAACAGAACTATGCCCACAGGAATATAGAGGAGAAGCAGCAAATAGTCGGAAGATCCCGGACTCACACTGTCAAAGCTCGGAAAACCCTCCATTGCTTTTCCGAAGATATGATCCAGGAACTTTATTACAAATAAACCCGCTGCCGTTGACAGCCCGTAATACAATAGCTTTTCTCCCCTGGGAAGCGGTTCCGGTCCATCTTCATCCTTATCAGATCCTGTTTCTTCCACGGCAAGGATTCCGAATAAAGGTGATCTGAATAGCTGTCCCAGAGTAACAGCCTCCCCCAGCTCTGAATAAACCTTTGCGTTCTTCTTTGCAAAGCTCACATTATCCCCTACCCAGTAGCAGAGCGCTGCGATGATACCTGTAAGTCCCGCCTCAGGACCGACGCTTGCACCTAATACAAGGGGTATGAAGGCGGAAAGGAGCATTCCCCCCATGTTCCGGTAATCGTAGTATTTATCCTTTTTTATCTTTGCCGTGACTATTGCCAGTTCCTCCGGATAGTCCCCGTATTTTTTGTGTATGATACCGGCGACGAGACCGCCTGCCGTACATAGGATAAGAGGAAAAAACCCGAAACCGGTGATCTCCGGCAGCTTATCCCACACAAAACCCGTACATACCGCAACCGCCTTCAAAAAGCACCAGATCACGACCCCGGCAAAGGCGCCGAGGATAATGGACAGCAAAAGGACGATACCAACCTGTTTTTTCTCTTTCATTTTGTCACCTTTTTCAAGAATGTTTTATTGTCATCCCGGACGTCAAATGTGCGCGTCAGTGCAGGGTCTTTTCTGTAACCGTCAGCAGCCCGTAGATCACCGGCTGGTGAAGCATATATATTATGAGAGTATGGCGCCCTATAAACTCAAGGGGCGGGCAGCTGCTCTCTTTTAGGAAGGCTTTTATCCCGTTGTCCCCCCATCCACCGGACATTATCCCATATAGTCCATATCCCGTCAGATACAGGAAAAACCATGGAATAAGCGGAAAATAATCCGTGGAAAAAAAAACAGCCGGAGGAAAACCCAGAAATGCTGTCAGATCGTTAGCGTACCAGGCTTCCGGAAGCCTGATATTCAGGATATATCCGCTGTTTACCCCTCTCGTAAGGAAAAACAGAAGAAAGCTCACCAGGCTCAGCATGACGGGCTTCCTCCCGTCAAGAGCTCCGAGAAGCCTTTCAACAGGCACCATAAGGAGCATCGCAGATCCCATAAAGGTAAGTATGCCGAACCTGACCGCATCCTCCGGCATAAAAAAAACAGTCACTGCAGAAATGACCGCTCCGCATAAGAATACCGTGATCCCGCGTCTAAGCTGCCGTTTCCCAAGTCCTGCGGAAAACCCCGACAGAAGTATAAATGTCCAGCATATACTCTGCTGCCAGATATAGCCCGGTGCCCGGTTGTACCAGGGAATGTTTCCTCCGAAAATAAAGACCACATCCCAGAGGGCATGGTACAGGATCATGCTGATAAGGGTAAGCCCCCTTAAGCCATCTATCTTTGCAAGTCGCATGGAATTATTATATCATACCCCTATGAGCAGACTGAACTACAAAATGACCGTAAGCTATGACGGCAGCAGATACTACGGCTGGGAGCACCAGCCCAATACGGATATGACGATACAGGGGAAGCTGGAAACCGTGCTTAACCGAATGCTGGATCTTTCCGAAGGAGAGAGCGTGACGGTGATCGGCGCAGGAAGAACGGATGCCGGCGTCCACGCCAGAGCAATGGTATGCAATGTCCTCCTTGATACGGATAAAAGTCCCGGGGAAATACAGGCATATATGAATGAATATCTTCCGGATGATATCAGCGTAAATGAGGTGCGTATTGCTGCCGACAGATTCCACAGCCGTTTCAAGGCCAAGGGAAAGACCTACAGATACACCCTGTGGTACGGAAGCGGAAAGCCGGTTTTTGACAGGAAATACGTGACGGTGCTGGAGAAAAAGCCTGATATCGACCTGATGCGGGAGGCTGCCGGACATATGACGGGAATGCGGGATTATAAGGCCTTCTGCGGCAATCCAAAAATGAAAAAATCAACGGTCAGGGTAGTAGACAGCATAAATATCGAGGAGAGCGGCTCATATATCCGCCTCTATTTCCATGGGAACGGTTTTTTACAGAATATGGTGCGAATAATGACGGGGACGCTGATCTCCGTGAGTTTCGGGGAAATTAGCCCTGATGACATCGACGGCATCATTGAATCGAAAGAGCGGAAAAATGCAGGTCCCACCGCGCCCGCACGGGGGCTCTGCCTTATGAAGGTGGATTACTGAGACAGAAAAGCAATAGAAAAGCGGCTGACCCGGAGCCTTCGTCTCGTGTCAACCGCCTGTTATGAAGTTTCATTTACCATAATAGTTTTTCTGCCCTTTCCATTGCGTACATATCTTCCTGTTCCGGTAAAGCATGCTCATAAGTATCTCTGTCGGGTAATCTTTTCTTTGCCTGTCTTTTCACCTCCTGTTTCTTTTTTGATCTGAGCCTTTCCTCAAACTCATTATCCGGAGAGGATCTGGCTGCCACGCTTACCGCTGCCACCACATTCATAGGCGGAGAGTACCTTGCAATAGGATATGGCGAATACTGTGTCATCATAATCATTTTCCTCACCTCCCTGTGTAGAAACGATCCACCTCTATCCATAATATATATCGGGTCTCCGGACCGGAAAATGAAGCCGAAAAGCCCCGTAATTATTAAAAATGCTTTAACTTACTCTGTCTTTTTGGTAAAATCGTGAATGTTCTGAAAAACGGCAAATATTAAGGATTAAAGGATATGGATTTTAACGAATCGTTCTATAAGGATCCGTACAGGATCGAAGGAAACGCGGAGGTCATAAGCTGTGAAGCCACGAAGAAGGGCTATGGGATCGTTTTTGACGATACCCTGTTTTACCCTGAAGGCGGCGGACAGCCTGCCGACAGGGGATTTTTAAGATTAGCGGACGGAACAGAGATAAGCGTCAGGGATGTCCGCCGGGATAAGACGGACCGGGTGCTGCACTACACGGATACAGCGCTGGAGCCGGGAACAAGGGTCGGGCAGCTTATCGATTTCGACTACCGCTTTTCCCTGATGCAGAACCACAGCGGGGAGCATATCGTTTCCGGTCTTATCAAAAAGAATTACGGCTATGAGAATGTAGGCTTTCATATGTCCGATGTGATAACCATAGATATCTCGGGAGAGCTTAGTTGGGAACAGGCAATGGATATAGAACAAAAGGCAAACGCCGTTATCTGGAAAAATATTCGGGTTGACATAACTCTGCCAAATGAGGCTTCCATAAAGGATATGGATTACAGAAGTAAAAAAGAGCTCTCCGGACAGGTGCGGCTCGTTGGTATCGAGGATACGGATCTCTGTGCCTGCTGCGGGCTTCACGTCAGCCGTACAGGGGAGATCGGGATAATAAAGCTGCTGTCCCTCATCAATTATAAGGGCGGTGTCCGTATCGAAATGGTCTGCGGCGCCAAGGCTCTTAAGGATTATGAGGCAAAGCTTGACAGCAATACCGAAATAAAGAATCTGCTGTCGGTCAAGCCTCATGAGGTCACGGACGCGGTAAAGCATGTCCTTGATGAATCTGCAGAAAAATCTGCCCGGATCGCCGGTTTGAGCAGCCGCTACTTTGATCTTCGTGTGAAGGAGCTTGAGGAAAAGGACGGTATAATTTTCGCGAGAGAAGATATACTTGACGGAACAGAGCTTAGAAAGCTCTGCGAAAAGCTGAAATCGAGCGGAAAAGCTACCGTGTCGGTCTGCCTCCTGCCTCTTCCCGGCGGAGAACCGTCCTTCCGCTATGTCATTGCCAGCACAAAGTACGACCTTAAAAGCCTTGCTCCGGCTCTGAATAAAGCCCTGAACGGCAAAGGCGGCGGTTCAAAGGAAATGATACAGGGAAGCTTCAACGCCTCCTATGATAAGATATGTGAAGAAATAAGGGGGATCTTACTCCTCACCGCTCCAGTATGAGATCCGCAACGTAAATACCGCTGGCGGAGGCATGGGACAGTGAATGGGTCACACCGCTTCCGTCACCTATCACAAAGAGGTTTCTGTAATCCGTTTCCAGATTCTCGTCCAGCAGTACCTCCATATTGTAGAATTTGACCTCCACACCGTAAATAAGGGTATCCTCATTTGCTGTGCCGGGTGCTACATTATCCAATGCATGGAGCATTTCGATTATTGAATCCAGGATACGCTTTGGCAGAACGAGGCTTAAGTCTCCCGGCGTCGCCTTGAGCGTTGGCCGGACAAAGCTCTCGTCAACCCTCTTCTGATTCGTTCTCCGGCCTCTTTCCAGGTCTCCGAGACGCTGGAGTATAACACCACCGCCCAGCATATTTGACAGTCTCGCTATGCTCTCACCGTAGCCGTTACTGTCCTTAAAGGGTGCGGTAAAGTGCTTCGCCACAAGGAGGGCAAAGTTCGTATTATCCGTTTTCTTGCTCTCATCCTCAAAGCTGTGGCCGTTAACCGTAACGATCCCGTTTGTATTCTCACTGACGACTATGCCATGGGGATTCATACAGAAGGTTCTGACCTTGTCCTCATAAAGCTGCGTCCTGTAAACGATCTTTCCCTCATAAAGCTCATCGGTGATCGCTGAAAAGATCTCTGCGGGAAGCTCCACCCTGACTCCAATATCAACCCTGTTGGAGAGGGTCTTTATCTTCAGGCTGTCGCACACGGACTCCATCCACTTGGAGCCGCTCCTGCCCACGGAAATGATGCAGCTTTCACCGTCAGCGAAGCCTTCGGATATAGTCTTTTCCGCAGCGCCGCTGAAATAAACCCGGTATCCGTCGGAAGCTATCTTTTCTTCCAAGATCTCTTCTTCCGAGGTTTTCTCTCTGCCGGCACCCAGAACCTCTATCTTCTCTACCTTCGTATCGAAATAGAAATCCACCTTCGACCTCATTTCGGCATACAGCTTTTCGAGAACGATATAATTAATATCCGTCCCGAGGTGTCTCACCGATGCATCCAGAAGATGCAGACGGTTCTGCATACACTTTTT
This sequence comes from Lachnospiraceae bacterium, assembly GCA_017453865.1. Classification (GTDB taxonomy): domain Bacteria; phylum Bacillota; class Clostridia; order Lachnospirales; family Lachnospiraceae; genus NK4A144. Next base: position 6,233 of record JAFTEC010000134.1, read on the forward strand.
CTTGAAAGCGGTTCCTGCGGTAGAATAAAGTCTGGTGCCCTCTCCGCCGTGGCTCAGGTTTATCTTGTCCACGTAATTCATAAGCTCCAGAGCCTTTTTCCTGCCTATGTGCTCATAAAGAGTACCGCCGAAGTCATTGGTGATATTGTATTTCCCGTCGGAGAAAGCGCCGGCTCCGCCGAAGCCCTGCATTATGGAGCAGCTGTCACAATGTATGCAGCTCTTTATCTTTTCTCCGTCAATCGGGCATTTCCTGTTTTCCAGACTGTGGCCTGCATCAAAAACAGCCACCTTAAGGCCGCTGTTCTTATTGATAAGTTCATATGCGGAGAAGATACCTCCCGGTCCTGCTCCTATTATAAGTACGTCATATTTCATAAGTGCCGGCGACCGGAATCGAACCGGTACGGGAATCACTTCCCACGGGATTTTAAGTCCCGGGCGTCTGCCAGTTCCGCCACGCCGGCGTCCCTCGTCACAGCCCTTGTCCGTGACACAGAACATCTTAGAATATAGCATAATTCTCTATTCTGTGCAAGGCTCGTTATTTACCTATTGACACCATAGGTGAGTCATGTTAATTTTTATCCAAAATTTAACCCGTTTACACTCAGGAAAGAAGGTACAGGACATGTCAAATATCTACAAGGGAACATTGGAACTTATCGGAAACACTCCACTGGTGGAGGTAACAAATATCGAACGCGGGCTCGGTCTGAAGGCTACGATACTCGTGAAGCTCGAATACTTTAATCCCGCGGGAAGTGTCAAGGACAGGATCGCCAAGGCTATGATCGAGGATGCGGAAGAGAAGGGACTCCTTAAGGAGGGATCGGTCATCATTGAGCCCACCAGCGGAAATACCGGGATCGGTCTGGCTGCCATTGCAGCAGCTAAGGGCTATCGCATCATTCTCACCATGCCTGAGACCATGAGTATGGAGAGACGGAATATCCTGAAGGCCTATGGTGCAGAGCTTGTGCTCACGGAGGGCGCTAAGGGTATGAAGGGAGCCATAGCAAGGGCAGAGGAGCTGGCGAAGGAGATCCCCGGCGGCTTCATTCCCGGGCAGTTCGTGAACCCCGCAAATCCTGCGATCCACAAGGCCACCACGGGTCCCGAGATATGGAAGGATACCGATGGAAAGGTTGACATCTTCATAGCCGGAGTCGGCACGGGCGGAACCGTTACGGGTACCGGAGAATACTTAAAGGAGCAGAATCCCGACATAAAGGTTGTGGCTCTTGAACCCGAGGATTCACCGGTTCTTTCCGAAGGCAGGGCAGGCTCCCACAAGATCCAGGGTATCGGCGCCGGCTTTGTTCCCGAGGTTTTGAATACCGGGGTTTACGATGAAGTATTTAAGGCTCCGAGTACTGCCGCCTTTGAGACCGCGAAGCTCCTCGCTGCAAAGGAAGGGATCTCGGTGGGCATCTCCTCCGGAGCCGCCCTCTACGGAGCAATTGAGCTTGCAAAAAGACCGGAAAACGCCGGCAAGGTGATAGTTGCCCTTCTTCCCGACAGCGGCGACAGATACTATTCCACACCGCTTTTCACGGAGTGAACTTAAGAAACAGTCAGCCGGGTCACGCTTATAAGCGTGGCCCGTTTTCTTCCTCTTCCGTGTGACTTTTGGCGTCTAAATCATTATAATACAAATGAAAGAAGTTCGAGATCAAAAAAGCTCCGAAAATATTGACCGGAGGTTCTGCTGGTTCGTAGAATAATATATAAAGGAGATCATATTATGGAAAACAAAAGAATAAACCATCTTAAGGCACTCGAAAAAATGATGGCTGATTCCGGTAACTTCGGCGAAACGTCCATCTTTACGGCAAAGGAGTTGAATACGCCAATGGACATATTGAGAGCAGAGATACCGGGCTTCGGCTCAGATCTTTCAAGCGTGCTCGGCGAATTCGTCTTTCTGCCGATCGAGGAGAAAAATATCCTTTATTTTTCCTCCATAATCACACTGCTTGGCAGTGTGCCGAAGGAAGCGGCGGCAGACATTGCGGATGCCGTTGCAAGACTCAATTATTACCTGCCCTGCGGATGCTTTTCGCTCGGAAACAACGATGAGAACCTTGTTTTTCGTTTTATGATGCCCATATCGGAGGATAAAGGCGACAGCGAAATAGAAAAAGATATGTTTCTGGCGGTAAATACGGCTATCGGTACAGCGGACAGATTCGAGGGATATCTGAAGCTTGTTATAAAGGATGAGATTACGACAAAGGAAATGCTCGAAATGTTTACTTCTGAAAATAAATAAGGGGACACTTGAATGGGAAACGGAGAAAATGAAGGTCAGCTATTAAGAAAAGTTAATATTCGCAGCAACACGGTATCCGCTGTATCCGAAAGCATCAATATCTCCGCATTTGGACTTGGACAGCTTCAGGATCCGAATCAGCAGGTGAATATCACCGTGGCTTCGCCTGTAATGAAAAAGCTTGATAATCTTCAGGGCATACCGGCGCAGGCTCCGGATGAAGCCGTTCTCAGGACTGCTTACGATGAGATAGGACTCAAGGTATCATCCTCTCCCCTGAAGCGAAGCAAAATGGTCGCTCATTCGGCACAGCTCCATACAAAGCAGACACGGCTTCAACAGCTTCAGGGACCGCAGTATGCCAAAATGCAGACAGACAATCCCTTACAGACGCTTTTGGATTTCGATCCCACGACACTGATGTATCCGCGGGAAAAAGGAAGTTCATATGATAAATATCTGGCACATTATGCAGATCTTCAGGAATTCTTTTTGCTTCTGCCGGATCTTAAAGCAGCACTTGATACCCATGAAAGCAATCTGCCAAAGCCACTGAGTCAGGCTGACAGCCGCATGATAGATGAAGCTTCGGCAAAGCTCAGGACACTTTTTGATGTCCGTGCTTATTACAAGACCCAGGAAGCATTGATGTCAAACAAATATTTCTCCTACCTGCCTCAGGAGGAGGTAAATAAGCTTTCCTACAGGGAGCTTCGGCTGCGGCTTGATAATCTTTACAATGCCGTGCCCCGAAACGAAGATCTCATAGATTATTACCAGAATCAGATCCGTTTGAAGGAGATCGGCCTTTCCGGAGAAAAGTCGGTAAGAGAAAGGAAGGAAGAATACCTTAAGGCGACTTCGGCTCCTGAGGAAAGGCAGGATCGGAGAAAACCCAAGGATGTCATCAAACAGATAGCATCTGCATATGAGAAGCTTCGGAAAAAAGCCGCCGACAGAAATTCGATAATATCAATCGACGCTTACAAAGAGGTGTTTTTCAAGTGTCATTCTGATGATCTTGACAAATTCATCCAGGGCGTTCAAAGACCTTCAGCGGCAATGCAAACGCTCATTGACGATTATAATGCTTATAAAACGGCACTTGCCGCGGGACAGGCACAGGCTGCTGACCAGACGCAGACATTACTGAGAACCCGTAAACCCAAAAGGGAGAAGGTACTGGAAGAAAGCAACAATCCACCTGCCGGAATAAACCTTACGGACGATCAGAAAAAGGCGATCCGGTCCGTCAGCGCATATCTCTTGGAAAATACTGACGGACATGACGCACTTGTCTACAATATGGTCAGGATGAGACCGGATCTTCTGCTCCTCACCATATACACCATCGAGAAGGGCACGGATGAAAGCGTTGTCGGCTTAGACTATCTTTCGATACTGTCTAATTATCAGCCGGATCCCGTAGCCATCAGCAAGAAAAAAAGAGACTGGAATGTGATATCATCCGCTCTCCGTACATCCATGAGTCTCAGTGACGATATCAGATTTTACGGAGCCCTTACGGAACAGACAAGGACCGTTGATACTCAAAGAGACGACCCGAACGCAGTGCTTTCGGAGGAGGAGCAGGTACAATCGCTTACGGAGTCCATTATCGGACACGGGATGATCCTGAGGATGCTTTACCGCAGTGCCGGACTTCATGACGACATGCCTCCGGATATGGCTCAGGATCCCGTGATAAGGGAGAAGCTGTTCGCGGAATACAAAAAAATAGTCGCACTTACAGGCAGGCTTGCCGCGATCGATCTCCCCGATGATGTCCCCGCTCCTGATGACATTTCGGGTGAGGACTATAATGATGAGGCGATCAAAAGGAAGGTCAAGGTAAAGAAAAAAGACGGTTCATCCCTTCCCACGGGAAAAGCTGTTCAGGATAGCATAAACAAGATAAACCAGATTTATTCCGGCAAGGTACTCGGCGGGATAAAGAACCTCGCCGGCTCCTTCATGTCCTCTATCCCGGGCGATATAGCAGGAGGTGCCTCATTTGTTGCCTCAAACAGCATCGCAGGAGCTACCGCTGTTTTCGGTCTGATTGCCGCCCTTTCGAATTCGGTTTCCCTTTTCCGGACTGCCGGCAGTTCCACCGGGGCAGACATAGTGTCAAAGGCTGCAGGGAATTTCGGGGAATATACAAGCGTGGCTGCCGGTGGATTAAGTGTGGCAGGCAGCTTCACCAATTTAATACAGACCGGTAACGTTGCATCCACAGCCTGGCTTAAGCCTGCTTCCCAGGCGTTATGGAACAGCACAAGTGTCGGAGGCAAACTATTGATGTGGGGCGGCATCACCGCGATGGTAGCAGGCTCCGTTAAAATGGTTTCATCGGGTATTCAGGCCGGACGCGCCGTTTCCAATATGAAGGATGTGACCAATGCCAAAACAACGATTGCCGAAAAGAGAGCCAACGGAGAGGACCTGACAGATGATGAGGAACGGCTCGAGCTCTTCTTATCCCACAGGGAGAGAACTATCAAAAGGGAGGGTGCATCTGCAGCAATGGGTATGGTATCGGGAGCCATGGCCGTGGTTGCCGGCGGCTTTGCGATGAGCGGATATCTGGCACCGATCGGAGCGATAGTGGGGCTGGCATCCCTTGGCATAGATCTCATTTACAAGGGTATAGATTACGGCTACAAAAAACGAAATCAGAAAAAGGCCGTTGATGAATTCCTGAAGACCGACAGCCTGGTAGAGCTTGTGAAAGGGCAGGCCGGACATCCTCTGGCTGCAAAGATCAATTCCATGGGTGACAGTACATTAAAAGAAAATATAAGAAACGAGGCCCTTGCGATGCTCGGATATGCCACATACGAGCAATGCTTCAGAGACATTTGCCGCGACATGGCTTCATTTCTGTATTTCAAGGTCTTTGTTGAGGATCCGCGGGATGCAAACATTGCGGATTATGAAAATGCCATATCCTCCTTCGGGTTTAAGGTTAAAAGGCCTCTTGTTGCCGGAGACCAGCCAAAGCCCTCTGTTGACGCTATGATAACAAAACTGATGAGCTGAGAATATTATGAAGATAACAAAAATAACAGATAAGAATAAAAAGGAATTCGAGGGATTTTTCCGGGGACTATCCTTAAGACCCTCGCTGCCTCTGATAAGGATAGGAGTGACTGATGATGACGGAGCGGCTGCCGGAGCACTGTGTGCAACGGTATTTGAATTCTGCACGGAGATCGTTTCGGTATTTGTGATCCCTGAGAGGCGAAGACAGGGATACGGGAGTGCTATGCTCGATACCCTGAGGGAATTGCTTTCAGGATCAGGCTCCGATACGCTTACCGCCACCTTTCTCGAGGATGATGCAAGTACGGCTTTTTTCAGCTCCCTTGGTTTTGATCTTTTCGCCTCAAGGATGCAGTACAGCTTTTCATTGGGACAATTGCTGCGCTCACCTCTTTTTAAAAGATACATCTCGGGAGGAAAAATCAAACCGTCTCCCGCTATAGGCAATATCGAAGCTTCATATCATAAGCAGATCGACACAAGGGTTCAAAATCATTACTATGATCCCGAATGGAGTACTGCGCATTTTGAGTCCGGAAGGCTGAAAAGCATGCTGCTCGCGACCTGCAGCAATGAGAGCATAAGCATAGTCTGGATGGAGTCGGAAAGCGACAACCCCAGGGATCTGATGCAGGATATGAGCGGTCTCCTGAAGATCACGCTTGAGAGGTTCGGACTTAACAGGAACGTAACCTTCAGGATGATATTTTCCGATGAGAAGCTGGCCGATAATATGGCAG
>JAFTEC010000135.1 GCA_017453865.1 Lachnospiraceae bacterium
AGGGGATCCCTGTCTCTTTTTCCAGATAATCAAGCTCCAGCTGCCCCATAAGCTTACTCCATCCGTAGGACGACTCGGGGTATGCCGGAAACAGCTCCTCCTCCCTTAATGGTTCCGGGTCAAGGGTATTCTGTCTGTTACGGGGAAAACTGCAGGCAGTCCCCACATATATGATCCCTTTTATCCTGTCCCGTCCCGCTTTTCCCGCCGCATGGAAAACATTTGAATTTATGAGATTATTGCTCCGGAAAATATCCCGTTCATTCTTAAATACATATTCTATCCCTGCGACCCGGGCTGCAAGATGGACGATATAATCCGTCTTTCCGACCACTCCTTCACAGGCCTTTATGTCACAGAGATCCACCTTATGGAAATCCTTCTCAAGATCTATAACGGCTTTTCCCTCATCATCATAAAGATATTCCACCTTTCCCCGCCACAGGTCATCGGCCACGGAAACATCCCATCCTTCCCTTACCAGCCTCTTCACGAGATTGGATCCGATCATCCCGCATCCTCCGGTAATAAGAACCGATTTCTTTTTATATTCCGAAGAAAACATTTATATTCCTCCAAGCTTTAGAGCTTCTTTGTTTTTTCCCTGATTGCCTGCTCTCCGATGCCAAGGACCAGAAAGATGTACGGCGTACTGACATACTGCTGGTAGCCAAACATCTGATGTGAAATATATGCAACAACGATAACGGCTGCGCCAAGTGCCGCGGGCGTTCCCTCCCGGCTCCTGACGAAGCGTATGCAGGCTGAAATGAAAATACCAAGGTAGGCTGCTCCACCGAAAATACCGCTGCATATAAAGGCATTCAGCCATTCATTATGCGCAAACAGCGCCACCTTATCCGAGAACACCATGATCCAGTCATGTGTATTCTCTCTCAGCAAATAAAATATCTGGTCCGGACCGACTCCAAATATTGCCGTCAGCGGAGACCTTCTAATCCCCATAAGGAATGACACCACGCTGTCATGCCATATCGCTCCTCTTCCGTTTCCCCAAAATTCATCAAACAAAAGGTAATTTGCATTACTGCGAAGGCTTTCCGGAAGGATATTAAGGGTGTTCAGGATTATGTAAGCAATCACGGCAAGCATTGAAAAGCCGATAAGACCTGCGTATATGTATCCGATACGGCGATATTTCCTTATATCAAATACGTCTATCCCTCCTGCCTTCCTTTGTATGAAAAGATATAAAAGGGCCAGGCAGATGACCGCTATCCAGATATAGGGTGCCTGCATTATGTGCTTTGGCAGGGGTTCCAGACGGAATTCGGGCTTTGCAAGATACCAGGCGATAATGATAAAGCACCAGGTGAGCAGGATGATAAGTGAGATCTCAAGGAAGGCCTTCATCCTGTCAATACTTTCAAAGGACAGTATAAAAAGAAAGGACAGGGCAAAAAACATCCCGGCAAAGATCATGTCCGCATTCAGGATCAATGGCAGACAGGATGCGATAATGAGCTGAAGGACGGCGGCCTTATACATCAAGGAAGCGGGCTTTGATATCCACACCAGAAATGCCCCCAGCATAATAAAGATGATCATATAAGCCGAAAAATAGGTGTTCTGGCCGATGGTGGAGATAAACAGTTTATTCTCCAGGCCGTCATAGAGATTAAAAATATCAAGACCAAACCTCTGCAATATCCCTATGACAAAGATCAGGGATGAGGATAAAAGGGACAGGTACAAAACACCTTTCAGCTCCTCCAGGTCAAATAGTCTCGAGGTGATAAAGTAAATGTAGATGAACAGAAGCTGGGATGCGAGACCCATGCTCGACTGGTCAAGTCCCCAGAGGATATCGTATCCGTAAGGGGTGATAACAGTGGATATGATCACAAAAAGGGCGTAACCCGCCACAAAGATATCCGTTGTCGAAAAACGTAACCGTCTTATGAAATCCTTTATACTCATTCCCCGTCTTTTTATATAAAGAACGGTTCCTATGAGTGTGCATAGAAGAGAAAGGGGTATAAAGGACGGGATCAGGAGTGGTCCCAGGCGGAATCCATAGGAGAGTGCCATCAGAAACCCGTATTTCACATACGATGTTTCCGCATAGCCCGGCTTTATCAAAAAAGGATAAAGACAGATCAGCAGGTAAATATACAGAAGCAGCATAGTGCCTGCCGCTATCGTAAAAAAATTTGCCTGTATGTATTCGCTTGCATTTCCTCTCTTTTTCGCCATAAGCTCTTTTTTCCGCATAAAAATCCCTGCCGTGATTATACACGACAGGGGGGAGTTATTACAACTTTAAGGCAGCCCATTCAGTTCTGAATCACCTTTCCTTTTGAAAACGCAGTCAGCTTTCCGTCATCGGATACGGTAATCTTTGAAGCATTTGAGGGAAGTCAACGGGGTTCACTCCCACCCCAAAGCCTGTTATAATACGGAGTACGCGAAAGTTTGAAAGTCTTTGACTTTCAAACTTTCATCGGTGCCGCGCAGGCACGTCACCCTTCGCCAGGGAGGCATCCTGCATCTTTGATGCAGGATAAGCGATGGGACACTGATGCCTGCGGCATAAGGTCAAAATATGAAGGAGGCAGTATCATAAAGGACATAAGGATCAGAAGGGCAGAAACCGGAGATGCCGGAAGGCTCCTTGAAATATATGGGTATTACGTTCAGAATACCGCAATAAGCTTTGAATATGAAACGCCGTCTTTAGATGAATTTAAGGCGCGTATTGAAAATACGCTGAAAAGGTATCCCTACCTCCTTATCGAAAAAAACGGGAAGATAATGGGATATGCGTATGCCGGTGCTTTTAAGGCAAGAGCAGCCTATGACCACTCCTGCGAGGTAACGATATATCTTGACCGGAAAGCAAAGAAATGCGGCCTTGGGCGGCTTCTGTATGAAGCTCTGGAGAAAGAACTGAAGGATATGGGAATACTCAATCTTTACGCCTGTATCGCCTGCCCCATCGGACAGGACGAATACCTTGACATGAACAGTGCGGAGTTTCACGCCCACCTTGGCTACAAAAAGGCAGGGGAGTTTCATAGGTGCGGGCGAAAATTCGGACACTGGTACGATATGATCTGGATGGAAAAGATCATCGGTTAAAAAGGTGGTCCGGCAGATGACAGTATCCGCCGGGGTTTTTAACGAGATATTTCTGATGGTATTCCTCTGCCTTATAGAAATTTGAAAGAGGCAGGACCTCCACTGCCAGAGGGGAACCGAGCTTTTCCGATTCCTCCCTGACGCGGTCTTCTATCTCGGGAAGCTGGGAGCTGTCGCTATAATAGATCCCGGTCCGGTACTGGATCCCCGAATCCTCTCCCTGGCGGTTTACCGACAGGGGATCCACAGCCTGAAAATAATGATCCAGAAGCTCCTTAAGAGAGATCACCGAGTCATCATAAATGATCTTTACGGTTTCAGCGTGTCCCGAGTCGGAGCATACCTCCTCATATTTCGGATGGGCTGTGGGACCGTTGGCGTAGCCGGTCCTTGTGCGTAGCACTCCCTTAAACTGGTCGAAAAATTTCTGTATTCCCCAAAAGCATCCCCCCGCGAGATATATAGTCTTTTCCATTATCGTCCCCTCCTTTCTCAAGAAAGCCTTCTGTACATATGATTTCCAAGCATCTGAATAAGCTGAACGAATACTATCAAAAGTACCGAGCATACGATAAGATAATCAGTCTTGTACTGCTGATATCCGAAGCGGATCGCAATGTCTCCGATCCCTCCGCCTCCCACGGTTCCGGCCATTGCCGAATATCCGATAAGAGATATCACAAGGAGGATTATACCATTAAGCATCCTGGGTATCGACTCCTTAACATACACAAAAAACAAAATATGGAGATCCGAGGCTCCGAAGGAGCGGGCGGCCTCTATGACGCCGGGATCTGTTTCCCTTAAGCTTGTTTCAAATACCCTGGCGATAAAGGGTAGCGCCGATATGGTAAGCGGCACGATGGAAGCCGTTGTCCCTATGGCCTTTCCCACCACCAGCCTGGTAAAAGGGATAAGGATCACAAGAAGTATGATAAAAGGAAAGCTCCTGAAGACATTTATGATAAAGCTCAAAGCCTCGTACAGAGCCTTATTCGGTCTAAGGCCGTCGGGAGCCGTGAGCGTCAGTATGACTCCCGGGATAAAGCCCAGTATCACAGAGATAAGGGTTGACCAGAACACCATATAAAGTGTCTGCCCGAGGGCAGTCAGGATTATTTCCGTCATGCCTGTTGTTGAAACTATTCCGCCTGTCATTGAAGCACCTCCCAGAGTATTTTTCTGCTGTCAAGAAAAGCACATACACTATTCCGATCCTTTTCCTCAACGTTTATCACGAGGCTTCCGTATACCGTATTCCTGAAGTCTTCGAGCTTTGCCCAGCATATGGAAAAATCCGTGTCCAGAGCCCTCGCCATTTGGGTAACGGTGGGCTTCAGGTTATTGCTGTCATTAAAGAAAAGCTGGATATTTACGCCGTTTTCCGGAAGATTTTCACTGTTTTCCCTGAGAAAATCCCGTATCTCCTTTTTCTCGGGTTTTATAAAGAGCTCCTCGGGGCGTCCTTCCTTAAGTACCGTTCCGTTACTTATAAAGGCTACCCTTTCACATATCTGCTTTACCACCTCCATCTGATGGGTGACTACTATTATGGTAATATTCAGTTCCTTATTTATCCTCTGGAGAAGGGAGAGGATGCCTTTCGTGATCTCAGGATCAAGAGCGCTGGTGGCTTCGTCGCAGAGAAGAAACTCCGGATCAAGGATCAGAGCCCGTGCAATGGCGACACGCTGCTTCTGCCCTCCGGAAAGTTCCCTTGGCTTCGACCGAAGCTTATCCTCAAGCCCCACAAGCTCCGCAAGCTCTGTAATCTTCCTCCCGGCCTCCGGGGATGATGGATTTAGTCCCCAGAATCTCATTGGAAGAGCGATATTATGATAAACATCGAGGCGCTCCATAAGATTAAAGCCCTGAAAGATCATGCCCATTCTTTTTTGAAGGGGACGCAATTCCTTCCTGCTGAGCTTTGAAAGAGCCGTATCATTTACCCGGATCTCCCCGCCGTCAAAGGCTTCAAGACCGTTTATGCATCTTAGAAGAGTGGATTTTCCGGCTCCGCTCTGGCCGATTATCCCGTAGATCTCATTTTCCCTTACTGAAAGAGAAACACCCTTCAGAACCTTATGATCCTGAAAGGTCTTTGTAACACTGTCTATTACTATCATCCGGAAATGCTTAGGATCCTTTCTTGTAGGAGGCCACGGCTGATAAGAAAAATACCAGCCGTGGTGTATTTGATGGCATGTGTGTCGTCTATATGTCCTGTTTCTCAGATGTCACCTGCGTTTCCGTAAGTGACTGTTATCAGAGATATGTGTGTCTTCCGTTACTGCGGATCGATGAAGGAAGGGATCACCGATCCCTTGTAATGCTCCTCGATATAAGCCTTTACCTCATCAGACTGTATGGCCTTTGTAAGTGCAAGGCTCTTTTCGGAATTTTCATCTCCTGAACGTACAACGATGAAATTCGTTCTCCTTACGGATGTTTCCTCGTCAAATTCCTCTATGTCAAGGGCAGGATACTTCGAGGGAAGATCCGCACCGAGAGCATAGTTTCCGTTTATCGTAGCCGCATCCAGATCGGGAAGCGAAAGGGGAAGGCTTGCAGCCTCAAGGGTCGTGATCTTATATCCATGGGGATTTGCTTCCTTGTCGTCGGATATCGACTCTGCGGAAAAATTATCGTCGGTCCCGAAGGCTCCGAGGGATTTTAAGAGTCCCTTCTGAAGTAAGAGATTTAAGCCGCGCTCGGTGTTTTCGGGATCATTCGGTATTCCGATCTCGGCACCGTCGGGAAGCTCATCAAGTGACTTATATTTCTCAGAATAAATGCCCATAGGCTCGATGTGAACGCCTGCGGTTGCGGTGAGATGAAGACCCGCGTCGCTGTTCTGCTGGTTCATATATCCAAGTGTCTGGAAATAATTGGCATCCAGCTCTCCCGCTTCGAGGGATGTATTAGGAAGTACATAATCCTCAAAAACAACAGTCTCCAGCTCCCAGCCGTCCTTTGCAAGCACTTCCTTAACTATATTGTCCAGGATGTCCGCATGGGGAACGGGGTTTGCTCCGACGATGATCTTTTTGTCCTCATAGCTTCCGGCTTCCACGGAAGCCTCTCCTTCTGAAGCGGCCTCCTCTGAAGAAGCCTCCGTCTGTGTTGCTTCCTCCGCAGCGCTTTCAGCTTCTGCTTCTTCCGAAGCCTCACCCTTCAGAGATGCCAGAGCCGAGCCGCAGCCTGAAAGCAGCCCTGATACAACCGTCCCTGCAATTAATAAAGTGATGATTTCCTTTTTCATAATGTTTCCTCCTCTTTTCTTCTTTTCCTGTTCGGGTCGATTGTATCGGATCTTAGGAGGAATGGGAAATACTTATTATTTTTAGCGGGCTATAGTTTTTTTCTATAGGAATGTCAGGGATCATAAGGACGCGCTCATAACCGCCTCCTTCATCTCCCTTACATACTCCCCGATATACCCGGGGGCATCTTCTTTGTACTGCGCCAAAAGCCTTACTATGGCTGAGCCCACTATGGCGCCGTCGGACAGAGCTGACATTTTTGCTGCCTGCTCGGGAGTCGAGATCCCGAAGCCTATGGCGCAGGGGGTATCCGTATTTTCACGGACAACAGACACGATGGAGCCGAGATCCGTGGTGATCTCACTTCTTGTTCCCGTTACGCCGAGGCTTGAAACAACATACAAAAAGCCCTTCGCCTCTTTTGCGATCATCGCTATCCTGTTTTCGGAGGTGGGAGCAACCATAGAAATCAGATCAACATCGTATTTTTCACAGATCCCGGCGAACTCATCCCTTTCCTCGTAGGGCACATCCGGGAGGATGAGGCCGTCTATCCCCTCCCCGCTGCATCTACTGATGAATCTCTCCGATCCGTATGAGAAAACCACATTCGCATAGGTCATGAAAATAAAGGGGATGGTGATATCCTGTCTAAGCTCTCTCACCATATCAAATATCTTATCCGTTGTTATCCCGTTTGAAAGAGCTCTTGCATTGGCGCCCTGGATGACCGGGCCCTCCGCCATCGGATCTGAAAAAGGGATCCCGAGTTCGATAAGGTCGGCACCGTTTCTTACCATTTCCCTTACCGCCCTCTTTGTGGTCTCAATATCCGGATCACCGCAGGTGAGAAAAGGGATAAAAGCCTTTCCCTTTCTGAAGGCCTCTCCTGTCCTACTCATGTATATCCTCCCCTCTGTAACGTGCGATGGACGCACAGTCCTTATCACCGCGGCCGGAGATCGTAACAACTATTATCTCCTCTTTTTTCATGGCAGGGGCGATCTTCATAGCGTATGAAATGGCATGTGCCGACTCGATTGCCGGAATGATCCCCTCTGTCCTTGAAAGATATTCAAAGGCCTGAACCGCTTCCTCGTCCGTGACCGGTACGTACTTTGCCCTTCCCGTATCATGTAGATATGCATGCTCCGGTCCGATACCCGGATAGTCAAGTCCCGCGGAGATCGAATACACGGGCGCTATCTGTCCGTATTCATCCTGACAGAAATATGACTTCATCCCGTGGAATATCCCGGGTCTCCCTGTATTTATGGTGGCTGCGGTCTCAAAGGTATCGATCCCCCGCCCCGCTGCCTCACAGCCTATTAGAGCCACATTTTTTTCATCAATAAAGTGGTAAAAGGAACCCATGGCATTGGAGCCGCCTCCCACGCAGGCAATAACCGCATCGGGAAGCTTCCCTTCCTTTTCCATAAGCTGGGCTTTTATCTCCCTTGAGATCACGGCCTGGAAGTCCCTTACGATCGTGGGGAAGGGGTGCGGTCCCATTACTGAGCCCAGACAGTAATGGGTATCCTCAATCCTTGATGTCCACTCCCTCATGGCCTCCGATACCGCATCCTTCAATGTTCCCGTACCGCTTTTTACGGGGATCACGGTTGCTCCGAGAAGCCTCATCCTGTAAACATTGAGAGCCTGACGGACCGTATCCTCCTCTCCCATAAAGACCACGCATTCCATTCCCATTAATGCGGCAGCCGTTGCGGTCGCGACCCCGTGCTGTCCGGCTCCGGTTTCCGCAATGAGACGTTTTTTCCCCATTTTTTTTGCAAGAAGCGCCTGCCCGAGGACATTATTGATCTTATGGGATCCCGTATGATTAAGATCCTCTCTCTTAAGATAGATCTTCGCCCCTCCGAGATCCTTAGTCATCTTTTCCGCAAAATATAGCCGTGACGGCCGTCCCGCGTACTCATTGAATAATTCCGTAAGCTCCGAATTGAAGCCGGGATCGTCTTTATAATGCTCATAAGCTTTTTCCAGCTCTTCCACAGCATTCATAAGAGTCTCCGGAATGAACTGGCCGCCATGCGCACCGAATCTTCCTTTCTTCATATCACACCTCGTAAGTCTTTAGCCTTGTATATTAGTATAGGGTGTTTAATATGTCAATCGGATCACCTGTCGTTTTACTGCCCTCCCGCAGTACCGGTGAGATTTCTGTTCCTGCCGGTGATCGTGACGGAATCTGCATTAATTGTTTTCGAGTAGTCCTTCCCTGGTATCTCTGCTCTGCTGCCTGAAAGAAAAGCATAAAGCACCATACGGGATTTCCTGCTCTTATAATACAAAGGAGGCTCTACACTGATCGTTTCCGTATGATTGCCGGTTTTTTTCTCCAATATCAGGGTATCCGTCCCGTTCCCGGTGAATACGTAATAATTCTTCCGGCTTTTTTCTTTATCATAGACAAAGCCTGAAATGTCCAGCTTTTCAACCGGGAAATAAAGCCTGTTCTCTTTTTTCTTAAGTATCTTATTGGCTTTTCTTACAGCCTTCCTTAAGCTCCTTCTCTCAGGCTTGGTTAAAGCATTGTAGGATGCCGATGTCTTATCCTCCTTAAGCTTAATGTAGTAGCAGGCCTTTCCGTCGGAAGCCTCCTTCGTTTTCTTGAATTTATAGCTGATGCTTACGGTTCCCGGGAGTCCCGTTACCTCCAGGTCAAGATCAGCAGACATTTTCTTCTGCTTCTTTTTCGTGAGAACCGTACCCTTCAAAACGTGGTCCCTTCCGTTAAAAGTAACCGGCTCCCACGGTCCGAACAGTGTAACATCTGTCTGATTTCCTGTTTTCGGATCGAGACCATTTAACACTATGGTCTTTCTAAGCCGCTTATCCTCGCCATTTGAAGAAGCGATAACCGGCTCTTCCTCTTCCTTATCCTTTTCTTCAATTTCGATCGTATAATCCTTTTCCACCGACTCACCGTTTGCGGAGGCAACGACCGTAATCGGGAAGCTTCCCGCTTTCTCCGGCGTACCGGAGATCGTGCCGGTATTATCCGCGTTATTTTTAAGCGAAAGCCCCTCCGGCAGCACTCCCTTTATGCTCCAGTTCCAGAGCACATCCGGGATATTATTTATGATACTTAATGCTGCCTCATAGAATTTATCCGCTTTTCCCTTTGGAAGTGAGTCGGGTGCTATTTTGAATTCATCCCACTGGGCATAGAGAGTTGCGGTCTCATTCTGTCTCATTGCGAGATCCACAATCTCTTCGTCGCAGTAGGATTCTCCGCTGCCGTCAGCCTCCGTATTCCATCCACAAAAGAGATGGTGTGCCTTTTTGAAGCTGTTTTTCCTTAGTTTCTTTTCAACTCCGGTGGTGCGGTTATCCTGCTCCATTTCCCCCGTACCGCCGTTTGCGTCGTAACGGATAAAATAATCCACCTTCCACAGGCCGTACAGTATCTGATTTTTGGTAAGTTTTACAGTAGTGTCTGCTTTAACCCTTCTGCCGCCTGCGCCCTCTGCGGAATACCACCCCGCAAAGGTGGCGTCAGCTGAATTAAGCTCCGGCAGCTCACCGTATGTATTTTCAGAGATCACGGTCTTATGCATTGGAACCGGGGTAACATCTGTACCGGTGGGGGTCTTGTCCGGCCTGAAATAGACGGTATAGGGGGTCTTTATTCTTTTTGATGCATCAGAGGCCTTCATTTCGGCCGTCCTCGTCCCGGGCTTATAGAACTCTATCCTGTCCTTTGTTAACTCTTTAGGATACGGTGAATACTCCTCGCCCTCTCCCGTTAAAGTGCTGCCGTATCCTATGGCCGCGCCGGGTTTAAAACCGCCCTCTTCACCACTTCCTCCGGAAACCCTGACAGCCGCGTTACCGCTTATTTCTAAGTGCTCCCGGTTCTTACTTTCTCTATCTCCTTCCCATCCATCCATCTCGGCCCCTGCTCCTATACCCGCCGCGCCTGTTCCTGCGGATGCAGTGACCTTGCTCCTTTCACCGATAAAAATAAGATCTCCGAGAGCCATCGCGCCTCCACCGATACCGGCTCCTCCCAGGAGCCATCCTGCAGTCCCGTCTTCTCCTCCCTCCGCGGTCACTTCACAGGAACCGCCTATTACTATATTTTCTCCGGGAGCATCATTGCCTCCGCCGATACCGGCTCCTCCGCCTTCTCCGACTGCATTGACCGTACTGCTGCCGCCAATGCTTATATTCTTACCATTTCCTCCGAATTGACTGGTATGCTTTCCTCCGCCGATACCGGCTCCTCCGTCTCCTCCCCGGGCGGTTACATTACCGGAACCCTCAATATTAATATCTGCCCCGTCTCCCTCAAAGCCTCCGCCGATACCGGCTCCGCCGGCTCTTCCGGTTGCGTTTACTTTACAAGTACCGTTTATTCTAATGTCTGTCCCGCCTCCGTTACAGCCTCCGCCGATACCGGCTCCGCCAGCTCCATTGACTTGTCTAGAGTATCCGTCGTCACCTCCGATTGCCGTAACTTCACATTCGCCGCCTATCCTTATTCCATTTCCCGTATTGCCGGCATGTTGCATATCATGATCATAACTAAATCCGCCTCCGATGCCGGCTGCTCCGGGTCCACCCTCTGCATATACATTTCCTCCGGTTATTTCGATATCCTTTGCATAAATATCAAAAGAACTGGGATCATCCGGACTGCCTTCACCGCTGCCGATCCCGGCTCCGCATTCTCCTCCGTAGGCTTTTATATTGCCTCCCTTTATGAATAATCTTTCACATCTTCCCGAAAAACCGCTGCCGATCCCGGCTCCGCCGTTTCCTCCCCGGGCATATATTTTCCCGCTGTTTATCCTGATGTTTTGTGTATCACAATAGCTATTCCCAGGATTTGAACCACCACCGATACCGGCTCCGCGGTATCCTCCGCAGGCAGAAACAGTGCTGTTGGTTATTGTGATAAACTCTGTGTTACTGTAGTTTCCGGCTCCTGCTCCTGCACCGATACCGGCTCCGCCTATTCCTCCGTCTGCCGTAACGCTGCTGTCAGTTAAAGTGATCTCTGACCCTCTGTTTTCATTACCGCCGCCAATACCGGCTCCGCCGCTTCCTCCTATCGCCGTGACATCTCTTCCTCCTTCGATCGTGATATCCTTTCCTTCTCCGGCACATCCCCCGCCGATACCGGCTCCCTCCGGAGCGCCGTTTGCTGACACTTTCGCTTGATCTATTATTTTGATATTTGATCCGCTTCCGGAGGTTCCTCCTCCGATACCTGCTCCGCCATACTTATCATCAAATCCTGTTTTTCCGTATGCCGTTACATCGCCGCCTTTTATCGTGATATCCGAGCCCTCTCCTTCATATCCTCCCCCGATACCGGCTCCTCCGCCGCGCCAGGGACCATCGTCGTTATCTCGATCAATACGAAGTCCTCCCCCTTCGGCTTTTATCTTTGCGCCATCAATTACAATGTGGGAGCCTTTCTGCCCGAATCCCCCGCCGATACCGGCTCCTCCGCCTTTGGTTTTATCATCATTATGAAAATTACCATCATTTATTATATAAGATCCGCCGGTTACGGTTAGCTCTCCCATTCCGGAGGCTGCACCGTCCTGTATCGTAAGAGTACTGCCGTCATTACCCGTATGCACTATACCGGCATTTCCCCGGCCGCTCTTAAGCCTGTTTTCGCCATCTAACTCGATAACAGCCGCGCAGTCAGCACTTACTGCGGCTTTATCCTGATTCTGATTTTGGACGTCAATATTTAAGCCCTTGAAAATGACATGCGCCTCATTGTTTCCTTCAGTTTTCAGTAATACGGTATGGATTAAAGATGTGCCTTTGATGACCGGTATCCCGGTGACTGTTGCTGTTTTAGGATTGGGGGCTGTACTGTCCGAATACTTAACTTCCTGTTCTCCGTTAGCCTTTGCGGTTACGGTTATATCACCGTATTGAATATCATATTCACCACCGCTTACTGTCTGCAACAGCGGCTCTGCATACGCCCCCACCGGACACATAAGCGCCAAAATAAGCGCTGCCGCCTCTGCCACCGCGATCTTCCTAAAGATACTTCTTATTTTTCTCATAGCCTGAAATACCCTCCTGTTTTTCAGCCCAAAATCCATCTATAGTATTATACGGAGAAAGCCCCGCTCCTGGCAGTAAAAACCATATCTTTCAATATACCTTCTTTTTCATAAATAAAATCCTTTCAGTTGCCATAGGCGGAAACCCACTGCCCCTCGCCGGGGGGC
>JAFTEC010000136.1 GCA_017453865.1 Lachnospiraceae bacterium
ATGGAGCACTTGATAGAGGCCAGTTCTTCGCCTGTCTTGGAATAAAGCCTTATCCATGAGGTTCCGGCGTCTTCGAGTACGGCGGCAACGACTCCCTGCTTTGAGATGCAAAGGTCTAATATAGGAAGCTTCGTCGATATCTTTCCCACGTCATTGGCTGCCGATGCAACATAGATTTCAGTTCCCTGCTTATCTGCTATAGCTACAAAGTCACCGCAGGTAGCGGCTTTGGGATCCTGCATTTCGTAGGTAACATTCCATATGGCCTTACCTGAGCCCTCAAAGGCCTCCGCGCCATCTCTGGAAAGCTTCAATATATGTCCGTTATATGCCATGTATTCCGAAGTATCAGAATCCTGACGCATTGATTTGGAGAGGATCTCATAATCACTGAAGGTGGTATTCTGGTAAAGATGGTGTATCAACCATATTACAAATATCAGAGCCGCGATCAAAGCCACGACTCTTAGTACTTTTTTTATGCGGTGTTTTAAGATCGCCCTGTCCGCATGTTTATTTTCAGCCGACCTGCTGCCTTTTACCACGGTAAATTCTGACATGGGGGTATTTTACCATAAAATGAGGGCTGTGTATAACTCCGGCTTGTGGTATGGGGCTGTGATGACCACAATATATTCCGTGACGCAGGCTTTTATTATATTTGGTAAAAAAACTTCTTGCATTGACCTTAAAACTGTGTTAATGTAGCACTTGCCGTGACAGCGGAGCGGGGTTTTTCCGTACCGCAAGATAGCTGGGAAGCGGAAGTTGCTGTTTATGCGAGTGCAAAGGCGCTCAGACCCGGGCATGACAGGTAATTTCGTGGAGCGAATGTCAGGACGAAGATACTGGCGACGAAGTCACTGTACAGCGAATGGTTGGGATCAGGCCCGCAATAGTCATCGGGAACCGGTTCCGGACATAGAAAAGCCGATTTTGTGTTTAATATATATAGGACACACGCGGCAATGTGTACAGTCACCGACCAAGATTATTTTTATAAAGGAGGCGACTTTTTTTATGGCAAAACAGGTAATGAGGATCACGCTCAAGGCATACGATCATGAGCTCGTGGATCAGTCGGCAGCAAAGATCATAGAGGCTGTCAGGAAAAACGGTTCCGATGTGTCAGGTCCTGTGCCCCTTCCTACAAAGAAGGAGGTGATCACGATCCTTCGCGCGGTACACAAGTACAAGGATTCGAGGGAGCAGTTTGAGCAAAGGACGCATAAAAGGCTTATAGATGTGATAGCGCCCACACAGAAGACGGTGGATGTGCTTTCAAGGCTGGAAATGCCTGCCGGCGTCTACATCGATATAAAGATGAAGGAAAAAAAGTAATAAGCTGAGAAGTACGTATTGAGCATGCACTATCAGTGAAATGCTCCGAGGCGTGTCCGGAGAAAACGGACGAGAAAGGATAAGACCAAAAATGAAAAAGGCGATACTTGCTACAAAAGTAGGTATGACACAGATTTTTGACGAAAACGGCATCCTTATACCGGTCACGGTGCTGGAAGCCGGTCCCTGTGTCGTAACACAGTTAAAAACCGTAGAAAATGATGGATACGAGGCTGTTCAGGTAGGCTTTCGTGAGAAGAAAGAAAAGATCGTGACCAAGGATAAGGGCGGTAACAGATCCGTAGCTCACAGACATGGAGTGAACAAGCCTGAGATGGGTCACTTTAAGAAAGCGGGGGTCGACCCTAAGGAGTTTGTCAGGGAATTCAGGTTTGATAACTGTTCCGAATACGAGATAGGTGCGGAGATAAAAGCCGATATTTTTGAGGTAGGAGATAAGGTGGATGTAACCGCAATATCAAAGGGAAAAGGATTCCAGGGTACTATAAAGAGACTCGGCCAGCACAGGGGACCCATGAAGCACGGTTCCAAATTCCACAGGCATCAGGGTTCTAACGGTGCTACATCTTCACCCAGCCGTGTATTTAAAGGAAAGGGCATGCCCGGACACATGGGTGCGGTACAGGTAACGGTAAAGAATCTTGAGGTTGTTCGTGCGGATGCCGAGAAGAATCTCCTGCTTATAAAAGGGGCGGTTCCAGGACCTAAGAAGGGTCTGATTACGATAAAAGAAACCTCTAAGGTTTCCAAATAATCGAAGGAAAGGAGGATAACCCGAAATGGCAAACGTAAAGACTTACGATATGACAGGAAAAGAGACGGGTTCAATGGAACTTGACGATAATATTTTCGGAGTCAGGATCAATGAGCATCTCATACATTTAGCTGTGACACAGTATCTGGCGGATAATCGTCAGGGCACGCAGAAGGCTAAGACCAGATCAGAGGTGTCCGGCGGCGGAAGGAAGCCTTGGAGACAGAAGGGCACCGGTCACGCCAGGCAGGGATCTACAAGATCGCCCCAGTGGAGACATGGCGGAGTTGTATTTGCGCCGGTTCCCAGGGATTACAGCTTTAAGCTTAATAAGAAGGAAAAGCGTATCGCCCTGAAGAGCGCGCTTACATCAAGGGTTGAGGCAGAAAAGCTTATAGTGCTTGACGAGCTTAAGCTGGATGCGATCAGGACAAAAGAATTCAAGAAGGTGCTTGATGCGCTGAAGGTAGGGAAGGCGCTGGTTGTCCTTGATTCGCTGGACAGGAACGTGATCCTTTCCGCAAGGAACCTCCCGGGTGTAGCTACATGCCAGGCAAACAGCATAAACACCTATGACATAATGAAATACAGCACGGTGGTTGCGACAAAGGCTGCCGTGGAGAAGATACAGGAGGTATACGCAT
Source organism: Lachnospiraceae bacterium (assembly GCA_017453865.1). GTDB lineage: Bacteria > Bacillota > Clostridia > Lachnospirales > Lachnospiraceae > NK4A144. The sequence goes on from JAFTEC010000136.1 coordinate 2,761, forward strand.
AATGGCTGATATTAAATATTATGATGTGATACTCCGTCCGGTGATAACCGAAAAGTCAATGAATCTGCAGGCGGAGAAAAAATACACCTTTTATGTGGCTCCTGAGGCAAACAAGACCATGATCAGGGAAGCTGTCGAGAAGATGTTTGACGGAGTAAAGGTCGAGAAAGTCTACACGATAAATCTGCAGGGGAAAAAGCGCAGAAGGGGCTATGTGGAAGGGATGACCGCAAAGAGGAAAAAGGCGATAGTAAAGCTCACCGCCGACTCCAAGGATATAGAGATCTTTGCAGGATTATAAAACAGGATCTGAGAAAAAGGTTATGCCCGGTACATAAGGCCGGACGATAAGATTATTCAGACTAGGAAAGGAAGCGAACAGGAAATGGGAATAAAAACATATAAGCCCTATACACCGTCAAGGAGAAGCATGACGGGTTCCGATTTCTCGGAGATAACAAAAAAGACTCCCGAGAAGTCATTGCTTGAAGTACAGAAGAAGCATTCGGGAAGAAACAATCAGGGTAAGATAACAGTCCGTCACAGAGGAGGCGGCAACAGACAGAAATACAGGATCATAGATTTTAAGAGGAATGATAAGGACGGGATACCGGCCCGAGTCGCAGGTATCGAGTATGACCCTAACAGGACAGCCAATATCGCACTCCTGGTTTATGCTGACGGCGAGAAGAGATATATACTTGCTCCCGAGGGCCTTAAGGACGGGGTGACCATAATGAACGGTCCCGAGGCGGAGATAAGGATCGGCAACTGCCTTCCTTTCAAATACATCCCTGTGGGTACCGAAGTACATAATATTGAGCTTTATCCCGGAAAGGGCGGACAGATGGTCCGCAGCGCCGGTACATCGGCACAGCTTATGGCTAAGGAAGGAAAGTATGCGACACTGAAGCTTCCCTCCGGTGAGATGAGGATGGTTCCTATTGAATGCAGAGCCACGATAGGGACAGTCGGCAACATTGACCACAACCTTATAAACTACGGCAAGGCAGGACGTATACGTCACATGGGAATACGTCCTACGGTCAGGGGTTCGGTTATGAACCCGAACGACCATCCGCATGGAGGCGGAGAAGGACGCGCTCCTATAGGACGTCCCGGACCTTCTACTCCCTGGGGCAAGCCGGCTTTGGGTTATAAGACCAGAAAAGCAAAGAAGGCCAGCAACAAGCTGATCGTGAGAAGAAGAAACGGCAAGGCATTAGGTTAAGGAGGGAAAGATAGATGTCACGTTCAATAAAAAAAGGACCGTTCGCAGATGAAAGCCTTTTGAAAAAGATAGATGCCATGAACGCATCAGGAAAAAAAGAAGTGATCAAGACATGGTCCCGCCGGTCAACCATTTTTCCTTCTTTTGTGGG
>JAFTEC010000137.1 GCA_017453865.1 Lachnospiraceae bacterium
AGAGAATTCGAACAATTTCCATATTGGATACCCGGCGCGATCTGGTACAATAGTGTAGTACCACATTCAGAGCAGATCAGGTATTATGCTTGTTCTGCTCATATTTCTGCTCTGAATGTGGTACTACACTTGGTTATTATACCCGATAACAGAAGAAAAAAAAGCCCCTGCAGCATAGAGGGATACCGCAGGGACTTTAAGCCTTCTTTAATGAAAGCCGTTATCCTATCCTGTTAACAGCTTTTGTGAGACGGGAAACCTTTCTTGAAACGGTTCCTCTATGGAAAAGTCCCTTTGATCCGGCCTTTTCCATCTCTCCGATAGCAGCCTTAAGAGCTTCGGCGGCTGCCGCCTTGTCATTGGCGTCTATGGCCGCATAAACCTTCTTTATGGAAGTCTTCACAGCTGATTTACGGGATTTATTTCTCTCCGCTCTCTTAGCACTGGTGATAACCCGCTTTTTCGCAGATTTGATATTTGCCAATCTTCCTTTCCTCCTTATCCGAAATTATCCGATGAAAAACAAGAATCTATGCTTTTTCCGAGGCCTGACACGTGGGCACGGGGTTTATGCATACTCCGATATTCTACAAATACGCCCTGTTCTTGTCAAGAGTCGTTTCTCATTGTATCGTATCTGTTCAGAACCCTCTGGCTTCTGAACAGATACTGCGCATTCGGCTAATTAAATCGTGCTTCGCACGATGAGCCGAATGCCTAAATGCCAAGGCTTTCATACGCCCTCAGCAGCAAGTGCTTCGGGCTGTTCTGAATAGTTACATTGTATCTACAATTTAAAAGTCAATACCGAAAACTGCATTTCTGTGATTCCAAATGTTATTTGTGTATTTCTTACAAAAGAAATCCGTGCTGTTCGATCTGAAAAAATAGGGTAAAAGTGGTTATTTTTCGGTGGACACGGTGGATAAGTCCGTGCATAAGTATATAATCTTGATGAATTTGGTGGATAACTTTCATAATTGCCAATTCTGAATTTCTATTCAGTTATAATAACACTATATTCTTTGTGCAATTTTTTTGTGTGTACAATCATCCACGATTCATATTGTCTGCACTTTTCTCCTATGGAAAACGGAATCCTAATTCAACGTTCCTTCCTCCTGTTCTCAGTATTCCAGATATCCGAAATAATTACCCTCAGCAATGAGCTGTCTTACCGAAGCCCCCTGCTGATCCGTAACATCCATTATTTCTGTTGCAAAATCCTTGTGCTTTTTTCTGCTGAAACGGAGTTTTATTCTTTTTGAATTACCCTTCCCGTACTCAATGATCACCCGGGCGCCGCTTAGCTTTTTTCCCGCCGTATCAAGGCTGCCCTTTTCAAGACTGTATTTGTTCATATCTCCTCTGCCGTCCGTGTATTCTCCGTAGTCGCTGTCGATCCCGAGGAACAAGGGATAAACCGGAATAATAAACTGCATTTCAGGGGAGTCAGCGCTATCCTCAAGGTCTGCGTCTGTATACATACTGCTTTTATCGGACTTAAGCTTCTTTGAATAAGCCTTCAGGATCCTGTTCAGCCCTTTTCCGAGGGTTCTGTTCAGATCGCTGTCTTCAAGCACTATCTTTGAGATATAAGCCGATCCTCTGTATCCCTTTATCCCTTCATTCCTGCTGCCGGTATAATCAAAGGTAGCTTTATTGGAATTATTAAGCTTAACCTTTTTTACCTTTGCTTCCTTCCAGTCGCCGTTGGCAGAAGCTATTGTATTATCCGAAGGTGCGTCAAATTCATATTTTCCTTCTTTTTCACAGTAGAAGATCCGTATTTCGACATCCGCGTTCTTCGTTCCTCCGCTTTCGCTCCCTGTCACAAGATGCTTCCTTCCGTCATAACGGAGGGCGCGGTTTCTTATCATCCTTACCCAGTATTCTCTTGCTGTATTATTCCCTCTTATTGCCGAGTTAAAGGAGATCAGAGTCTTTCCCTTTACCCTGTTCTCAATGGCAAGATCCATCTTTGAGAGGATCCTGTTCTTGGAAAGTGCGGATGCAGAGGGATCATTGAGAACCGAAAGCTCCTTCTCTGAAATGATCTTACTAAGGGGTTCTCCCGAATTGAATCTCTCATCATCATTATTCCCGGACAGCCCGCTTATCCTGACCTTCATTTCCTGTGAATCATCATCTATGAATTCCAGCCGAATGCTGCTTAAAATACGGCTGTCCGGATCATCCGCCTTGTCCCCTTCGCCGTACAGCGGCAGGAAGAGACCCTCTTCGGAATGCTCCGTATCACGGAATATCGCTTCAAAATTTGACTTACTGTAGAAGGGAAGGCAGCCGTTATTCTCACCCTCCTTCGCATAGGGTTTGGATCCCGTGAAGTCAAGTGTAAAAGTATCGTTACTGTTTCTAAGGCTCTCGGCAAACAGCGGAACGACACCCAGACGGTGGTCAGTACTGTTCACCTTGTTGTCAGACTTATGTTTATTATATACATCATCATCAATATGCCAGAGCACAAGCCCGTTTGAGGAAGCTATTCTTCCCTCTCCGAGCTTGGTTTCGTAGGTTTTCAGTCCGATGTCTATCCCCTCTGTTCTCCTGTTCTCCAGAAGATAGTATTCATTTTCTCTTTCCGTGGGGATCTTCAGGATGTTGTATTTTCCGCTTTCCTGGCTATATAACGTATATTCCCCGTCCTCAGTGGCGATTTCCGGTTCCGTCCATTTCAGGAATGCCCTGCTCCATGCATCAAAGGCTGAAGGACGGCTTTTATAATCAAGATCCCACGCATCACAACCCGAATTCATAAGGCTTAAGAATTCGGAATCGTATCCCTTCCATACCGCTTTCTCCGGATCCTTGCTTTCAAGGGATTTCGTATCATAAAGATCCGGAAGGCCGAGATAATGTCCCAGTTCATGATATATGGTGCCCAGATCCTCCTCTTCCACGTTCTCATCACCGTCAGATTCTTTATCCCTTTCTACTACCTTACGGTCGGGAACGGCAATAAAAGAAGCTATGCGGACCCCGTCAAAATATCCTTCGCTATCATCTTTATAATACATTTCGTTTTGATGGGACCATAGCATCATATTCTTATGTTTATCATAGAATTTTGTACCCTTACTGGCTCCGGCAGCTTCATAACCGGCCAGGATAAAGCCTACTCCGAGCTCGTTATTCTCTATTTCCTTATTATTATTTCTGTCATATTTACTGAAATCAATATATTTGTCAGCTTTTTCAAGGGCAGCGATCAGACTTTGAAAGATCGTGTCCATCTTATCATCGTTATCAGTATCTCCCCACTCCCTGTGAGCACCTTCAACCGTTACATGGATGATCCCGTCATTTTTTCTGTCAAATTTTTCACTGACCGTATCCTTCTCCGGAAGGACATCTGTGCTGCAGTCCTCTTCTGCGGGCACCCAGGTGAATTTTCCGCCGGACATAACGGAATAATAATCCTGCAGACTATCCTTATCACCGAAAAATCTCTCATGCCAGCCAAAGCGTGTATCATATCCGATATTATTGAAGCTCACCACTATAGTCACGATCGGCAGTGTCTTTCCTGCCGTAACCCCCTGTATACCCGAACCACCGGCAGAGCCTCCCCATATGATTTCCGGAGTGACGGGCTTATCCGGGTGGCGGATCCTGAAAACGTGACCGCTGTCATCTCCCCCCGATCCGTCTGTGCTTTCCTGTACTAAAGCGTCCTCACTGCCATCCGACGGCAGAGCGAAAGCAATTACCGGCAGCAGTAAACTAAGTGTCAGTACCAGCGCCACCCATTGCATCATTCTTTTTTTCATTTTTCTCATAGCGAATCCTCCGGTAAACTATTTTGATACGTTTTTCTCGTCCTTAAATTTTGTCAGCACCTTGAAAAACTATCCTAAAAGCCTGTATGTTCACCCTCAATAATAACAGACATTATCTAACTTGAAAAGCGGAACCGGTGATGATTTCCGATTCCGCTTTGTTCTTTGGAATATTTACTTTATCTAAAGCCCTTAACCCTGTTTCTTAGAATATCCTTCGTACCGCAACAGGTGTTCTGTAGTTCGCATTGGATACCTTGATACCTGTCTTCGCGGTGGATGCGTGTACTATCTGTCCTCCGCCGATGTAGATTCCTACGTGTCCGGAATAGCAGACGATATCACCTGCCTGGGCATTTGCAAGTCCGCCGGATACCGCATATCCTACACCTCTGTCTCCACCGGAGGAATGAGGAAGCGACACGCCGAAGTTCCTGTATACACTCATAACGAATCCGGAGCAGTCGGTTCCGTTTGTCAGTGACGATCCGCCGTATACATAAGGATTGCCGACAAACTGCAGTGCATAGTTCGCAACAGAGGTGCCGTTTCCGCTTCCGCTTGCGACATAGCCGCCGCCTCCGCCGGAGCCTCTCTTTCCTCCGCCGCCTCCGGCAGCACCGCCGCCGTTATTGCCATTCTTCTTTCCGCCATTATTCTTCCTGTTCCTGGCAGCAGCCTCCTCAGCAGCCCTGGCAGCAGCACGTCTTTCTTCTTCTTCCTTCTTTAGTCTTGCTTCCTCTTCGGACTTCGACTCTGCATGTACGAATTCGGTATAAACCTTTACGTAATCCGTGCTTACATAGCCGTCACCTTCTTCTATGGAAACCTTGACCCAGTCAAGGTCGGTTTCTTCCTCAACCGTAAGTATATCGTCCATGGGAACCAGCCCGACCACCTCTGCTTCGGTACTGGGACTCTGACGGACATAAAGGGTGGTGGTGATAACCTTTGCACTTCTGCGTCCCACCTCTTTAGCCTTTGATACTGCCTGATCTCCGGTAAATACATATTCAAGGTTTACATAACCCTCCGTATTTCCGGACTTTATCTTGATCCAGCCGTCATGTGCCTCTTCCAGTGCCTCACCGACGGAATCCTTATACAGCTTTCCTGCAGGCTCCGCATCCTCGGAGGGCTCGGTCCTTACATAAACGAAATCTGAAACGTTGGCAACAACCAGATTGCTGAAATCCTCTGTTTCGCTGCTTTCAGCTTCGGTCACGGCCTTTACGAGATCCATTTCACCGTCGTCCTTTTCGGAAGCAGTCTCTTCGCTGCCGGCTCCTGCGGAAAGCATGGAAAGATCATCCGCTGAAACCGTATTATCCTCTTTTTCCTTATCATCGGATGGAGCGATATGGGAGCTGCTCTTGTGGCTCTGATCGCCGTCAGTCTCCACGGCATAATCGCCTGCTCCCGCTGAAGGGGTCTCGGTGGAGGTTTCTATATCCGTCTCCTCCTGAGTGCTCTCTTCAGTAGAGGAAATCGTAATAACTCCGGAGTCCGTAGCCTTTTCGGTGACTTCCATAGCGGCCGTTGTTACCGTTATAACATCCGTTGCATCAACCTTTCCCGTGGCCTTTATCTTTTCTGCTCTTATAACAGTAGCGGATTTTCCCTCATTAAGGATCCTGGCGGCTCCCGCTGCGGGAAGCTCCTCGGTGACAGAGCTTGCAGACGCAGCAAAATGACTGCCTGAAACCACCAGTCCCGCTACAAGAACACCCGCTATAATTTGCGCTTTTATACGATGCATTAAATAAAAAACCTCAATATATTGTGTTTTATAAAAAACAATTTTATTACAAATTTGTTACAATCTGTAACAAATGCTAACACATTTTACTTGAAAAATCAATATATATCAGCGTTTTAATTGTTAAATCCTTATAAACACGTTACAAAGCCCCTTATTCTCCCTTAATATCCATAATGGCCTTCATTTCGACGGTTTCCTTCTTCACGCCTACCGTTACGTCCTTGGCAATACTTGCCACCACCGATTTCTCCAGCTCGTCCCAGGCCTCTTCAGCATCGCTGTTATCATTTTTTGCAGCGCTCAGGGTATTTCTGTACTGTGCAAGGGACCAGGACATCGCAAAATCCGCAGACATCTCGCTGGCTGCGCCGTAGCCCACATAACCCATGCCGTACTGCTGCTCCAGCTTCATCACATTTTCAAAGTTCAGGATCCCGTTTTCGATGATATCTCCTATCTTTGCCATGAAGCCCTTTGTGCTGGCGTTTTTCCCGGTGGATGAAACGGAGATCAGCCCTTCCTTCGTATCTATATCCATACTTCCGGTACGGGCAGTAAGGTTTACCGATGCCTCCACCACATTCCTTTCAAACCACAGCATGGCCTTATAATCGCCGGTCATGGCATTCATCATTCCGAGGATCTCCTCAGCGATAAGCCTTAAATGCAGACTGTCCTTCTTTCCGAGATTCAGTGCTGCGATATGCTCGTCAATATCCTTAAGTGCATTGCTGAGATCGATATCCCTGCTGCTTATCATTATCTTTTCGTTTTTCATTATCCGTCTCCTCATCTTTACAGACTTTTTTATGATTCTATCATAATTACCTTTAATTTTCAGCTTGTTTTTGATAAGCTAATGAAAGAGAGGGAAGGTAAGATAATGGAATTTGAACTTTGGTTATTTGCAGTAAAGCAGCTCGCCCAGAGCTATGAAATGTCACAGGTCATCTATTCGCAGCTTACTGATGCGGAAAAAGCCGATCTTCATAAGGAATATGACGCCACGATAGGCGGCGGTCCTGCGGGAGCTGTTGATAAATCCTCTGCCGGTGAAGGAAACGGAAAAAAGAATGACGGAAAGACCCTGAAGGAATACAGGGATCTTATGAACAGCTTCCACAATGCCATGAGTATCCTTGAAAGATTTGTTGAAAAGAACAATGCAAAGCACCTTGACAGGGATTATCCGATAGACCCGTCGGATCCTGACGAGGAATTTATGCACCGTATCTTCCTTAATATGGAGACCAGCACCCTGCAGATCATCCGTTATCTGAATTATACAGCTAAGGATATTACTCAGGAAGGCACTCTCCACAAGGCGGAAAACGGTTTCTATTCTCTCAACGGAAAGCAGATCCCCGAGGGTCAGCTTCTGGAATTCTTCTATATGAACCGCTGGGAGATCGGGATCCTCTGCAGAAACCCGGGGATGGTTCACGGCCACTTCTTCCTGGGCTTCCAGAATGAGATATTTGATATCGACCTCGAAGGGCTGAAGGTGAGGCTGCGGGGCTAAAATATTTTTTTACTCCCCGGCTCAATTCTTCTTGTAATTTCGTAGCAAAAATACCCTCCGCCACCTTAAGGTGACAGAGGGTATGTCCATTTAAAGCCTTCCGTTTTTATCCGCTTTTCAGCTCTTCCTGTTTTCCTTATAGGTCTTTGCGGCAGCTTCGACACCGGCCTTCAGGGCTTCAAGACCCGACCTTGCAATGTCTGCCGAGGTCTCTGCGAGCTCCTTTGCTATGGCTTCAGCCTTCTCTGCTGCCTCCTCCAGCATCTTCCTTGTCTCTTCGTCGACAAATCCGTTCTTTTTTGCCTCCTCTTTTTCAGCTATAGCTGCCTGTGCTGCGGCGAGTCTTGCTACAGGCACACGGAACGGTGAGCAGGAAACATAGTCGAGACCGATCTTATGACAGAACTCAACGGATGAAGGATCTCCGCCGTGCTCTCCGCAGATACCTGCGTGAAGGGCGGGATTTACCGGACGTCCCAGAGTCAGGCACATATCCATAAGCTTGCCGACACCTGTCTGATCGAGCTTTGCGAAGGGATCAGCCTCATAGATCTTTGTATCATAGTAGGCATTCAGGAACTTGCCTGCATCATCCCTTGAGAAGCCGAAGGTCATCTGTGTCAGGTCATTTGTACCGAAGCAGAAGAAGTCAGCCTCTGCTGCGATCTCGTCTGCAGTAAGGGCAGCTCTCGGGATCTCTATCATGGTACCTACCTCATACTCAAGGCTTGCACCGGCCTTATTTATCTCCAGATCCGCGGTCTTTACTACTATATCCTTTACGAACTTGAATTCCTTTGCATCTCCTACAAGGGGGATCATGATCTCGGGAACCATCTTCCAGTCTGAGTGCTTCTTTGAAACAGCGATGGCAGCCCTGATGATCGCTGAGGTCTGCATCTCTGCGATCTCCGGGAAGGTAACCGTAAGACGGCAGCCTCTGTGACCCATCATAGGGTTAAATTCATGGAGTCCGGAAATGATATCCTTGATATCCTGAACGCTCTTACCCTGGGCAGAAGCGAGCTTCTCTATCTCTTCCTCGGTATTGGGAACGAATTCGTGGAGAGGGGGATCCAGGAAACGGATGGTAACGGGGTTACCCTCCATAGCCTCAAAGATGCCCTCGAAGTCACTCTGCTGGTAAGGAAGGATCTTGTCAAGAGCGGCCTTTCTTTCCTCAACCGTATCCGAACAGATCATTTCACGGAAGGCTGCGATCCTCTCCTCATCAAAGAACATATGCTCCGTACGGCAGAGACCTATACCCTCTGCACCGAGCTCGCGGGCCTTCTTTGCATCTGCGGGTGTATCGGCATTGGTGCGGACCTTAAGCTTCCTGTACTTGTCGGCCCAGTCCATGATACGTCCGAACTCTCCCGCTATGCTGGCGTCAACGGTCTCGATAACGCCGTCATAGATATTACCTGTGGTTCCGTCTATGGAGATAAAGTCACCCTCCTTAAATTCCTTCCCTGCAAGTGTGAACCTCTTATTCTCTTCGTCCATAGTGATGTCGCCGCAGCCGGATACGCAGCACTCACCCATTCCTCTTGCAACAACGGCGGCGTGGCTCGTCATTCCTCCGCGGACGGTAAGGATACCCTCTGCGGACTTCATTCCGGTAATATCCTCAGGGCTTGTTTCCAGACGGACGAGAATGACCTTCTCTCCCCTGTCAGCCCAGGCAACCGCATCATCGGCGGTGAAAACGATCTTTCCGCAGGCAGCACCGGGAGAGGCGCCGAGACCCTTTCCGATAGGAGTGGCAGCCTTAAGTGCAGCAGCATCAAACTGGGGATGAAGAAGAGTATCAAGGTTTCTGGGATCGATCATAGCGACAGCCTCTTCCTCTGTCTTATGACCTTCATCCACGAGATCGCAGGCGATCTTTAAGGCAGCCTGTGCCGTCCTCTTTCCGTTACGGCACTGGAGCATATAGAGCTTCTTATTCTCTACGGTGAACTCCATATCCTGCATATCATGGTAGTGATTCTCAAGAGTCTCGCAAACCTCGATGAACTGCTTATAGGCTTCGGGGAACTCCTGCTCCATCTGTACTATAGGCATCGGAGTACGGACACCTGCAACCACGTCCTCGCCCTGGGCGTTCTTCAGGAACTCACCCATAAGCTTCTTTTCTCCTGTTGCGGGATCACGGGTGAAGGCAACGCCGGTACCGGACTCATCATTTAAGTTACCGAAGACCATCGGCATTACGTTTACGGCTGTTCCCCAGCTGTAGGGTATATCGTTATCGCGGCGGTAAACATTTGCCCTGGGGTTGTCCCAGGAACGGAACACCGCTTCAATGGCAAGCTTTAACTGTTCAACGGGGTCTGAAGGAAAGTCCTTGCCAAGCTGCTTCTTATACTCTTCCTTAAACTGAAGAGCCAGCTCCTTAAGGTCTGCAGCGGTAAGGTCAACGTCAAATTTAACGCCCTTCTTTTCTTTCATAGCATCGATCAGCTGCTCGAAATATTTCTTTCCTACCTCCATTACCACATCAGAGAACATCTGAATGAAACGGCGGTATGAATCGTATACGAACCTTTCAAACGCGGGGTCGGGATTACCCTTTATCATTGCCGCAACGACTTCATCATTAAGTCCCAGATTCAGGATGGTATCCATCATTCCCGGCATTGATGCGCGGGCACCTGAACGAACCGAAACCAGAAGGGGATTTGTAAGATCGCCGAACTTCTTTCCGTTCAGCTCTTCCATCTTCTTTACGCCCTCCATTGCCTGACCCATGATCTCGTCATTGATCTTCCGGCCGTCCTCGTAGTACTGGGTGCAGGCTTCTGTAGTGATGGTAAAGCCCTGCGGAACCGGAAGTCCTATGCTGGACATCTCCGCCAGATTGGCGCCCTTTCCTCCCAGAAGGTTACGCATCGTCATGTCGCCTTCGCTGAACATATAGACCCACTTTTTTGCCATTTTGTTTCTTCCTCCATGTTTTTATGTGACCTGTTATGGACCGCCGGTTAACTCCTTTATCTCCTACCCGGTCAGCCCTGCCTTCAGCCGCTTCTTTGCGGCTCACCGTTCTCCATTGTAGCACATTAAGAAGCAATTGTCATTCCGGCCCGAATAGGATAAAATGCTTGGCATGAGGGACAGGAAAGACGATCCAAATATCCAGATATTGCTGCTTATATCGATAATACTCTCAATAGCCGTTATAACCGGCGCGGCTTACTATTATTCCCGTCCCTTACGGACCCCGAGTGACAGTACCGCTGTCTCTCCTTCCGGCATCCTTGTGCCCCAAAATGAAAACCCGGGACTATACTTTGACGTAAAGGGCTTCTTAAGGGACGGCAAATTCTATATCTTCCTTCCCTGCAGCGCGGAAACAAAAGAACTCACCTTTTATTCCACGGACGAAAGCGGCCAGCCCCTCCGGCGCTTCACCCACGATTTCGAGGGCGGAAGCTTTGATATGGACGGCACTGAGGTCTCCGCCCTAAGATCCTCACTTCCTTCGGTAAATATAAGAATTGCCTCCTCCCAGCCCTCACTTAATGAAATTGAGGACTCGGAGGACCACTCCCTAAGCACCCGCGGAACCCTTGAATTATATGAAAGTGACGGCAGCGTCATGCGTGAAGCCGTGACCTTACGGGGGAGGGGAAACACGAGCTGGACCGCGGAAAAGAAATCCTATCAGGCGGAGCTTGAAAAGCCGAAGGATCTTTTATCTATGGGAAGGGCAGAAAAATGGATACTTCTTGCCAACGCATCGGACCACTCACTTCTAAGGAATGAGATATTCCTGTCCCTAGCCCGTGAGATCGGGATAAAATACACCCCTGAGCTCAGACAGGCAGACCTCTTTATCGACGGGGAATACAGGGGCTTATACTCACTCTGCACAAGGGTCGAAAAGGGAAAGGAAAGGGTTGATATAGAAGATAACGATTACCTCTACCGTATCGGCATGGATAAGGATCCCTATTCCTTTTTCCTCTATGATGATCTGTCAAAAAAAGGGTCTGAAGAGTACTCAAAGATATACGGGGAGGTAAGGGACTGCAGGAACCTTGAGGTTATAGACAGGGCTGCGCCGTATCTTAAGACGGTGGTGGAGGAGCTCTACGATCCCGGGTCAGACCTCTCAGGCATAGACCTTGATTCCCTCTGCCGCTACTACTGGCTGCAGGAATTCTCAAAGACCACGGATCCGACCTTAAGGAGTGTCTACCTGTACCGGAAAAGTGATGAGGATATGATGTTCTTCGGACCTGCTTGGGACTATGACAGGACCGCAGGCATAATAGAGATGCCGTTCAGAGAGGAGGATTATCTCTGGCCAAACGGCTGGACCGCCAGGGAACAGGATTATTATAAGAGCCTTTTTAAGAATCCGGTCTTTCTGGAGGCGGTAAACAGGACCTACAGGGAATGCGGCTTTGCCGGAATATTTGCCAATATCTCCGCAGAGCTTCCGGAAAGGATAGAGCATATTAAGGACAGCGCCGAAATGAACTTTATCCGCTGGGATGTCCTTAATAAAGAGGAGAATAATAAGATAGCCGAGGTCTACGGCGACACCTCCTATGAAAGCCACTTAACCTGGCTTTCCGAGTGGCTCAGGATGAGGGCTGAGTGGATAGAGGAAGAGCTTTCAAATGAGCTTACCGACCCTTCGGTTCAGGTGAATCAAACATCCGGTAATACTGCATCTTCTGATAGTCGATAAGGGAATCGTCCCAGTCTTCATATAATACACTGCTCTTATTCTTATCAACGTATCTTACTGCGGATACAACAGGATAATCCCCGGAATAATCCTCAAGAAAGGCTCTGTAGGGAGGGAGTGAAAATCCGGCCTCCTTTAAGACCAGATTTCCAAGATAGTTTGCGCTGGTCTCCAGTCCCGACATCTCCTCTATATCATAATTTGCCCATATCACAAAGGGTACACGGTAGGTATTGACATAGTCCTCCGTATCAAGGTCATCCCAGTACTTTCCGTTTTCCTCCCACATAACGTCAAAGGTAGCGGCCTCGGGCTGGTGATCCCCGAAGAAGACGATCAAGGTGTCCCTTTCCTTATCCTTATAGGCTTCAATAAGCTCCTTAAAGGCATCATCCGAATACCTTATGAGGGAAAGATAATTATCCATTTCCAGGGCATCCTCTTTTTTTTCCTCAGGAACATCGACGCTTATCAGCCTTTCAAAATTATCGTATTCCTTCTTTGAATAAGAGGAGTGGTTCTGCATCGTCACGTTAAAGGAAAATACCGGTCCCCTCCCGGCATACTCATCCGTAAGCGACGACAGAGCCTCGAAATATGAGCTGTCCGAGATATAATTCCTGACAAGCTCCGGATCCCTTTCCTCAAAGTATTCCTTAAAATACATCTCATCAAAGCCCAGCAGCGGATAGACCCTGGGCCTGTCCCAACCGCTTGCCTTATAAGGGTGGGAAGCGAAGGTCTGATAACCGAACTCCTTCAGGAAGTAGGGAATGGAATCAATCGGATGCCGTACATACTGCTGGAAGGCGATGCTCCCCTCGGGCAGGAAGCCCAGAGAATTTCCGGTCAGGAATTCAAACTCCGTATTCGGTGTATTCCCACCGTTTACGGAAACATTTAGATACCCGGTAACGGTATTATCGTATCCCTTCTCAAGTGAATGTATAAAGGGCATATAATCCTCATTTGTGCTGAATTCCCCGTCGACCGCGGGATCCGAAAAGGCCTCATCCATAATAACTATTATATCCGGCAGCCTTTCCGGGGTCTTAAGCTCCTCCGAATAGGATGAAAGGATCTCCTCTTCATCCTTCTTACTGTAGCCCTTCGGCTTTTCCACCTTCAGATATTTCATCTGATACATAAAGTTCAGAGCCATTCCGTTCTTTTTCATCATGCCCTTTGAATCAAAGAAAGTGGTATATATCTCCAGCATATCCTTAACGGTATTCCTCTGTGCAAGAAGGGTCGTAAATGAAATAATCAGGATACAGCCGAGAGAGCCCAGGATACGGGGCAGCTTACTGCTGTCAAAAAGCCTGTCTGCTTCCAGCCTGCAAAAAGACGCTGCGAAAAGAAGGATAAGCAGCACCACGAAGGACAGTATCATTCTCGGGCCCGGGGTATAATCGTAGTTTCCCGCTACATTGGCGGCGGTACCTACGGATGTAAGATCCCAGGGCCTTATGTAGCTTCGCCTGAAGGAATAGACATAGGCATTGGCTATCCCCAGTATCCATACCAGAAAGAGCTCCAGACGGATAGCCGTCTTCGCCTTATTAAAAAGCAGGAAGAGAAGCACCAGAAAAACAGCATAGAAAAAAATGTTCACAAGCTCCGTTTTCAGCCGGGTCTCCCAGAAGCTGTCAAACATTGTGAGCATATTCAGGTAAAAACACAGCACCGGAAAAAGAAAGAATAAAATATAATCGGAAATTCCGGGGCTGTTTCTCCGGTTCCGGAGATTGAAAAGCAGATCATTCATAGTCGTCATTGTCATCAAACATCTCATAGTACTGCATTTTGGAATATGGAAGCAGGCCGGTGGCTTCTTCACGGACAGCCTTCAGATTCCCGGAAGCATCACGCACAAAGCCCGCTGAGATAACCGGATAATCCCTGGAAAAATCGTTTGTAAAGCTTCTGTAGCGCGTAAGGGGTATTCCCGTTTCCTTTAGAAGGAGATTTCCGAGGTAATTCAGACCCAGCTCCATACCGGCTGCCTCTTCAATATCATAATTCGCAAGGATCACAAAGGGCACCTTATATCTCAGTGCCATCTCCTCCTCTGAAGGCTCGTCACCCCCGAGTCCCAGCTCCTTAAAAAACGGACGGAAAACCTTGGGGGCGGGCTGATGATCCCCGAACATCACTATAACCGTCGGACGGGGACAGTCCGAAATATATTCCGCGAATTTCCTGAAGGCATCATCGCTAATTTTTATAAGTGTAAGATAATTGGCCGTCCGCACGGCATCCTCACTTTCCCTGTCCTCTCCCTCCGGAAACACGGTGCGCTCAAAGTTCTCGAAATCCCCGCCGTAATCCGAATGATTCTGCATGGTCACATTGAAGGAGAACATCCGTTTCGACGGATCCTTCCGGTTTTCCAGTTCATAGATTATCTGATCGTAAAGGCTTTCGTCCGAAACATAATCCCTCACATATTTGGGAGAAAAGCCTTCGAAATAGTCAAGGAAATGCATTTCATCAAAGCCGAGGAGCGGATAGACCTTCGTCCTGTCCCAGCCGCTTTCAAGGTAGGGATGCATGGCAAGGGTATCATATCCCAGGCTCTTAAAATATGACGCAAGGGAATCCATATCTCGGTTTACATAATTCTGGAACGGGATGCAGCCCTCGGGAAGAAAGGCGAGGGAGTTTCCGGTAAGGAATTCAAATTCGCTGTTTGGCGTATTTCCTCCGTTTACCGAAACATCCACATATCCTGTAACGGTATTTTCCTTTCCGTTGAGAGAATGGATAAAGGGCATATAGTCCTCGCTGGTTTTGATCTCCCCGTAGACCGCCGGATCCGAGAAGGCCTCATTCATAATGACCACAACGTCCGGTAAGGTCTCCGGCAGCTCCGTATCAATATCCATGGAGTCCAGGACAGCCTTCTCTTCGGCTGCGCTGTAGTCCGGGGGCTTCTGCACCAGAAAATATTTTGTCTTAAATATAAAGCCAAGGAGAAGCCCGTTACGTGTCGTGGTGCTCTGTATCTGGAAATTGCCCTCATGGAAACGAATGGCCTTCTGGACATTTTCATTCATAAGGAGGAGGTACAGAATTACCCCCGCTGTCACGCTTCCCGCAAGAAGCGCTATCCTGAAGGACGGTTTTTTAAGCCGTGAATCCTCCGGGGTCTTCCTTGTCAGTATAACAGAGAGGACTATGAGAACCGCAAAGGCAAGAGTCAGAGCCACCATCCGCCGTGTAGGCGTGTAATCAAAATTCCCCGCCACATTTGCTGCCGTCTGTGCCGACATAAAATCCCAGGGCATAACAAAAGATCCGCGGAATCTGAAAACATAGGCGTTCAAAAGGCCGAAGAGGCAGGAGGAAACGCAGAGAAACACAAGTGAAAACGGCGCAGAGCCTGTCAGTGCAATAAGGAATAACGACAGCACCTCATAAAACGCAATATTATAAAGCTGCAGCAAGGGCTTGATCTTTCCGAAAACATCCCCCACCATATAATGGGACAGGTAAAAGCAGGCGGCGGGGATCAGCAGTATGCAAAGTATCCTCAGTGCAAAGCTTACACCGTCTTTATTTTTCAAAAAGGCTATCCGTGTAGAATCCATGTATATTCCTTTTTCTAAGTTCATCTGCGGTATCCGGATCATTTATGGTATGGACATAAAGCGTTATCCCCCTGTCCGATAAATATCCGTTCAGCAGATCATTCTCTCTTTTTTCGTTCATTGTAATGACCCCCACACCGCTCCTTAAACAGAAATCCGCTTCATCATAGGGGTCGAAATCCCGGTTGTCAATATGATACAGGGTATAGATCATGGACTTCCAGTCATAAATTCCCATAAGGGTTTTTAGCATCTCCCTGTTATATATCTGTGGGATGATACGGTCCACAATTTCGGGCGATGTCTCTATGCAGGTCCTTAGGATATCCCCATATTCTCCGGCAACGTACTTCATATCCCCGTCAGATCCGGCCTTGCCGTCTATCACAAGGTACATATCGGGATGGTCCTTCATGAAAAGTATCAGCTCCTTAAGATCCATCGGAGTAAATTTCCCCGAGATCCTGCTTTTCATAAACTCTTCATGGGAAGGCGGATCATCCTCATCTGCGGGAAAGGTGCTCCACTTATGTATAAGCACCAGCTCCCGGTCGGATGTATAACGAAGATCAGCTTCAAATACCCTG
The DNA here is from genome assembly GCA_017453865.1 of Lachnospiraceae bacterium. Classification (GTDB taxonomy): domain Bacteria; phylum Bacillota; class Clostridia; order Lachnospirales; family Lachnospiraceae; genus NK4A144. The sequence continues at coordinate 15,973 of JAFTEC010000137.1, forward strand.
ACGCCCAGCGCATAATTTTTTTCCAGGGCTTCCCTTGAATTGGTGTAGCTTTTCCCCTCTATGGCGCCAAGTGCGTGGGCTATGTATTCATTATCCGTCCAGGAATAATCAAAGCTATACTCCGGCTTTTCCGGAACAGCGCTTGTTTCCGCCGGACCCTTCTCCTGTCCGAAGATGTCGGAGGGAGGAGAAGAGAGACCGGTAAAAAAGCCCTTTACTCCCCGGGATGCCCTTTCCTTCATCTCGTTTTCCTGATCTGTATAGCGTACAAAGGGAAGGATCCCCTGCCGGAGAAGCACCGTATCGATAAGACGGTTTTCATATCCGAAGGGGAGGGATACGACTGCCGCCCCCTCTCTCTTCGCTTCCTTTATCAGGGCTCCGGGATTCAGATCCTTTTCCTTTATATGATCCCATGAAGGTATTATCGAGGACCAGTCATATATTTTAGTTACTATATCATATTCTTCGGAACTGTAAACCTGCGGGATTATCCTCTTAATATCCCCTTCCCGTCCGGCAGCCTTCTGCTGATCCCGAATCTCCCGGTATACCGCTCCGACAGAGCCGGGGTCTCCCGCCTCCTCATTCTCCGAAGCCTCGCATCCGATGATAAAGTATGCGTCCGGTTTTTTTGAGAGAAAAAGGGACAGTTCCTTCCACCGCTCACTTACGGAGCTCTCCGATCCGGAAGGAAAGCACAGCTCAAAAACGCGGAAGCCGTTATTATAGCTGTTTTCCAGCCACTCAGCTGCCTCTTTTCCGTCTCCGGACATAAGCTCCCGATTCATTGCCGCAAAGCCGTAGGACCAGAACGGCAGCCTTGTAGCAGTTGAGAAATAAAGAAGAGCCAGCGATAATAAAAGTGTAATTAAGCACTGAAAAACCGCCGGAAACCGGGATCTCAGACGGATCCCCGAAAAAAAGACCAGCAGGAAAATAAGCGCTGCGATACCGATAAGAGACATTATCGACCCCGTGCGAAGATTAGGATTATGGTAACGAAGCTCCACCTTATGCTGTCCCTCCGTTAAGGGCAGCGCCATCATCATGACATTTGCCCTCCTTATCTCCTCCCTCCTTCCGTCCACAAAGGCCTCCCAGCCTTCGGAATAGGGCACGGAGATCATAAGTATCTGAGGTCTCTCAAGGGAAATGCTTCCCTCAATACTGTTTTTCCCGAAGGAAACATTTTTTAAGCAGCTTTCCGCTCTTTCCGATATTCCCTCTGCTATCACGGAGGTATCCTGAAGGACTATATCAAAGCGGTCAAAGCTGTATACTCCCGCTTTCTGAAAGTTCAGGTACATCTCTTCCCCGTCCCCGGAATTCCTTATACTTCCCAGACAGGAGAGGAAATTATCCTGTCCGCAGTAGTATATATTATCCCTTGTCATAAACTCAACGGTCCTGTAGCGTTCTCCGCGGATCACACCAAACCTTGCATCCGTATCCTTCTGTCCGAGATCAAGAATATCCGTAAGAATGACCTTCAGCTTTCCCTTCAGTGAAAAAGCATCCCATTCGGACGGCAGATACTTCTCCCGCTCGCTGTAGGGCTTAAAGTCCACACCCTTATATACGGCATACATTTCATATTCTTTTCCACCGTCATTAACGGGAAGCTCTGTCTTCAGCTCAGCGGAAGCCCCGTCCTTAAGTACATAAATTTCAGAGCCCTCTACCCTTACACTGTCGTTTTCCACGATCTCCTTAAGGATGCTGTGAATACCGCTTTCGCTCCTATTTTCGGATGAAGGATATGTATACTCCGGAAGATCACCCGCCTTCCCGTCCTCCAGGACCGCGTACTTAAGCATCGCAAGCTGCCGTTCTTCAGGCTCAAGGCTTCCGAAGGTGCCGTAACTGATCCACTTGTCATAGCAATAGCCGAAGGGCAGGGGGTTATTGGCTTCAAAGAGCCTGACCTCACTGTCCTTTACGGTCTTACTCCGCCCCGTGTCTTTATATAAGGCCGCCGGTACGGTATCCGCATCCTCTGCATTTACAAAGAGATACTTAACGGAAAGCAGGGCCTGAAGGATCCCCCTTCCGTCCAGATTCCGGTACATATAGGTTCTCTCTGCGTTTAAGGCTGTTTCAATGATAAATTCGGGAACAAAGGCCTCTGTCATGCTGAGATAGTAGTTCGTTCCCAGAGTCCTCCTTATATCCGAGCTGTTCCTCACAAAATCGACTCCCAGCTCCTCTATCCGGAAGGGCTCCGGACGATCCTTATCCATAAGCTCGTCCGCGTTTCTGGAGCTTAAGCGTTCATTGGCTTCACCGTATTTCAGGTACCCGCTAAGGTTCCTGTATTTTATCGCAAAGGGTGAGAGCCGGGAACAGGCATTGAAGAAAAGTCCCGCGGCAATGCATCCCGAAACCGCGATAAAAGAATACTTTCCTGCCGCTTGTCTTTTATTCAGGCATAAAAGCAGCACACACTCAGAAAGCATCAAAAGTAAAAGGAGAAGATTTGAAACCGGACTTATATCCGGACTTAAAAGAACAAGCACCCCGTATAAGACTGACGCCGCAAAAAGGATCTTAAGCTCCCGCTCCGTAAGCGACTTAAACCAGGGAAGCGTAACCGCAACAATATTGGCTGCAAGAAGATTGTAGCACCAGGCCCAGCGGTTCGTCGGATATGCGAAACCGTTCAGGGCACAGCCTGCCATCGGAATAAGGGTAAACAATGTGAGAACGATAAACGCCTGCTTAAGCCTCTTAAACTCATTCCTTCTGAGAAAAAGGAGGATGCAGGCGAGAAATGTATGCGGCGTATAGCCGAAGCCGGACCACTCCCCTATGCTGGCGGTTCCGCAGAAGGCGGAAAGGTAATCCAGATAGAACTGCAGCGGATAAAAAAACGTAAAATTCCTGCCTGCCGAATAACGGGAGGATGTTGCCATGGTCATTACGGAGGGATAGAGAAATACCGCAGCGATCAGCATCGCAACAGCCCCGTAGAGAATGAACCTTCCGACAAGCTTCAGCGCGTCTTTAATATTATTGCCCCGGGAACAGCCAATGTACCTGAACACTGCATAAAAAATCCCAAGCACCACCACCATGTAGGTGAAATAAAAATTACTGAGTCCCACCAGGGCCAGCGAAATTATGAAAAGAAAAGGTTTTCCGTCCTTTTCGATCACCCTGTCTATACCGAGAAGCACATAGGGAAAATACAGTATCGGAATAATGAAACAGAACTGATGCAGACAGTAATACAGGGTCCAGGTCGTGAAGCAGTATACACAGGCTCCGGCAATTGCCGGAAGCTCCTCCGCCCTGTGATGCCGTGCGAAAAGGCAGAAGCCCGCTCCCGCGAGATAAAGCTTAAGGAAAAGCAGGAAGCCGAACAGAATATCAAGCTTCCCCTCGGGTACAAGAAGAGAGAAAAAAGTAAAGGGATCCCCAAGACCGTAATAATGCATTGTGGTAAGGATATCCGCACCGTAGCCTATGGACATATCCCAGAGCGGGATATTCAGACTGTGCTCTGTAAATACGGTACGGAGAACCTCTGTCAGATATCTTTTCAGGTACAGAAAGGCAAGATAATGCTGTTCCAGACCGTCCTGCTTCCATACAAGGCTCCGTCCCTGCAGCAAAACCCATAAAAAGCACCCAAAGGACAGAAGCAAAAAGGCAAGGGTATAATACAGAAAAAAACTGCGTCCTGAAAGTGAGTGATTGTTTTTATCGGATCCCGTCAGAGATTTTCCCTGTACCATGCTATAGCTTCCTTTATCCCCCGCTCAAAGTCATATTCCGGTGAATAGCCTAAGTTTTCTTTTGCTTTACTGATATCCGCATTGCTGTGGCGGATATCCCCCGGGCGTTCCGGACCGAATATAGGCTCGATATCCTTATCCAGGGCTTCGCATAAGAGGTAATATATATCAATTAGATATTCTCTTCCCCCGTATGCCACGTTGTAGGCTTCTCCCGCTGCCTCATGGGGAGCGGCGCAGGCCTTTATATTCGCCTCGATCACATTTTCGATATAGGTAAAATCCCTGCTCTGCTTTCCGTCCCCGTTTATGGTGGGACGCTCATTATTTATAAGCTGTCTGATAAACTTCGGTATTACCGCAGCGTATGCTCCCTCCGGATCCTGCCGTCTCCCGAAAACATTGAAGTAACGGAGACCGTAGGTATCGAGGCCGTAGAGCTTAAAGTAAAGCTTCCCGTATTCCTCGTCCGCCCTTTTTGTAAGGGCATAGGGGGAAAGAAGGTTCCCCTCCTGCCCCTCCTTTTTCGGAAGCACGGGGTGATCCCCGTACACCGAGGAGCTTGAAGCATAGACAAACTTCCTTACACCCTGCTGTCTTGCGGCCTCCATCATATTAAGGGTGCCGCGGATATTGTTCTCCTCGTAGAATAAGGGCATTTCAATGCTTCTCGGAACAGAACCCCAGGCCGCCTCATGCAAAACAAAAGTTACACCTTCGCAGGCCCTCATACAGGTGTCGAGATCCTTCACATCTCCCTTGATGAATTCATAATCCGGATCAGAGGCGAATATTTCGGTGTTTTCCTGCTTTCCCGTGGACAGGTCGTCAAGGCATTTAACCTTATGACCCGCCTTTAACAGGGCTTCACAGAGGTTCGACCCGATAAAGCCCGCGCCTCCGGTCACGAGAAATACCGCATCCTGCTCAAATTCAACTTCACTGTATCCCAATTTATGTAAACCTTTCTTCCTTCCACTCCGGAAAATCCCTCATTATGCACTCCGCGAGAAAGAGGTCAAAATAACCATCCACGTCCACCGATTCCTCCGGCTTCATAAAGTAAGGAATGCATCTTGTACCGTAGAGGCTCCCGGTCTTCCGGTAGCTCTCCGTATAGACCGCGTAGACCGCTGCCCCGTTCCTTGCGTAAAGATGCGGAAGCTCCTGCCTCGTAGTGTATTTCTCGCCGTCGGAACGGAAAAACTTAAGGCTTCCGTCCTCCTTAAGCTCCATAAGCTTCTGTGGAAGATATTCATGCGGCACGTCCACCACGCTTACGGTGGCATCTGCTTCCCTTTCATCTATAAGCCCCTGCAGCGCCTGATCTATGTGCTTTTCCGTCCTGAGCGGGGAGGTGGGCTGCAGCAGGATCAAAATATCACATTTATAGCCGCTTTTTTCCAGTGCGTCAAGATGATAGTTTATCACATCCTTCATTGGCGTCCTGTCGCCTGCAAGCTCCTCCGGCCTCATCAGCGCCTCTATACCGTTTTCCCTTCCGTATTCCGCAAAGTCCTTATCATCCGTTGACAGTATGATCCTCGTTATGAGCCGGCTTTTCTTCGCTGCGTCAAAGGTATATTTTATGAGGGGCTGACCGCAGAGCAGTGCCATGTTTTTTTTCGGAATTCCCTTTGAGCCGCCTCTTGCAGGTATTATCGAGAGTATTTCCATAAGCCTTAATACACTATCCTTTTCTGAACCGGCACCTCAACCTTTGAAAGTATCTCCGCTATCTGTACCCCCGCGTGACCGTCGCCGTATATGGGTTCGCTTGTGTAGGGACCGTGCTCTATCTGCTTTCTCACAGCTTCAAAGATCTCATTTTCGTCATGGGAAACATCGATAACATTATGGCCTCTTTCCCTGCCGTTCTGTCTTGTACCGATATTAACGCAGGGTGTACCGATATATGCACCCTCACGTATACCGCTGGAGGAATTGCCCACAAGACAGGCGGTATTCTTCATAAGCCTCGTATAGATATCCGCCGGAAGATTCTTAAAGGCGTGTATACGGGCCTCCGGATATTTTTCCCTGTAGCGGCGTATCCCCGTAGATATGCCCTCGGTTCCTGCGTCGGCATTGGGCCAGAGTATCATTATATTAAGCCCTGTTCTCACACAGGCCCTTATGGTATTCGTTATCCTGTCCTTTGCTTCTCCGTATTCCGTGGTAACGGCATGCTGCGATATCAGAAGGAAGGGCTCCTTTAGATCAAAGTCGGGTCCCACTCCGCCAAAGTTCTCATAGAGGTCAAGCGGCATGGAGGAGTCGCCGTCCAGGAGCTCCTTCACATGATCGACCCTGGGGCAGCCCACCACAAAAACATCCTCCGGTCTTTCGCCGAGCTTTATTATCCTCTCCCCCGCCTCCTTATTCGCGGGAAAGTGGACATGGGCAAATTTCGTGATGGCATGGCGGATGCTCTCATCTATGGTTCCGGTCACCTCTCCTCCCATGGTGTGGGCGACCCTTATATTCATATAGGCTGCGGCAATGGTTGCCGCCATGACCTCATACCTGTCTCCAACGACGATAAGGAAGTCCGGCTGCAGATGGTCCAGGGCGTCCGATATCCCAAGAAGCCCCAGTCCCGCTGTTTTTACCATGGAGATCGGCTTATCCCCCGCAACCAGCATATGCACCTTTTCATCTATGGAAAAGCCGTCACTTTCGAGGATACCCTCAAGGTCACCGAACTTGTCGGATAAGCCCTGTCCCGCGAGGATCACCTGAAGCGTGAGACCGGGGTGCTCCTTTATTGCCCTCATTGCAGATTTTATTGAACTGTAATTGGCGCGTCCGCCTAAAAATACGCAAATCTTTCTCATTATTTCTTAACCTTTTTCCAGTCCTTCGATATCATCGAACCCTATTATATCATCAAACCTGAGCTCCCGCCTTGTCTTTTTTCCTATGATCTCCTTATAGAACTTTGTGGGGATGCCGGTTCCGGGCTTCTTATAGCCTATCATGTCTTCGGTTATCGCGGTGCCCTTCGGGATCTCCTTAACCGCCACAATACTCTTCTGAAAGATCACCTTCATCTCGTTAAAACGATCTGTTTTTTCCTTATCCACGGGGTTAAGAAGAGCTGTTTCAAGGCTCCTTACGGAGGAGCATAGAAGCGCCATTTCACCGGGCTCCATTGACATCTTCGCATCGGGGCCGTACATAAGCTTACTTAAGGTAAAGTGCTTTTCAATGAGTCTGGCACCTCTTTCAAAAGCAGCGATCGAAGCCCAGACTCCGCTTGTATGATCGGAAAAGCCCAGGGGCACTCCCGGGTACCTTTCCTTAAAGAGATCGATAATATTTAAACCCACATGCTCAGGGCCGCAGGGATATTCCGAGGTACACTGCATAAGGGCCACATTGGAGCTTCTCTTTAAGAAGATCTCCATACATTCATCAAGCTCCTTAAGAGAGCTCATACCGCTTGATACTATCACCGGAACCTTCGCTTCCGCAAGGTGAACGAGATAGGGAATATTTGTGATCTCGCCGCTCGGCACCTTGAAGCAGTCGATACCGAGCTCAAGAAGGAAGTCGATGGCTTCAATCGAAAAGGGGGAAGAAATGAATTCCACCTTATTCTCTGCGGCACATTCCTTGAGCTCCTTCCACTGATCCATATCGAAGGCAGTGCGTTTAAAGAATTCGTATCTTCCCTCACCCTTGAAATAAGGGGGCTTCGGGGCATTCCTTACAGTCTCCGCTTCGGATATATGGGTCTGGAGCTTTACCGCATCCACCCCGCATTCTGCCGCGGCCTTTATCATGCACTTTGCCTGCCCTAAGGACCCGTCGTGGGTCATGCCAAGCTCCGCTATTATCTTTCTTTTACCGAAATCCATATCTTTACTCCATTACATCAGGTCCGGAACCGTCTTCTTTTCTCTCTTTTTGTCTCTCAAAATCAGGGTCCTTCTAACCTGCAGAATCCCGAAGTCCTGCTATACGGGATATTTCCCTTTCCATCCTGTCCAGACTGCCCTCTTTCCAGAAAAGTCCCGTGTCATACTCCCGCTTCTCAGCCCCTGCTTCCATCATTTCCGACAGTTCTGCCGCATCCTTAAACAGCCGGGCATAGCCTCCGTCTACTAGGGGGCGCAGGAATACAGCTCTCGGAATATCCCATATAAAGGTATTAAGGCCGAACCCCATCCCCTCGTAAACAGCGGTGGAATCCACTCCCACCTGGGCCGAGCAGCTTGAAAAAAGTGTGTACAATGGTATTCTGTCATCCGCTATGACCCTTATCCCCTCACCCTCAAGGGATGCATATTTTTTCTTATAGTCCGGATACTCTCTCGGATGGAGCTTATATATCACATCCGTTTCAGGCTTCATTCGCTTAAAGGCGGAGGCCACTCCGGAAAGCTCCCTTCCGTATTTTCTGCTGGATATGAAGATCACGGCGCCGGATTCCCTGTTCCTGCTTTCTTCGGGGTAATCCCGCATTTGCCTTTCAAAAAAGGGAAAGCCCACAGACAGTATATGGTCTCTTGGTATCGGCGGCTGCATTCTGTCCCTCCAGAAATCGCCAAAGGCAAAATACCACTTTGCGAACTGCTTCATCCGGGTCCCCTCAGGATAATAAAAGGAAAGTCCCCCGACCCCATGCTGAAGCTCCACGGTCTCTATATTAAGCTCGGATGCCAGCTCATTTATTATCTTGGCGTCAAAGCTTAGACCTACCACCTCCACAATGACACGCGGTGATATCTTCTCTATAATCCTTCTGAACCGCGGTTTCCGGTATCTGTAAAGATAATAAAGCACCGTAACTCTCTCTGCAAAATCATTCGGGTCAGGATGGAGATCATAATTACCGGCAAGATCCCGGAACGGCTCTTCCATCTCCTTAAGAACCCTGTTCTTTATTTCAAGATATTCCCTGCGGCGGAAAAACCTTACAAAATATCTGTATATATAGCTCATTACAGAGATCTTATCCAGAAAAACAAGCCTTTTACTGTATATCTTATTCCTGTCATACCTTCCGAGTCCGGATCTTTGAACCGTTACGGATCCGGGGAATCTGTCAGAAACCGGATCCGTATAGATACTGACCATTTTCCCGTCTATTTCCTGTCTTCTGGAATGACAGAGAAACATAATATCGCTTCGGACCGGCTCTCCCTTTCTGTCAGGAATGAGAAGGAGCAGGGCTTTCTTAAGCTTTTCTTTAATCCCCTCTTTTCCCTGTTCACTCATATTCCGGTAAAAGGCCGGCTCCACCTTTGTGTATTCATCCGAAAAAGACATACCCATGTCTCTTCGCATATAATTCCAGTATTGGAACCCGTTAATGTTTTTATTATTCAGGAGATCATGCTTTCTCTCCCAGTCATGAAAGGGCTTCTTTCCCATCAGCGCTTTCTCCTGTATACGGCGGCCTTTACTTCTTCATTTAGGGCCGTAAGCTCATATTCTTCCCGCAAGGTCTTCTCTATCTGAGGATCCAGATCCTCCAGATCCCTGTGCACATAGACGAGGTAGAGCCTGTCGTATCTGATAAGCTCTTTTACCGGCTCCTCCCCCTGAAGGCTCACTGTAGCAATCTCTCTGTCCCGTCCTCCCCGGCGGACATAGTATTCGGAAAAGCCCGCGGCTGCCCTTGGATTTACAGAGCAGATAAGGGCGGCATCCTCTCCGTCACTTAAGATCCCCTGCTCTCTCACATAGGCCGCAGCCTCCCTGAAGGTCTCAAAGCTTTTCTTTGTTTTCTCCCTTATTTCCGAAAGGTTTATGAAGCCGAAGTAGACAAGGATAAATCCCGAGACTACGAAAAAGGCTCTGTAAAGCTGCTCTGTGTCTTTCCCGAAGGAAAGGTATTCCGTGCTCTTCCTCACGGCATAGGAGGTTACGCATACCATAAGGGGCAGCAGTACGATAAAATATCTTTTAAGGAAAAATCCGCCCCCGGGATTGATATACGCACTGTAAACAAAGACAGACAGTATCATTATAAAGATCACCGAGATCATCTCAAGTGACAAAAGCGCCTCCCCCTCTGCCGTTTCTTTTTTATATAAGGACATTATGATCTCAGCGGCAGTAAGCAGTATCCCGATTATAAAGATCACGTAAACCCCTTCGTTATTGGAAAGAAGATACTTAAGTGTCCTTGCGATCTCCGGTATGGTCGGAGGATCCACCCAGAAAGAGCTTATACTCTTTTCCTTATTTTTAAGCATAAGGAAGAACCACGGAAGAAAAAGGAGTCCCGACGCAAAATATGGCAGGAGCGCGGATAATCCCTGTTTTTTCACTATTACCTTAATAAGATCCATAAGCCCCAGTATCCCTATAAGAATGATCCCTGAATAGTGGGTGAAGCTAAGGAAGAAAAGTGAAAGACCGAAGCGGATAAGGCTTCCGGTATCATTTTTTCTGGTTTTCTCATAGAAAAAGTAAAGTGCCAGGGCGGCGAAAAAAAGCATTGCAGCGTATGAACGGAATTCAAAGCCGCAGTTTATAACGGGACGAAGGGATATAAACATAAGTACGGCTGAAAGTATTCCCTCTCTTTTCCCGAAATTCCTTTCAGCGAGAAGTGCCGTTATAACCAGCGCTCCGGCCGCAAAAAGCTCGGTCAAAAGGAGCATCAGCCTGTCATTTGCCGGAAAGATGCGGTACCAGAGAGCTGACAGAAGGGGAAAAAGAGGGAGGTTCGTCACATCAACCGTGAGATACTGCCACAAAATGTCCCCTATCCCCTTGTCCTTGGTGATGGTTCCGATAAGGGACATTTCATCGAGCCACATGGACTGCTTTCCGCCCTGATAGAACATAAAGAAAAGCTGCAAAAACGCAAAAAAAGCATACAACAGCAGGGTATGCTTTTTTAAGCTGTCTATGATCCTCTCTGTCATGAAAGCTGCTCTCCCGCAGGGATATGGATATTTAAGAAGTGATCACAGTAATTGCAGGCATCCGCATAGTCAAGGGTCAGGAATTTCCTGAAGCCCTTTCTGAAATCTCTGTCACTTAATTTTTCCCTCACGTTGAAGCTGTCATGGTTTCCGTCCATAAGCTTAAGATCCGCTAAGGACGCGGCTCTTGCACAGGCATATACCCTTCCCTTCAGCATCGTGCGGCAGTAGCGGGAACTATAACACTTGTTATATTCTTGTTCCAGCTGCTCCCTGCTCTTATTCCTGCACTCCGTATTTCCGGGATCCGCCCAATATCTGGAAATAGAGCGTCCGCAGGGTATGCCGTATTCCTTGCAGACCTGCATAAATTCCTCAACCTTCTGGGTCTTTACACCGTAGTCGCTTATCACGATCTTCTTGTTCTTCAGGGACGCGATCCTTTTTAAGGTCTCCTCCGAGGGTATGACCGTCGCATTTGTGGTAAATGCCACACACATAATATTCTTAAAATCCTTAACCCCGTCTATCACCTTGTCGATCTCGGGATAGATAAAGGGCTCGCCCCCGAGAAGCTCCAGCTTCACACAGAGATCCGTGTGGGAAAGCAGGGTCTCTATATCCTTCAGTACCTCCTCTGCAGGGATATGGTAGGACTCTCTGTAGCAGGGCATAAGATTATTACACTTTGCACAGCGTAAGGAGCAGTGCGTCGTAAGCACCACCACCACATCCGGGTAGGTTACGGCATTTGGCTTTATAAGGTTCCAGAGCAGCTTAAAGCAGCCTCCTATGGTCTTTTTCCCCGGTATTGCATACAGATACTCCCTGTATGTTGGCTTAAATACCCTCTTAAAATACGATGCCATAATTTATCCTTTCAACTTCACCTTCCAAGTATCACGTCAATATAGGTCTCCAGCCTGACCCTGCCGGGAGAGGCTCCCGCCTTCAGCTCCCTGTAGCGCTTAAGCCTGCTCTCCGTAAATCTCCAGGTCTGTCCGGCTTCAATGGTGGTCTCGCAGGGATGGCAGCAGCCGCAGGCCTTTCCAAGTACCGGTGTATGACAGAACCAGGTCTTTTCGAGGATAGAGGTATAGCCCTCCTCCCGAATCCGCATTTCTTCATCCATCTTGGTAATACCAAAGGTTTCCGAGAGAATAAAGCCCCCGAATATAAGCTTCAGATCGGAGCTGCTCTTCTCCATATCAATGGTGAAAACCTTTCTTCCCACCGGGTTTTCAAATTCCTTTATGGCCCCGTTTGCTTCAATACAGGCTCTGAATTTTGATGCGGAGGATGTGGGTTTAACAGGAGAATAGAAGAGCTCTTTTATGTCATGGTGCCTCGCATACCTTGCGATCCAGTCATACTGGCTGCCAAGCCCTCCCTGGGCCTTCAGTCTGGAATAGGCGGCTTCAACCTCGCTGTCGGATGGAATATCCTCTTCTCCGATGACGATAAGCGGAAGTATCCTTGCCCTTGTCTTTTCATTGGAAAGAAGCTCCTCCCTGATCTCCTCCATGGCCTTGAACTCATATTTTTCGGACTTCCTCCCGTGCCTCAGATAATAGGGCTGTATCTCGATTTCATATTGGGAGTAAACTATCATGGTATATGTGGAATCCAGGCCGCCTGTCCACATGATATTGTATCTATCCAAAATTCGTCACTTCCTTACATTTGATCCCAAGTATTATATCACCTTTCGTAGGTTCCTGAAAGTCAAGTAGAAGCGTCCCCCTTGACTCCCCATTGACTCACATGGCAAAAAGTCTATAATAAAGCACTATGAGAGAAAGCACATTAAAGAACAATCTGATGATCCTCCTCTCCTACTACGGAGAGGCCCTTACACCCCTTCCCCTGCGTCCCCTTGCCTTAAAACGCTGGTTTAGGAAATGTAACGGCAGGGAGCTTAGTCTCGATCCGCCGAAAACCTGGTGCGATAAGATCAACTGGATAAAGCTGTACGGCATCACCCCGGAAATGAAAAGGCTTTCCGACAAATACGCCGTCCGGGACTGGATAAAGGAAAAGATCGGCGAAGAGTACCTTATCCCCCTTCTCGGTGCCTGGGACAGGTTTGAGGACATTGATTTTGATGCGCTTCCGGAGCGCTTTGTACTAAAGACAAACCACGCCTGCAATACGAATATGATAGTTCCCGATAAGTCTGCCTTCGATAGAAAAGCCGCGGCAAAGGAATTCAGGCGCTGGATGATGTTTGATTTTGCCTTCCGCTTCGGCTTCCAGATGCAGTACTACGGGATAAAGAGAAAGATAATCGCAGAAGAATTCGTCGATAATAACGGCTTTGACCTTATGGACTATAAGTTCCACTGCTTTAACGGGGATCCGGTCTGCTGTGAATATATCGGAGGACGCTCCGGCAAGGCCCGCCTGGCCTTCTTTGATAAGGACTGGAAGCTCCTCCCCTACAGGACCGCCACCTATCCGGTGTATGAGGTCCTTCCGGAGAAGCCTTCAAACTATGAGAGAATGACAGAGATCGCCTCTGAACTTTCAAAGGGCTTCCCCTATGTAAGGGTGGATCTCTATCACTTAAATGACGGCAGCATAAAGTTCGGGGAAATGACCTTCACTCCATCAAGCGGCCAGTGTACCTGGGTTCCCGAGGGCACGGATGAAATGCTGGGGGAGATGATCAATCTCTAGGGAGCGTCCCCACTGACTTCCTTTACAGAGGCCTCTGCGAGAAGCTTCATCATATCCACATACCTCTTATCCTCTTTCTCATAAAAACAAACAGAGAGATCGGTGCAGGCTATAAGGCATTTTTCGGCGCCCCTTCGGATAAGAGAATCCATGACCCCCAGAAGACTGTCCGTATCGGCTCTCTTCCCCTTCTTTATTTCTTCAAAGATTACTCCGGAAATGATCTCATTCTCTTTTTCATCCGGGACAAACGCTTCTATTCCGGCGTTTTCAAGGGCGGTCTGCACTATTCCGCTTTTCAGGGTGGCTTTCGTAGCAAGTATACCGGCACTTTTGATCCCGCTGCTTTTTAGATAGCGGACTGTCTGCTCCAGCATATTTATCACAGGAACAGAAACAGAAGAAGAGATCTTCTCAAAAAAATAATGGGCGGTGACACAGGGCATGGCAATGATCTCCGCTCCCATTTCTTCAAGCCTACGGGCAATATCGATCAGAGCAGCTTCCGGCGAATCCCCGGACTCGCCAAGGATAAATTCAACTCTCTTCGGGACAGTGGGATCACTTATCATATATGTTATGATATGCTCCTGATCTGAGGAAGCTTCCGTCATTTCCACCACTGCCATGTAAAAGAAAGCAGCGGCAAGAGGTCCCATGCCGCCGATTATCCCAAGCTTCTTTTTCATAATATTTTTATTAAGCTCCTTCCTGAAGGGATCCATCCTGCTTCCCAAGGTGATAAGCGTCACCTTATTTTCTTAAGCAGACTCAGTCAAAAAACTCCGACATCCTCTTATCGCTTCCGAAGAATTCCTTAAAGATCTCCCTCCGGTAAGCGTCGAACTCATCACTGGTACGGCTGTGATCCTCGGGAAGGTCAATGGGTATCACCTTCTTTATGACACCGGGCTTCGGTGACATCATTACCACCCTTTCCCCGAGATAGATCGCCTCATCTATGTCGTGCGTCACAAGAAGTGTGGTTATCTTCTCCCTCTCCCAGATACGGAGGATCTCCTCCTGCATATTCATTTTCGTAAAAGCGTCAAGAGCCGCGAAGGGCTCGTCCAAAAGGAGCACCTTCGGACGTCCCGCAAGTGTTCGTGCTATGGCGACCCTTTTCTGCATGCCTCCGGAAAGCTGAGATGGAAGCGCCTTTTCAAAGCCCTTCAATCCGACGGTATCAATAAGTGCCCTGACCCTCTCCCTGCCTTCATTCCTGTCCATTCCCTTCGGCAGTCCGTAGGAAATATTCTTTTCGGTTGAATACCAGGGTAAGAGCCTCGACTCCTGAAAGAGTATCCCGACCTTTGAGGAAACACCGCTCACCTTTTCCCCGCCGATAAGAACCTCTCCGTCCGTAGGCTTGTCGAGCCCTGCGATGATACGTAAGAGGGTGCTCTTTCCGCAGCCGCTCTCACCCACTATCGAGACAAATTCCCCTTCGCGGAGATCGATATTTATATCCCTTAAGACCTCAAGACTCCCCGTGGGCATAAGGAAATCCTGACGGATATGACTGATATTCACTTCATTCATACCTGCCATATCATTTAACCTCCGTATGCCAGTAGCAGATCCTGTCCTGAAGGACCCTGAGCAGAAGATCCGCAGTAAAGCCTATTATCGCTATTGTGATCACACCGGTAAACATAGACGCGGTCTGGGACATATCCCTGGAGTATTCGATAAGAAAACCTATTCCCGAGCTTGCAGCAAGCATTTCCGCCACAACAACTCCTCCCCAGGCACGGCTTATGGCAAGCCGGAGCCCGGCAAAGATATAAGGAAGTGTGGAAGGAAGCAGGACCGTGGCCATCTTTGTGACCCTTCCCTTCTGAAGGGCGTCCGCCAGCTCCAGAAGATTCTTATCCGCCTGCTTAACCCCCTCTTCCGTATTAAGGAAGGTTGGCCAGAAGGACATAAAGGCTATGACCATGATCTTCGATCCCTCACCTATGCCGAACCAGAGTATAAAAAGGGGAAACAACGCAAGAGCCGGTATTGGCCGGATTATCGCGAGGGAAAAGCTGAAAAGCTTCTCCAGGGAAGGCATGGTGGAAAGGATGAAACCGAAGAGGATTCCCAGTCCGGCTCCTGACACATAGCCTATCATTACCCTCTTAAAGCTTACAAGTATATGCTTCTGGAGGCTTCCGCTTCCCCAGAGTGACCTGAATGATGCAGCTATGTCGGAGGGTGACGAAAGGAGGATGGAATTGATCCACCCTCTTTCGGAACCTATCTGCCAATACAGTATGATGAGAAAGATCAGAAGCACACCGCACACGCTTAGGATCTTATGCTTTTTTGACATCTGCAACCATTTTTTCATCAGCTGCCCGCTTTATTCGATCCCCGCATTTTCAAAATAGGAGGTATCCACAACATCCTCATACTTAAGATCACTTATGAGCCCCTGAGCCTTCGCAAACTCCAGCGTTGAATTGATGGGATCCTTGAAATGCTCGTCGTCTATTGAGATCGCCCTTCCTCTTGAAAGGAGGCTTACCCTGATGCCTTCTTCATCGGCTCCGTTTACCTCGGCAGCGATCTTTACGGTCTCGTCCTCGTTTTCATCTATCCACTTCGCGGTCTTGTCAAGCACCTTTAAGAAGCGGGATGTGATCTCGGGATTTGCTTCCACAAAATCCTTTCTTCCGATGACGGGATTCACGATAAGACCAACCTCCTTATTGGTAGCTATGGTCTTTGCCCCGGCTTCCTCTGCGGCGCTGAGGGTTCCGCTGTTAAAGAGTGCTGCGTCTATCTCGCCTCCGAGAAGTGCCGTAAGAGCGTCGGCCTGCTGAAGGTTCACGAGCTCAACCTTTGTATCGTCAAGACCGTGATTTGCAAGTATCTGAAGGGTTATCTGATGCTCTGCGGCACCGAAGGGAACTCCGACCTTCAGGCTGTTAAGATCCTCTACCTTCTCAACCTTTGAATCGGGTCCCACCACAAGACGGAAGCCATCCTCGGTGAAATTACCGCTTGCAAGCATCATTATCTTATTTCCTGCATTATTGGCGTTAACAACAGGAAAGACTCCAACAATGCTTAAGTCCACATCTCCTACTGCCATCGCTTCGATGATGGCGGGTCCCATCTTTGCAAAGATCTCCGAGTGAATGGTGATCCCGTCCTTAGCAAATTCCTCTTCAAAGAAACCCTTTTTCTCAGCAACCTTCACAAGGAAGAAGGCAGCCTGGTCTCCGACGTTTACAGTAATGTCTTTTCCGCTGTCTCCGCCCTCACTGTTTCCGGCATCGCTCTCAGCCGCCGTGTCAGCCTCTGCTGCCGCGGGAGCTTCCTCCGCTTTCGGAGCCTCTGCTGCACCTCCCGCATTGGCGGAGCCGCAGCCTGCAAAAAGAGAAGCACATAAAACTGCGCTTATTATCGCTGAAATTATCCTTTTCTTCATAGCTAAAACTCTCCTTAAAATATTTTTTTTCTTCTTATATTTAAGATACTTTGCGATTATAGCATTTCTTTATTCCAAATAAAACCCTAAATTTCATAATCTGTTCAGATCCCCTGTCTTACCTCACAGATACCTCGCCAGATTTCTCTTTAAGTTGAATTTAAGAAATGCGAGATCACTTTCTATCCTCCCCGGCCCGGGGATAGGGTTCTTATGAAGGGCTTTGCTTAGGGCAAAGTGCCTGTATTCCTCCGACCCGGGATCCATCTCCGGCATGGAGACCGGGATCGCAAGATCCTCCCTGAATTCCGTCCTGTCCTTCTCTATGTCATAATAAAACACCAGAGGTTCCGCGCTTAAATGAGCTGTGTCAAGAAGAGCTGCAATACAGTAATCACAGAGGTTTGAGGGATCGTAATCAAACCTCCTTGCGGAATACTTATGCCTTCTTGACGAATAGTAAAAATTCCCCAGAGAGTAGAATACCGGTTTTCCGTTAATAATTTCAAAGGGCTGGGGGCAGTGGGAATGGTGGCCGATCACCGCGCAGACAAGATCTGTTTCACAGAGCTTCCGTGCAAGCTCCGTATCACGGGGCAGCGGATATGGATTATATTCAAAGCCCCAGTGGAGCGCTGCAATTATCTTTCTTCCGGGATGCTTCACGGAATACTCCCGCAGGGTATCAAGGATCACCGTTTCCTTCCGGGGAGCACATCCGGATTTATGTAAACCTGCGTAGACCGTTTCCTCAATATCCCATCCGAAGCTGAAGACAGCAATGCTCTCCTCTCCTTCGCAGAATACCATAGGTTCAAGGGCTTCCCCAAGGCTGATCCCCGCCCCGGAGTGCTTTATATTAAGCTTATCAAGCTCATTAAGCGTATCATTAAGTCCCTTAACGCAATAGTCCATCATATGGTTATTTGCCAAAGTCACTCCGGAAACCCCGAGAGCAGCAAGAGCCTCCCCGCACTTTCCCCTTTGCGGCAGGTGTTTTCCCCTCTTTCTTATCTCCCTACCGCTTCCATCTGTAATCGGTCCCTCCAGGTTCAATATGACCTTAGCGTCCTTTTCGCGGGCAAATTCACCGATGGAAAGGATATCCTCCGCCACAAAGTCAAAATCGTATGAAAAATCCCCGAAGAATAAAAGCTTCATAGTAGGCCTCTCCTGTTCCCTTTCAGCTTCCGAAGCCTGTATCCTGCCTGGACGAAGAACTGAGACGGGGAAGTAAAGAATGCCCGGACATACTTAAAAACTGCCTTAAGCTTCAACGCCGGATCCTTCTCCTCATTCGCTCCCTCATTTAAATAATGGGCCTCGTGAAAGACCACATTAAACTTTGCGTCCCTTATTCTGTCTATGTCATCCTTATATTTTTCGTAGATAAGCCGGTGCCCCTTTAAGCAGCTCTTCCACTTATGGGAAACCTGTCCGGTTCCCCTGCTCTTATGGTATTTGTAAAGGCACTTATCACTTCCCGCAGTCTTATAGCTTTTTGAGATCCGGATCCACATCTCGTAGTCCTGCCTCGCCGGAAAGCTTTCGTCAAACATCCCCACTTTATCAAAGACAGCTCTTGGTATCACCGCCTGGGTGGTGGAGCCTATGCCGTCATCCTTAAGCAGGTCTTCGTAGGTGGCATTTTTTACCGATTTAAACTCCGTGACTCTCGGCGGGTCAAAGGCTTCGTTTATAAGATATCCCCTGCTGTAGCATAAGCCCACCTCCGGATCCTCTTCCAGCATTGGGATCTGGATCTCAAGCTTCTCGGGGAGCCATTCGTCGTCATCATCTAGGAAAGCCACATACTTTCCCCTTGCATGCCCGATACCCGTATTTCTCGCTCTCTGGCCGCCGTGTCCGTTTTCGGTCTTTATCACGCTTACAAGGTCTGAGCCCTCAGCCAGCTCCGAAAGTCCCCGTGAATAGCTTTCCGCCCCCTCTCCCCTGTTATCGTCTATGATAAATACCTCTATGGGTGAATAGGTCTGGGCGAGCACGCTTTGAAGAGCGCGTTCCACTGTTTCTTTATTTCTTTTGTAGCTGGTGATCACACAGGTCACCAGAGGCCTGTTATTCTCCATTCCGCCTCCAGGAAGTCCTTATTTATGCATAGCTCCTAACGCTGTTACTTCAGTTTGAAACCGTATTTTTTGCACATAGTGATGAATATACCGAGAAATACAGTACCGCTTATCAGTATAATTATCCATCTAAGGATCGTATATGGGTACAAAAGCTGAATTACCATTCCCAGTATGGTCATTATGATTAAGACAGCAAAAGAAAAGGAATTGTCATAAACCTCGGTAAACCCGTATTTTCTGCTTATAACAAAGTGAATCAGGAGTAGCAGCACAAAGCCTGCGAGAGTCGTATAAGCTGCCGCCTGAAAACCGAAGATGGGTATGAAAATAAGGTTGGCGATAATATTAAAACCGGCGGCAATAAGGGTTCCCACGGATACGACCCCTGTTTTCTTATTATACTGCTCCACATTCACATAATTTGTATAAGCAAATTTATACCCGTATCCCAGCATAACCGGAGGTACGATGTACTGGGCACCCTCGTACTTCCTTCCTCCCAGTATCATTATTATCTCAGGCGCCAGTAATATGGACGCGATAACTATAAGGGAAAAAGCAGCCATATAATACCGGTTTACTTTTTTTATCGTATCCCTGTCCCCCGCATGAAGCTTCTCAAAAAGCCATGGCACCATGGCCTGATTAAAGCTGGTCATAAGAGTGGAAACCACCAAGCCGCCGTGATAGGCGAGAGAGTAGATCCCGTTGGCTTCTTTACCCACCATCCTGGTTATCATTACCTTATCAGAGGACCCTAAGATAATATTTGAAAGAAGATGGGGGATAATCGGGGCGCTGTATGCTGCGGCATATTTCCAGGCCGAGAGATCAATTATCCTTCTCCCCCTGTACATCACATACAGGAAGACAATCAGGTAAAATACCGTATTTGTGATCTCGGCTCCCATTATTCTTCCAAAGAGCTTATTCTGAAAATAAAATGCCCCGAGGACGGCAAGGAATGTGGAAGCTATGGAAATAAAGATTGACAGGATAACCTGTAATTTGTATTTCTGCTGTATCCTGTGCTTTGCCTGTATCATGTCAAAGGAAGGAGCCACCAGAAGCTCTATGAACATGACATGGATATAGATCGGGTCGATGCTGAGCAGCTCCGAGAAAAACCCCATAAACAGGACAACCACGGCATAAAACGCAGCAGTTGTCAGGGTTCCCAGAAATGTTATGGATGAAATATATCCGTCAAAATCATCTTCATAATCAAATTTTGCCCTGGGGACGGAGGACTGGAGATGAAGTGTACAGACTACTGCACAGATCGACAGCCAAACGGCAAAATTACTGTAGGAGCCGAAATCCGATTTCGTAAGAAGCCGGGCAAATATGGGGGTAGTTATAAAGCCAATCCCTTTCCGCAAAAAAGAACTGGCAGTATACCAAACCCCGGCCTTCAGAGCCTTTTTATTTACGCTGTCTTTTTTTCCACTCACCTTTACTCTTCACTACCGGATTGTGATCCGGAGACCAAAAGCCACATTTTGATCAAAACGGGTCCCTCATCTTTAATTCATACCACTTATCGGAAAGGGTCAGTTTATAATCCCTCAGCTTATGTTTCCAGGCGGGAACCTTCTGATCCTCCTCGTAGCGCCTTAGCCCTGCCTCCGTAAAGCGCCAGGTCATCCCTTCCTTAATGAGATCCTTGCAAGGCGGACAGGTTCCGCAGGGTTCGCCGTCAACGGGCCAGTAACAGAACCAGGTTTTTCTTACGGAGTCCTCAAAGCCAAGCCTCTTCATTTCCTCCATCTCCTCTTCCTTTGTCCTCATAAAGGAAGGGGGGAGATAAATATTCTCGAAAAGAGTAAAAAGGTTTTTCTCCGTTTTTTCCGGATCGAGATAATAGTACTCCATATCCTTATCGGCAGCCCTCTCGACGCCGCCGCTGTTACGTACGGCCATATTGCCCCTTCCGAAGGGGGTATAGACAAGGGAAACAAAGAGCCCCCGGATCCCCTCCTGCTTCGCGAATCTCGCGATAAACCCGTACTGCTTCCCGAAGCCCGCGGTCTTAAACATATAGCGGTAGGCCTTTTGTATTTCCTTATCCGGCTCTATTTCATAGGTTGGCTTCGTGATAAGCTCCCTTATATTCGCCCTTGTATCGGGATTCTTCCTTATGTCGGTAATGATCTCCCTTATGGCCTTAAGCTCGCAGCCCTCCGAAGGCCTGTTATCCTTCAGATAATAGGGCTGTATCTCCACAGGGAATTTCGAAAAATACATCATCGTGTAGGAGGAATCAAGACCTCCGGTAAATAATACGTTTATTCTTTCAAGCATTTCTGTTATTCTCCCAAATTGCTGTTTCGATAAAGATCCTTTCACAGCCTCCAGTAAATATATCCCTTTTCCTCGTATTCCTTCCTGTCAAGAAGTCCCTTGACGTCCGAAAGCACCCTTACCCTGTTTTCGCGGTAAAGCTTTGAGAAATCGTTTTCCTTTAGATTTTTGAAGCTGTCATGGCCCACGGCGAGTATCACCGCATCCATGTTTTTTATATCCCTGATGTCGATGAAATCAATGCCGTAGAGTGCCTTCGCCTCCGCGCTGTCCGCCTCCGGATCCGTGATCACAGGCTCGATACCGTACTCCCTGAGCTCCCTCACGATATCTATGACCTTGGTATTTCTGGTATCGGGACAGTTTTCCTTAAAGGTAAAGCCGAGGATCGCAACATGGGCGCCTCTTACGGGGATATCCGCTTTAATAAGATTCTTAACCAGGCTTTCAGCCACGTACTTACCCATATCGTCATTGATCCTGCGTCCTGATAAAATGATCTGGCTATGATAGCCAAGCTCCTCCGCCTTATAGGTTAAATAATATGGGTCTATCCCTATGCAGTGGCCTCCCACAAGCCCGGGCCGGAAATTAAGGAAATTCCATTTTGTTCCCGCTGCTTTCAGTACCGACTGGGTATCTATCCCCATCCTGTTAAATATCATTGAAAGCTCGTTCATAAAGGCGATATTTATGTCTCTCTGGCTGTTCTCTATGACCTTTGCGGCCTCTGCAACCTTTATGCTTTCCGCCCTGTATACCCCGGCCTTCACCACGAGGCTGTATGTGGCGGCTATCTCTTCAAGACTCTCCTCATCCATTCCCGACACGATCTTTGTGATGGTTTCAAGCCTGTGGACCTTGTCTCCGGGATTTATCCTCTCCGGTGAATAGCCGATCTTAAAATCAGTTCCGCATTTTAAGCCGGATTCTTTTTCCAGTATTGGAACGCAGATATCCTCGGTTACTCCGGGATAGACCGTGGATTCATAGACCACTATGCTTCCCTTTTGAAGGTTTCTGCCTACGATGTGGCTTGCCCCCTCAACCGGAGAAAGATCCGGAGTGTGGTCGGGCTTTACCGGCGTCGGGACCGCCACGATTATGAATGCCGCTTCCCTGATCCTCGTTTCATCTGAAGAAAAATCTACGGAGCTTTTCTTTATCCCCTCGTCCCCCACCTCATTCGTGGGATCCTTGCCGGCCTTGTATTTCTCAATCTTTTCCTTATTGATGTCAAAGCCGATGGTCTGCACCTTCTCCGAAAACGCCACGGCTATCGGCATTCCCACGTAGCCCAGACCCACAAGGGCAAGCTTCGTGTTTTTGCTTATAAGATCGTTATATATTGACATGAATATCTCCTTTATAGTGGACTACCCTCATATGCCCCAAAGGCGGAAGGCTTAAACATACTTTTTCACTACCAGGTCTCTTAAAAAGAACTCCCCTCTCTTCAAGGCGAAGAGAAGAGAGATATTTCTCTTCTTCAGGAGCTTTAACTGAACCCTTTGATAAAGACCCATGCTGCCGGGATCCACCTTTTCGATAATGTCTGAATAGGGTTCGCTCACAAGGATCTTTAGAAAATCGTTTTCCTTTTCTCTCTCCGGCGCTTTATTCTTCTTATTCAGAAAAAATAACTCCAGATATTCTCCCAGCATCACCTTATAATACTTCTGCCTCACAGCCTCCGCAAACTCCTCCGGCTTATGATATTTTTCCACAAAATCCCCATAAGCTCCAAGGGTTTTTTCCATTATGGAAACAATATCCTGGTTGTAGCGGTGGCTTACGGAAACATCCGATATCCTGTAATGGTACCCCAGATACTTTAGATATGAAAATGACCGGCAGTGCTCAAAAACAGAGAGCATAAAAACCGTATCCTGTCCCTTAATGAGCCCCTCCGTATACCTTAAGCCGTTATCCCTGATTATATCGTGTTTGATAAGCTTTCCCCAGGGTGCCCCCACCTCCACGCTTCCCAGAGCCGGATTCCCTTTAAGCACCGAGAGCTCCAGAGTATCCTTCCTCCAGAGATCTGTGACAGGTTTATCAAGCACCCGGCGGATCTCCCTGTTGGTATAGCTGGTGGCATAGCCGAAGAAAAGGATGTCCGTACGTCTCCTCTGCATCGCCTCATATACGATATGAAGGCAGTCATTGGAAACAAAATCATCCCCATCCACGAACATGATATAGTCCCCCCTTGCCCTGGAGAGACCGGTGTTTCTCGCAACGCTGGTTCCAGAGTTTTCCTGCTTTATGTAAACCAATTTGTTATGAAGACCGGCAAATTCCTCAATAACACTTTCACAGCCGTTTGTAGAGCCGTCATTTACCGCAATGACTTCATAGTCCTTAAATTTCTGCCGGCAGAGAAGACTGTTCAGACACTCTCTTAAATATTCGGCCTTTGTATTATATACGGGAATTATTACCGATATCTTCATACCGCCTCATGCAGCTCCGGATTCCTGAAGAATTATGTCAACCATTTCTCCCACATCCTTCATTGTAGTGACCTTTCCCATAGGGACTTTGATCGAAAACTCCTTCTCCACCGCAACTATTAGATTAATATGCTCGAAGGAATCCCAGTCCTCAATATCCTTTGATGTGGTTGTTTCCGACAGCTCTATGGTATCGTCATCAAAAACGTTTCTGAAGACCTCTGTAAGTCTCTCAAATACTTCTTCTCTTGTCATATCCTTTTCCTCCGTTCTCCCGGAAATATGCTTTAATTCAGCTATTCAGACCCCCATACCGCACCTTCGCAAAAAATCATTTAATCATTTTATCTCACTCCACCGGTTACCGCAATATTCTGTCCCGTAACAGCCTCTGCGGCATCAGACAAAAGATAGCTGATAACCGGGATAACATCTCCTATGGCAATATTCCTTCCGAGCGGATTTATCTCCGCATTTTCCTTCAGCACCACCTCTTTCTTCAGGGTACCGTCATGAAATCTGGTATCCATCATATCCGGTGAAATCCCGTTCACGGTGATCCCCTTTGATGCATATTCTGAAGAAAGCGCCTTCATAAGACCGAAAAGTGCATACTTCGAAGTCACATAGGGCGACTGGTAAGCAGGTGCCCTCCCGAGAATACAGGAGGAAAGCATAAAAATGATCCGGCCGTACCTTTTTTTTGCCATAGAACCGATAAGCCCGTTCAGAAGCGCGGCTGCCGACATAAAAGATATATCCATGCTATGCCGGAAATCCTCCGGATCTCTTTTATGAAATCTGCTTCCCGTCATTTTATCCGAAGGAAGATGAACAAAATGATCGGGGAAGACCCCTCTTTCCTTGATAATATCAAGTAGATGCCTTGGATCTTCCCTGTTAAGAAAGTCACCCTTAAGAGGGAAAAGCCGCTCACCGAAGCTCTCCTTCAGTGCAGAGAAGCTCTCATTGTCATTTCTGTAATGGGCATAGATCATAGAATAATTGTCACCTATGGAATTAATAAGCTCCACCCCTATATCGGACGAAGCTCCCGTCACAAAAATACATCTCTCATCCATTTACCAATACCTGCATCTTTCCTTTTAATACCTTCTCTCCCCTGTCATTTGTCATGGTTACCCTAAGTTCGATCCTTTGCACCGAGTCATTCATATCCGTAATCTCTCCGGTGACCGTGATGACATCATCAAGGAGCACCGGCTTTATGAATTTGCTTTCCACGGACTGGATGAGGCTTTTCTCCCCGGGAAGATACACTCCCGCAAGAGTCGACATTAAGGATGCACTTAGCATGCCAAATACCACTCTTTCGCGGTAGCCCTTTGACTCTGCATAGCTCCTGTCATTATGAAGAGGATTGATATCTCCTGTTATCTTTCTGAACATATCGAGCTTTTCTTCGTCCAGAACCGCGTCAAAGCTTGCCTTCATACCGGGTCTCAGATCCCTGTAGCCATAGTGATTCATCCCTTTCCTCATACCTTTCCGGCAAGCAGTCCGACAAGAATGGAATTCTTTTTCCTTACTGCCTTTTCCAGCTTCATATCTCCCGCTGCCGCATATAATCTGTCTTTGATCTCATATCCCGCGGCCTTCACAAGCTCCTCCACCTCTTCTATGCTGTTAAAGAGATAAATATGATCTATCTCCGGAGCATTTATAGGAACGGTGACATAGAGATAAGCCTGATCGGAGCTTATGCTGTTAACGTGAGAAAGCAT
This sequence comes from Lachnospiraceae bacterium, assembly GCA_017453865.1. Lineage (GTDB taxonomy): Bacteria > Bacillota > Clostridia > Lachnospirales > Lachnospiraceae > NK4A144. Next base: position 41,301 of record JAFTEC010000137.1, read on the forward strand.
CCCCAAAGGATCCTCAAGGTGCTCCAGCACCTCGGCAATAACAACAAAATCGTACTTTTCCGCAGGCTTATGATCGTAGGCATTTTTCCGAAATACCCTGCACTTCCCCATTTTATCCTTATCAAGATGCTCCTTTAGATCAGCATTTGTCTGATCAACGGATGTCTCCGATACATCGATCGCATCGTATTCAGAAAAACCGTTTATCATTACCGACTCACAGAAATACCTACCGTGGCCGGGTCCGATCTCAAGATAGCGCTTTCCTTCCATTCCCTTCATAATATCCCGGAACCAGTGAAACATCTTTATGTGATTTGACCACAGATACCCCGAAACAGAAAGACCCACCATATACTTTGACATATATTCCTTTCTGCTGTACACCAGTCTCTCGGTTTCTTCAAAGCTCGAATACCTGTAACGGCCATGCTCCAGGAAATACATGGTCTCCTTTATCGTATCTTCTACCAGAAGCCTGTACGCATCTGCTATTTCCGTTATACTCATGCTCCGGGAGTAAAACATAAGGATATTCTCCAGCTGGGAATAATCATCCTCCGTATAGTACTTATCCATAGTATAGAGAATGCTTTCCTTCTGTCTTGGGTTTGAAGCAAATACCAGTCCGAGAAATTCCTCTGTCCTTTTATTCTTTCTTGCAGATCCGTTCACGGTCATATCACACACCACTGCAGACATCTATATATCTGTTCTTTTTTGCATAGTCCTCTTTTATGTCAAAACGCCATACCGTATTTCCGTCCTCATCCTCAGATATCTTTTCGAAGCCCTGCAGCGCGTAGAATTCCTTTACCATAGCGTTTTTTGCGGTAGGATAATAATATCCGAATATTGTACTTACCTTCCTTTCAGTACACTTCTTCACAAGCTCGTCCATCATTGCAAATTCCATATCCCTTTTCAGTACCCTGCAGCTCATGATCCAGAGCTCAATATGGCACTCCTGATCCCTGATCCTTCCGATCACGACGCTTACAACACCGTTATCACCGAAGCGGTCACTGAGCTTCCCGTATATTGTAATGGTATCATCCTCCCTTTCCGCTTCCTCTATCTCATTTTGTGTGTATCTTTTCGTGGTCAGATTGAACTGGTTGCTTTTATTGGTAAGCTGCGCGATCCTGGACATATATGTGGGAATAAAGTCTCCTATCTCACCCTTCATATCCAGTGACCTCAGGTATTCGCCGTAATCGGTAAACTGTGTCAAGCTTTCTCTGCGCTCGGCATTTGCCTTATACATGGATTTTCTCTTCAGATCGTCCTCCGACAGTTCGGTAATCTCAAAAAATCCGGATCTGTCGATTATATCCTTATAATATTCCGGCCTGTCCCCGATCTCCGGAACCGCAGTCCCTTTATTGTTTGCCCTGACTATCTCCCTTTCAGCCGGATTATCGTCAACAAAAACAAAGCTTTCGGGAAGGAGAGACAGCTCCTCTGCGGCACTTAAAAGGTTCTCACTTTTTGGCTCCCAGTTTATCCTTTTTACCGCAAAATCCTCCGGAGACAAAACGGTGTCCGGGCGCCTAAGGCCCTTAAGTGCAGTCTCCTCATCGTTTTTTGAATTGATCGCAAGAAGTATTCCAAGGGATGAAAGGGATTTAATATATTTCTGGAATTCACTGTAGGTCTGTCCAAGTGATGTTTCCTGACCTATCTCGATATTATCTTCTCCGTCATCACCTATTACCCCTCCCCAGAGGGTATTATCCAGATCCAGCATCAATACCTTCCTGTTTTTCCCCATAAGTGACTTGATGATATTTGACAGATTAAAGGCAAAACGGGGTATCGCCGGAACGGAAACCGCATATTTATACATATGCCAGTAGAACGGATCCGACCATTTTTCAAGCCCGTACAGAGAAGACAGATAATTTACATCATGAACATAGAATTTCCCGTGTGATGAAGCATATTCACCGATAAAGGCATTCAGTCTCAGCGTAAAGTTTACCGCTCCGTGTATGTCCCAGGAATCCCTGTTCCCGAGGAGGCGCTCTGAGGGGTATTCGTAATTATTCTGTATTACCGGACATCCGTAGACTCTGTCAAGCCTTTCCCACATAGCTTCCAGACGTTCGCACTCCGTCTTCAGTTTATTTTCCACAGTTTCGGCACTGTCATTGATGTCCGGAAAATCTGTGATATTCCTTACGGATGTACATATGAAAATGATCTCCGGCTTGAAAGCCTCCAGCTCACCATTCTCAAACATCGCATCCTCATAATACCTGTTATACTCGGACTCATAGAAATCCGGCTTTATTCCGGAATTCAATAAAAAGAGCTCAAGTACCTTAACGATATCATCAGTGGTATATCCTCCGAGAACCGCAATCCTTAAGGGAAGAAGCTTTTCTTTCTTCAGAAGCTCTCTCCTTAAGGCCTTCTTTTTCATTATGATATAGTCTCCGTCAAAAGGATATTCCAGTTCCCTCAAGCCTATTCCTCCTCTTTTGTTGTAAACATTCCGCTGCTCTGATTATAGAAAAAGGATTTCTGTGCTATCCTTTCCCCGTTTTCCTTATTCAGCACCTCTATCTTCATATCGTATCCGCCGATCTCATCCTCATCCACCGGCTCGGGCTCAATTCCGGTTCTATTAAGACAAAAATCCATTCCGTACTGATTACGGACCTTATCCGGTTCATATACGTACATTTTTATCTCTCTTCCCTCATCGACCGCACCGAAAATATAGGCAACCGCATCCTCCTTTTCATCCAGCATCCCGGTTCTCTGTTCCTTCCACTTCTTTTTGTCTTCTTCCCAGGGAATGCTGTACAGGGGATCATTCCTGTGATCTTCTATTCCGATATCATCCTGCATATATCCCGCAAGGTAATCGCAGACCTTCCCGGCTCCCATAAAATTCAGGTGTCCGGCATCTCCGAAATCATAGTCATAGTCAAGCTTTATTTCATCCAGAATATCATTAAAGGATATTACATCTCCTCCGTTTTCCTTTGTAAGCTTGATAAGCGCATTCAGATGCTTCTGTCTGCCGGGGGAGAATATTTTGGCATGTACCGGGATATCGGTAAGCACACAGCGAACACCCTTTTCTCTGCACAGCTCCAGAATACGCTTATAATAGCTTACTCCGTCTCCGCCCTTCAGCTCCTTTACCTCATCGGTCTGCCGGACAGGCTTTTCCCTTTTATATACGGATGTCATGATATAAGCTCCCTTATCATAATTGACCTCTCTCTTAAAGTCCTCTTCCTTCAGGTCATCATATCTGCCATGATATGCATACAGCATTGAAATGAAGCCCAGCCTCCCTCCTTCAAAAAAACGTCCTGCATAATTTACAGCCTCCAGCTTGTTTCTGTTCAAAGGAAGTGCATCAATTGATTCATGGACAAAACCGTAGCCGGAATTGATCTTGTCAGATTCATCCGATATCTTTGCCGCATCAATAAATACAACCCTCGGAGAACAGCGGTCCAACGCTTCTTTAAGGACATAATAGGACATCTGGACAGACTCACCCGCCGAAGCCAGATTATACGAGGATATCCCGTATTTTTCCCATAGATACATTGGATCCACCGCTTCATGCATTCTGCTGGCGCCCAAAAAAAGCGCATCAAAATCCGTCCTTGCATTCAGAAATTCAGACTTATAATATCTGCTTGTCTTGTCAACAAAAAGTCCGGATAATCCCATCATTATCATTACAATAAGACACAGGAATATAACCGTCTTAAAAAGCTTTCTTATTTTCATCTAAAACCCCTGATATATGAAATCCGCGGCATGATATCCCGGACCGTACATTCCGAAGATCATTACTAAGGTGAAAAGGATAAGCCACGCGCTCCATCTGAAAACTATTCCCTGCTCTGCGATCCAATCCCTGGCATGTCCCTTTTTTTCCCTCATAAGAGCTGCCAGCAGCATTAAAAGCAGGGATATTATAATAACAGCTGTATCCGTTCCGGAAAGACCCGTATCGGCAAGTGCACCGTTAATAAAGATCCAGGGATTGAAAAAACCGGGTGTAAAGGACAGTATTATGGCTTTAAGCATACGGAATGCGTTCGTTATGCCATCTGACCTGAAAAAAACCATTGATATACAAAGGATCAGATATGTTCGAAGCTTCCTCATAAGATGATAGCTGAAGGACGTCACTTTTATTCCAAGCGCTTTATTTATCCCGGAAAGATACGGAGAGAGGATCTCATAGGAAAGCATAACTGCCCAATAATAGATCCCGCATCCAAGGATGTATCTGTATCCCCCATGCCATATTCCGATAAACATCCAGGTACAGAACATACCTATACCGAGCGTTACAAGCTTGGAGGCCTTTTTTCCATGCTTTGCCTTTATCCTGTTCCCCGCTTCAAGGACCGGTTTGCTTTTAAGAACCGGATACATTATATAGTCCTTTACCCAGCTTCCGAGGGACATATGCCATCTCTGCCAGAACTCCTGTGAAGTCTCGGCAAAAAGAGGGTTATTAAAGTTTTCCGGAAGTTCTATTCCGAAAAGCTCCGCAACTCCCAGAACGATATCCACGCTCCCGGAAAAATCGGCATACAGCTGAAGCGGATATAGAAGAAAGCTGAGAACATACCATAAGCCGATATGTGCTTCGGGAGCTCCGTATACCGTATCCACTATTGCCCCTATCCTCTCCGCAAGGACAAGCTTCTTAAAGAAGCCCCACAATATTCTCTGCGCCCCGCGGCATATCCTGTCTATATCGAAGCTTCTCCCCTCATAGACAGATTGAAGCGCATTGTACCGGCTGAAGGGACCTGTGGTGAGCTGCGGGAAAAACATGAGAAAAAGCAGGAGTCTGAAGAAATTTTTTTCACGTTTGGACGTTTTCCACAGACAGTCGATTATGTAGCTTACCGACTGAAAGGTATAATAACTCATACCAAAGGCCGCCGGGAACGGGATCTTATTTAGAACAGGCACCGCCGGAAAAACCGAGTGAAGAGCCACGGACAAACCGATCCAGTATGTGCTTCCCTTAAATAAAAACCAAAGCAGGATATTGACCGCTATTGCCGCGAAAGCCACCGTATTCCGGTATTTTTCCGTCCTTTCCATAAGGTACGACGAAAAATGCGCCGTAAGCGCTGTTATCAGCAGAAAAACAAGAGTATAGGGAACCGCAGCAAGAAAATAAAAAACAAAGCTGAGAAAAAGCAGTGTCATCCACATATACCTTTTCGGAGTCAGGTAATAAACAACCACTGCCAAAACAATAAAAATAATGAAACTAAGGGATGTTATTGTCATCTGGATCATGGAAATTTCGTTACATATGCCTGTTGGTCTTGAATTTCAGTGAGTCCTTATTCGCCTTCTTTATGAAGTCCTCATAGGCAAGCCTGAAGATCCTTATAAAGATAAAGCGCGGCAGCTTTTTATAGAGAAGCTTTTCAAGCTTAAGGACGATACCGTTGTCCGCAGGCTGCTTCACATAATCGTTCCAGGGCGAGAGAGCTATATACTTATCAAAAAGCTCGTTATCCGGATGGACGTTGTTTTTGTGCCAGGGAAATTCCCCCACAAAGCGGAAGAAATGATATACGACCGGAGCGGTGAGAGCCGATCTCATCTCCTCCGGCGTATAAAAGCCCCTGCCTCCGAAGGTCCTGAAGTATGACCTGAGGGAAAAGGCAAGGTATACCGGCTGTATATTGTATCTCGGACTGAGCTTTAAGATCTCGCCCTTTAATACCACATTCAAAAGATCCTGATCCGGTGACGGATACCAGGCCCTTACATTTTTTACGTGATCCGCGATACGCTCAGAACAGCGGAGCCTCCGCCATTTTTTCATATCGAAGAGGATCACCCCGGAATTATAATAAAAATTTGCCATATCAAAATTCAGGCGTTTCTTGTGCTTACGGACCAGTGAATCCAGACACATGGCAACGGGATGATCTCCCATATCAAGGTCGATCAGAGGATCCAGCTTTCCTGTGACTATGGTATCCGCATCCAGGTAGAGAAGCCTGTCCACATCCTCATCTATGATAAATGAAAGGAAAAGCCGCATATTTGCGGCGTACGACCCCCTGTAGGAGGGCATGTGCATTTCCTTCATCAGAGCGATCAGACTCTCGGTCCCCACGAAATTCAGAAGCCTTCCGTACTGGGCGGTAAGGCTTCTCAGCCTCTGACAGGAAAATTGTGACAGATCCTCTCCCAGAATAAAGATGTGGATCCTGTCAATATGCTTATTATTCTCCAGAAGGCTGGTTATGCTGGCGCCCGCATAGGGCGCATACTTTTCGTTAAACTGATAAAGGACGTTCAACTTCATGAGTCTTTACTGTCGTTTTTTTCCGGTCCTTCCTCCTCCGGCGGGTCAGCGTCAAAATTCAGGCGCTTCTCCTCCACCACAAGGGGCCGGTGCATGATACGTGTATTGATATTCAGTATGTATTCTCCCATAAAGCCGATAAAGAAAAGCTGAAGGGAGCCTAAAAGAAATACCCCGATGAGCATGGGGGCGTAGCCCGCCGAAAAGCTGTACCAGTGGGTAAGCTTCATAACGGTATAGTATATGGCGATGCAGAGACTTACAAGTCCCGCAAAAAAACCGAAGAAGGTGGCAAGCCTCAACCCCACCTTGGTATAGGAGGTGATGGAGAGCATTGCCGCGTCATACAGCTTATAGAAATTATTGCTGGTCTTTCCGGCCCTCCTCTTTGGCTGCACAAAGGGTATCTCTTTTCTCTTGAAATTATACTCGGCAACTATACCCCTAAGGAAAGGAACGGGGTCGTCCAGTTTTTTTAAGAGACTTATGAAGGAGCGGTCATACAGTCCGGTTCCGGTAAAATTCTCTATCATCTTCACATCGGACATATTTCTGATCACCCTATAGTAAATTGTCCGTAAAAAGTAGATGAAACCGTTTTCCTTGCTCCCGGTCTTTATGGCACTCACGATCTTATAGCCGTTCTCCCACTCCCGGATAAACTTTGGGATAAGCTCCGGCGGATCCTGAAAGTCACAGGCCATCGATATGGTGCAGTCCCCGCTGGTCTGGCACATTCCGTAGAAGGGTGAATTGAACTGTCCGAAATTCGTCACGTTAAAGATCGCCTTGATCTTCTTATTGGCTGCACAGATCTCCGTCAGCTTCTCCCTTGTACCGTCAACAGAGAAATTGTCGATAAAGAGGAGCTCATAATCATATTCCGGGAGCTCCGTTGTCATTATCTCAACTATGCGGTCACTTATTGGACCCACATTCTCTGCTTCGTTATAGCAGGGGATCATTATGCTGATCGTTTTTTTCCTGTTTTCAGTCATTTATCCTTTATAATCCTGAGCGAAGGAGCTTTCTCAAATCCTCTCCGCTTCCTCCCTTACTCCTTCATATTCCTCTCTTGGCAGGAAGGGGAACATATCATCGAGAGGCGCCGAAACGATGCTTCCGTTCTCAAGCACCCTTGAAGAGGTCTTGGGCTCAAAGCCCTGGTTATGGTCCAGAACGGCTTCGATTATCACAGCCCCTTTTGTTTCAAAGGCCTTTTTCAGCCGGCTGTCCGCATTCTTTAAGGAATCGGTCTTTACGTAGGAAAGTCCGAAAGCCGAGGCAATTTTCTTAAGATCCGGGAAGGATACACCGCTTTCCCTGTCTATTCCGACATGCTCCCTGCCGGAAAAAAGATTTCTCTGGGTCTGCCTGATGGAGTGATAGCCGTTATTATTGAGGATTATTATCTTTATATCCAGCTTATTATGGACGATGGTCTGCAGCTCCTGAATATTCATCATGAAGGAACCGTCCCCGTCGATACAGATTATCCGTCTCCCGCTGCCGGAGGCCGCCGCTCCCAGCGCCGCGGGAAGTGCAAAGCCCATTTCCGCGGAACCGGAATTCGTAAATATCCTCATTCCCTTCTTTAGCCGTAGGGTCTGGAAAACCTGCACACAGGCTGCCCCGTTTCCGCAGATCACCGCATCTCCGCCATTCAGGTTTTCCGAAACGATATCCAGAAAGGCGTAAGGATTCATCGGCTTCTGCTGTTCCAGATATTCCGGAAGCACAACAGGATAACGTTTTCCCAGGTTCCGGCACCACCTAAGCCACTCTCTGTGATCCCCCACCTCATCCGCTGAGGCATGGGCAAGCTCTGCACAGACATCCTTAACATCCGCATGAACAGGCATATCTATCTTTACGGTAGGTTTACATAACTCCTTTTCATCGATATCCACCTGGATCTTATAAGCCTTTTCCGCAAACTGATGCTTATTATAGCTGATATTCCTTATATTCATCCTGCAGCCCAATACTATAAGGAGATCTGCAGCCTGAACTATGAAATTCGCGGCTCTCTGCCCGACAGTTCCGGGTATCCCGGCAAAATAGGGATTACTTTCCCAGAGAAGATCCTGAGCATTCCAGCAGGTGACGACCGGAACCTTCAAGGCACTTGTAGTCTCCACAAATTCCTTATAGGCCTCGCCGAGCCTTATTCCCTCTCCCGCAAGTATAACCGGACGTCTTGATACCTCGAGCCTCTCAAGTATCTTGTCTGCCTCGGATTTATCGAAGAGGGGCTGCTCCTTCTTTTCGGTATTCTTCTTTTCGAAGCCGGTAAGCTGCTCGGTCTCTATTACAGCTCCCTGTATGTCCAGGGGAACATCGATCCACACAGGTCCTCTCCTGCCATGGGTTGCAAGATACCAGGCCTTTTCCAGCTGATACCTTATTTCATAGGGATTCGTGATCATTACCGCGAATTTGGTAATGGGCTCCACCACCTTCACAATGTCGCATTCCTGATCCCCGAGCTGCCTGAGCTCCGTTTCCGTATATCTCACGGTGGTCTCTCTCTTTACCTGTCCGGAGATAACAAACATGGGAACCGAATCTACATAGCAGTCGAAAACACCCGTTATTGCATTGGTTCCTCCGGGTCCGCTTGTAACACATACTATAGCCACCTTGCCGGTAAGTCTGGTATAGCCCTCCGCTGCAATGGCCGAGCCCTGCTCATGGTGATTATAGATGCAGTGCAGCTTTTCATGATGTCCGAAGGCATCATTTAAGTGCATGGCACCGCCGCCTGTCACCGTAAATACGGTATCCACCTTATGATTAACAAGAAAATCCGCTATATAATCAGCTACCCTGACCTTCATTGCTCCTTGATCTCCGTTCAGAATGGGATTATTCCGCTGTTTTATTTTGCCCCGCATCGTGCCCGATAGGGGCTCGGACCTTTGATCCTGATAACGTCCATAATATCATAAAGAACATAATTATTCCAATTATACTGAGGACAGCTCCGGCTCTAAGGAAGGGAGTCTCGTACTTAAGGTAAATACTGTGCTCTCCTTTTGATACCGGCACCGCCATATACATAAGACCGGCCCTCAGTATCTTTTCCTCCCTTCCGTCTACAAATGCTTTCCAGCCGGTGCTATAGGGGATCGACAGCATTAAAAGCCTGTTCCTGTCGGTCTTTATGCTTCCCCTTACCGCATCCCGAAGTATCTCTGTATCCGTCATGGTTGTCCTCTTAAGCCCTGCAAGCTTTTCATTTATTGAGGACAGGGGCTGGCTCCGTACCTCCAGGGCATCAAAGGAATAAACCCCCGGCTCTCTGAAGGAAATATCAAGGGTCTTATCCCCCGTTCCCGTATCTCCAAGGTTAATAAGGAAATCATGCCTTCCGCAGTAGTAGTCCTGCCTGTTATTGTAAAATTCGATTATCTGCTCACGTCCGTCAAGGCTTATCATCATGCTGGATGACCCGGGCCTGCCGTCCGTTTCGTTTTTATCCCTGACCTTCGCCTGTTCATAGGGAGTGAGTCCGGCCCAGGCTCCCTTATCGTACATCTCCCTTTCCTTATAGCCCTGAAACCTCAGACCCGTGAAGAAAAGATAGGTCTCCGCATTTTCAGTTCCCTCAAAGCTTATGCTCACTCTCGCATTTCTTCTTACGGTAAAGGAATTATCGCTTAGATTCATGTCTCCCGATTTTTCTATGCCCTTAAGCACATTGACAGAATCATCCGTAAAGGCTGCCTCTTCATATCCGGCACCCTTAAGCGATGCGGCATCCTGATCTGAAATGACCGCTCCCGTAAGGAGTGCATTCTGTCTCCCTGTGACCTCCGCCCTGTCAAAGGTGCTTCTCGGGATAAAGCAGTCGACAGCGTATCCCAGGGGCAGCGCGTTTTCGTTCCTATAAAGCTCCGCATTATTTATGGCGGCTCCGCCGGTCTTATCAAAGCCCGCCGGTATCTCCTTTTCACCCGCCTCTCCCGCAAAGCAGTATTTTACGGCTGCCAGCGCTTCCAGACCTGCTCTGGACTCCACACCCTCATAGTCATAGTCCTTCGGCCAGTTAAGGTAGAGCGCGTTTATAAAATCGGAGATATAGGGGCTGGTAAGCGAGAAATAGTACTGTGTACCCTTGAATCCCGTCTGCACAGAGCTGTTCTGGGTACGCTCGCAGTCATAAAGCTCGGTCCTGAAGAAGGAATTATCGCCGGTATCATTAAGGGCTGTTAAATAGCTTTCATCATTAAGAAGCATATCGGCTTTATGAAAATCCAGATATTCGTCCAGCATCCCGTTCTCTGCTGTGGAGTAGGAATACCAGCCGTTAAGGAAGAGGGACAAAAACAGGGCGATAAGTATCGCTCCCTTTTTTAAGCCCCGGGGTAATTCCCCGTGCATAAGCACCAGCACCAGGATCAGAAGGAGCACCATCGAAAGAAGGGATTCTTCGCTTCGCACAAAGAAAAATGCGGCCCCGAGATAGCAAAATACCGCAAGTACCTTTATAAACCACCCCCTCCGTCCGGGATCAAAGCTAAATAACCGGCTTAGCATTGTAGCAGTTACGATGGCGGTTGAAAGAGCCCAGGCAAAGGTCCAGCGGTTCACCACATAGGCAAAGCCGTTCAGCATAAAGCCGAAAAACGGTATCATTGCAAATACGGTAAGCACCGTGAATCTGAGCCTCAGCCTTTTTATCTCCTTATCCCCGAAGCTGTCCGTAAAAAGCATAAGCACCGCAAGGGCTCCCACAACGGTAAAGCCCATAAGGGTCCAGCTTCCCGCTCTCCTGCTTACCATGAAATTTGCCGAAAGCTGCAGGTAATGCTTTATCGGATAAAGAAGAGGCACATACTTATCGGCCGCAAAACGTCCGGATGAAAAAAACACGCTTAAAACCGGCAGGAGTATCACCGCAGACAGGAGAAAGGCATTGATCCCGTACAGCAAAAATTCCGCGAAACGCTTTAACAGATCGGTCAAATAGGTCTTTAGGCCCTGTTTTTCGCTGTAACGGTCTCTTTCCTCTGAAATAAATTTATGAATGATGTAAAAGACCGCGAGCAGGATCTCCATATAGAGAAAATAAAAATTCGCCGCCGCCGCAGCCGCCACGGACAGAATAAAAATAACAGGTGATTTATGTTCGAATATCCTGTCTATACCGTAGATCATCCAGGGGAAATAGCACACCGGTATCATAAATATCCCGTGCATCAGCCCGAGCACCAGAGCAAAGCCGGAAAAACAGTATATCATTGCTCCGATCAGCGTAGAAAAACGGCTGTTACCTCTATTCAGAGAGATAAGTGAAAATCCGAGACCTCCCAAAAAGGACCGGAGGAAGAAAAGAAAGGCATAAAAAAACTCCATAAACCTGAGGGGCACGAACACCGAAAGAAGCGTAAGCGGGTCACCTATGGCGTAATAATGGAAGGTTGTTATGATATCCGAGCCGTAGCCCACGGAATGATCCCACATCGGAAGAGAGAGCCTGTGATCCCTCAGAAGCACGGAAAACAGCTTCTTTAAATACTTTGCATAATAGAGAAGTCCGTTATAATGCTGCTTCAGGCCGTCCTGCTGCCAGATAAAGCTTTTATGGAATACGGGAAAATACCAGAACAGGAGTAAGGCTGTAAAACAGAAAAAAAGAATATAGGAAAGAAGATAGGCATACCTTTTTTCCCTGTAATTTTTGTATAAAGAGTAGATCCTGCTCATGCTTTCTTCTGATACGCTGTGATGATCTCGTAAACATCCGCCGGGGATGCTGCAGTTCCGATATTCGGATATTCATCCACATCAGACCTTGTCTTAAAGCCGAAGCCGTAGGTCACCCCGATAAAGAGGCATCCGGCCTTTTCAGCCCCCTCGGAATCATAACATGTGTCTCCTATCAGTACAGCCTCAGCTGTATCGATCCCGAAGCGTTCACAGCTCATTCGTATGGTATCGTCCTTCTTAATATTATCTTTGGCATCTGTTCCGACTATACTGTCAAAAACGCTCTCGAGAGCATATCGTCTTACTATCCTCTCGGCCATATCCTGTTTTTTAAGGGTGCACACGCCTTCCGGGAGGCCGTCATCCTTAAGCTTCATCAGGGTTTCTTTTAATCCGTCATAGGGATCGCAGAGCTCCACATAGCCCTTTTCCCTGTAAAGCTCCCTGAAGAGGTCCGCGAACTTCGCTGCCTCTTCCCCTGAGATCCCGAGATGATCCCTGAAGCCGTATTGTATGGGCGGACCTATGAAATTATCGATGACTCCGGGCTCCAATGCAGGAAAACCCTTTATTTCAAGAGTCTCTCCCACAGCCCTTTCTATACCGGGCTTGGTATTAAAAAGGGTTCCGTCCATATCCCAGAGGACCGCCTTAATTGCCTTTTCTCCATCTGTTTTGGTTGACATAACACCTCATTCGTCACTGTCATTCGTCACTGTCATTCTTCATATCTGGAGGGAGTGATAAAGCTTATTTCCATTCTCTCCCTTAGCTTCCGGATCACATCCGCCGTATAGGAATTGAGCTTTATGGCATAATCGGCTGCAAATTCATACTCCATTGCGGGCTCGCTGTAATTCTTCCCTCTTTCCTGAACATAGCCGTCAAAGCCCGCGAGATAGGCTGTCTTCACAGCGGTCTTATCAAGGAGACGGAGAAACATGGGAAGGGAATTATCCGGTATATCGAAGCTCTCGTCTATAAGGGAGGAGTAATCCAGATTGTAGTCAAAGCCCTCCTTCGCCGCCGTGACGTTGCTGGTGGCGATTACAGGTATCTGAACTGCCCCGTCCTTTTTTTCGAGCCTTGAAGAAAGCTGCATATACCTCTTACTGTTACTCAAAAAGAGCAGATCCGGATCATACTCATCCGGCAGGAAATTAATGGATATTATCAGCGGGTCATATTCCCCGATAAAGTCATCTATCTCCTTTTTCCGGCTGTGTACGGAGGGTGCCGGTCCAAGGACAAGCACGGGACCTCCGGCTTGGAAAACGTTTTTTAGTCTCTCTATGTCGCCCTCATCGTTTATCTCGTTCTTCTGGTATTCCACGTAGAGCTTCTCGATATACGACTTATTAAAGGCAAGACTCTCATCCTCTTCTATCCTTGAGAGTATGTCATCGATCTGTTTAACGGACAGTGTCTTTTTCTGCAGAAGGTACTGGGCGTACTTCGGGTGGCAGTCGTTGCTGGCACAGAGGAAATACTGCATTTGATAGCCCCAGGGTGATTTTTCATATATCTTCATTACCCCTGTGTCTATCATTTCAAGGATCTGGCTCGTATGATAATTGCTCCCCCGGTTCTCATTGAGATATGCGGTAAGAAGCTCCAGGGGGCAGTTTCCGGCAGACTTTCCCATACCGTAGGCTGAGCCGTCTATAATAATATCCCTGTCGCTCTCTGCCTCCATAAGGGCTACGGAATTTGAAAACGCAAGCTGGAAATTATTGTGGGCGTGGTAGCCTATCCTTATCCCCTTCTTAAGCCTTCCGTCGATAAGGTCAAAGATATGGAGAAGATGGCTTCTGTCAAGAAGACCGTAGGTATCGACTATATACATTGCAAAGGGCTCAAGGCGGTTCATCTCATCCACCAGCTCCTTCATTTCATCGTCGTCGTAGCCCGTTACCGATACCGGCTGGGCCCCGACGAGATAGCCCTTTTCCTTCAGCCTTCGGCAGAAATCAAGAGCCTCATACCTTGTCTTTTTCTTTATCATAACCCTGATGCCGTCGATCTCGGAATCCGCCGCATCCTTGATCCTTGAAATATCACAGGTCCCGTAGTCTATCATGGCAAAGATCCTGGAGCTGCCATGGTCAAGCCCCTTAATAAGTCTGTCCATACCTTCGGAATCCGGAGTAATGCTGCGGTCCGGGTCAAACTCCTCACGCTCGTCAATAAAGCCCGCTTCGATATAATCTATTCCCGCGGAAACCGACCTCTCGAAGAGATTTGCTATATCCCCCCGTCCGAAACGCCATTCATTTATAAACCCTCCGTCCCGGAGAGTGCAGTCCAGAAGCTCTGTCTTTTTCATCAGCTGTTTTCTACCGCCTCATGTATTACCCTTATCATCCTGTCTAGCCGTGCCTCATCCATTCCCGGGTAAAGCCCTGTCCAGAAGGTATCATTCATTATCCTGTCCGTATTATCAAGCCCCCCTACGACACGGTAGGCGCTGCTATCTCCTCTTATATCATCAAAGCAGGGGTGCTTTATCAGGTTTCCCGAAAAGAGCATACGGGTCTGAATCCTTTCATCCTCTATGTATTGAACGATTCTTTTCCTTGAAAAACCTGTTTTTACGGTAAGCAGAAATCCAAACCAGGATGGCCTTGAATTCTCCGCAGCCTCGGGAAGTATGAAAACATCACTTAGATCCTTAAGACCCTCATAAAGAATCTCAAAATTCTCCCTTCTTCTTTTCACAAAAGAAGGGAATTTCTTTAACTGTGCCAGTCCCACTGCTGCCTGCATATCGGTAGCTTTAAGGTTGTAGCCGAAGTGGGAGTACACGTATTTATGGTCGTAGCCCTCGGGAAGGAGTCCGTATCTCCCGTCGTACCGATGCCCGCAGGAATTGTCAACTCCCGGAGGACAGCTGCAGTCACGCCCCCAGTCACGGATGGATCTTGAGATCTTATGGAGCAGCGGATCATCGGTGTATACCGCCCCGCCCTCTCCCATTGTCATATGATGGGGCGGGTAAAAGGATGAGGTTCCGATATCTCCGACTGTTCCGGTAAGCCTTTCTTTTCCGTCAAGCTCATATACCGAGCCCAGCGCATCGCAGTTATCCTCAATGAGCCAGAGACCATGCCTGTCACAGAAATCCTTTACACTCCTTAGATCAAAGGGGTTCCCAAGAGTATGGGCGAGCATTACCGCCTTTGTCTTTTCCGAATACGCATCCTCAAGCCTTGTTACGTCAATATTGTATCCCGGAATCGTAACATCGACGAAGACCGGGACTGCTCCGTACTGGATGATGGGCGCGACCGTGGTGGGAAAGCCCGCTGCCACGGTAATGACCTCGTCTCCCCGCCTGATCCTTCTTTCCTTTAAAAGCGGACTTGTCAGGGTCATAAAGGCAAGAAGATTCGCGCTGGAACCGGAGTTGACTATTGATACATACCTTAGCCCCAGATACTCCGCAAAGCTTTTTTCAAATTCCGCGGTGTAATGCCCCGCAGTAAGCCAGAATTCCAGGGAGGAATCAACGAGCTTCGTTATCTCCTCCGCATCATAAACACGCCCTGCATAGGGGATCCTGTCACCCTCTTTGTAGGGCTTTTTCTCCTCGTGATATTTTTTTGCGTATTCCCGGACGATCCCAAGGATCTTTTCCCGGGCTTCCTTTTCACTTAAGTTATCGAAATTCATAATTGTCATCCCGGGCGCAGCGAAGGATCCTTCCCTTCACGCAGGTATTCGTCTATCTGCCTGAAAAGCTCCTTCCTCACATCGCCCTTCTCAACATAGATCCTGCTCCATTTCACGGTGTTTTTTACCGCAGCCTCCACATTCCAGATACTTCTCCATCCAAGCTTTTTCTTTAATCTGCTGCAATCCAGCTTTAAGAAAGCTGCCTCATGAGGTCCTCCGTCACTTCTCACCTCAGTCTCAAGACCGTCTCCCCACTCCCGGCAGAAGATCTCTGCAAGCTCCCCGGCAGTTTTAACGTCGCTAAGCTCCGGTCCCACATTGTAGAAGTCAGCATACTCCGGATCCTCATACTGCCTTGCCGCTATATCCGCATAAACCGTGACCGGCTCCAGCACATGCTGGAAGGGACGTGTCGAAGCGGGATTCCTTATTATCACCTTTTCCTGCCTCTCCGCTGCCCTTACGCAGTCCGGGATAAGCCTGTCAGAGGCAAAGTCGCCGCCTCCTATGACATTTCCGGCCCTTGCCGTTGAAACCCGGGGTCCCGCCCCGTCACTAAAGAAGCTCTTTATATAGCTGTGGGTAACAAGCTCCGAACAGGACTTGCTGTTCGAATACGGATCATAGCCGTCCAGGGGCATATCCTCCGTAAATGCCTTATCCTCATCATTATTCAGGTAAACCTTGTCCGTTGTGACATTTAAAACACTCCTCACAGAGTCCGTTTTCCTCACACACTCCAGAAGGTTTACGGTTCCCATCACATTTGTTTCGTAGGTAAGTCTTGGCTCACGGTAGGAGGTACGGACTATGGGCTGCGCCGCCAGGTGAAAGACAATTTCGGGCTTTGTCTCCTTAAATACCTTCAAAAGCCCTTCATAGTCCCTGACATCCCCGATATGATGATCCACATCCTTTTCGAGTTTACATAACTCGAAAAGAGAGGGGTCCGTTGGCGGCTCCAGAGAATAACCTGTGACCAAA